>CAKUXR010000010.1 GCA_934700615.1 uncultured Bacteroidales bacterium
ATACGCCCGTGGATCCGTCTCGGCCTGAACTACGATTTCTCCAAGTATGCCAGAGAATTGAGGTTCGACAAGTTACAACCGTTGGACACTCCCGCAGGGGATGGCACCATTGACATTGACGGGAATCTCTCCGGAGATATTGTTCCGGACATAGACGGTAAGCCGGCAGGGGACAGGCTTCTCCTTGAGAAAACCGGCGGACTCGCTTATACGAAGATGTGGACACAATACCATGCCGCCGACCTTACGCTGGAGTTCAACGTGATGGAAATCTGGAAAAACCGGACGGACAAGCGTTTCAACCTCTACGCGGGAGCGGGTTTCGGCTGGCTCTTCGCCAGGGGCAACACATATAGCATCGCGATGGGCAATGAGCGCTGGAAAGAAAAGTACAAGGAAACCACCGACATTTGGCTCAAGGCCGAGAACACTCGCCACAACTATAATACTGGATATGTTCCAATGCTGGTTTCCGCAGAATTCGACGTGAGCCCTATCGTGACATTGGGATTACAGGGCAATTACAAGCGGCTTTTAAAGTGCGACAATGCCCCGAAGGGAATCGGCACCGTATCCATGGTCGTGAGGCTGAATCTTCTCGGCGGAAAGTCCGGATACGTGAGCAAGGCTAGCAAATTACGTGAATCCGAGAATGCTCTGGCCGCAATGAGGGACATGAATGAGGCTGTGAAAGAAGATTGTGAGGATTCCGTGCATTCGCTGAAAGATGACCTTGCGGACTCCGAGAATGAAGTGGCCAGGCTGAAGTCTGAATTGGAAGATCTCAAGAAGGAGAATGAGGCGCTCAAGTCGCAAGCGGAAGAGAAGCCGAAAATGTCACGTGACACCCTCGGCAACATCTGTGTCATGTTTGATTTCGACAGCAGCAAGTTGCGTCAGCAGGCCAAGACAGAACTCGATGATTTCGCAAGGAGGATAAAGTCAACGGAGGGCTACGAGTTGTTTGTTACAGGTGAGGCTTCTGCAAGTGGTGATGGCAGATATAACCTGAAGCTCAGTGAATTACGCATTGACAGCGTTATCCGTCACCTGAGCAAAAAGGGCATCGATTGCAGTCGGGCATATCGCCAGCCGCTCGGCGACACAGGCAAGGATTCGTCGAAATCGGCTCAGCGTGTCACAATACTTATTGTCTCTGATTGACATGATGTCGCTCGTGGTACGTTTGGCAGATGCGTCTGCCAGATAAGATTTTGAAACAAGTTGCTGACGACTTGTTCTCACCTTCATGATTTATAATCTTGCAAAAAAGCCTCGACTGACAGCCGAGGCTAATGTTTTTGGTGACAAGTCAATGCCTATCTTTTGGCAAGTTCGGAATCAAGGAAGATAAGACCGCTTTCGCCGCATCTCTCGATTTTGTTTACAATGGCATCGACAGAAGCCTCTTCCTCGACCTGCTCACGGACGAATCCCCAGAGGAAATCCTGTGTTGCTTTATCCTTCTCTGCAGCAGCCACATCTACAAGGTCATCTATAAGCTTTGAAATATGACGTTCATGATCTGCAACGCTGGCAAAAACCTCTTTGACGCTGCCCCAACCGGAAGGAACGACATCAATCATATTTACCGTAGCTTCACCGCCACGCTTTGCAAGATAGTTGGCAAGCTTTATGGCATGCTCCCTTTCTTCATCAGATTGCTTGTGCATCCAATGTGCAAAACCATTCCATCCTTCTTTCTCGAAGTAGAAAGCCATCTGGAGATACAGATTTGAAGACCATAATTCAGCGGTAATCTGATCGTTTACCGCATTCTGTAATTTTTCGGTAATCATAATTAGTAAAATTTAAAAATACTCTGTTTATAACCGCCTTATTAAGGTGTTGCCGCTTGAGGACGTGCAACTTACATGCCATTTCTGACATTTCATCCACTATTGGTCATGACTGACAATTTGTCAACTTTTGATTGCCATTTCGCCTCCGTTGACGACCTTGGCCCAAGGCAGACCAGGAGTCAAAGTCATTGACCTTTTCATTCCTGTTCCGGATGCGCGCGCTCCTTCTCTGTAGAACCGATTTGCAATAAACAGAAGAAATGTCTACCTTTAGGATTCACTGACAAACTAATAGACAACAGCAATGGGAAACGGAAAATTCTTGCAGTTCTTGACTTTACTGCTATGCCTTTGCTTCGGATATTTCACATATAAGGCGTATAGTGATGTCCAGCAGGTTAAGGAAGAAAACGCGATTTTGCATGAGGCTTTGGATTCGCTGCTCGTCGGGTCGACGATGAGCACATCCGCTGCGGAGCAGAATACGATATCGGCAGCTTCAAGCATATCTGCATTTATGGATGAAATCATCACAGACGCACACAAAGAATACCGCGCCGGCAAGAAGGCCAATGCCAAAGAGCCGTTGAGGATTCAGGTGAAGTCTTCATATCGGATGGAGGACAGATATGTCAGTTTTCGTGTCGAAGATCCTGAAGTGCGTGGAAATGCTGAAGGAATTGTCAAGCTTGACATTACAATAGACAAGTGGGGTCACGTCAAGTCCGCCAAGTTGAACTCGGCTTCTACTATCACAGATGAGGAGGTAATCGAAGCCTGCAAGAAAGCGGCACTCAAAACCGGCTTCAGTAGCAACTATGACGTCACGACTCAGCGGGGCACCATTATGTACACTTTCTACAGATAGGAATCAAACCATTGTCGGAACATTGACAATGCCGACTGTTACCCGACTTCTCCGGAAAATTGCCATGTTTTCTGGAGAAGTTGTTGATATTCAGTGACTTGTCCGTGTTAAAACGTTTTCTCACGAACAAATTGTAATTCCACATAGACTTGTCCGTGAAACTGCCCTGTTTTCCGGACAAAACCGATTATCTTGGTCAAAGTGCACGTCATGATTATGCTCAGCTGTAGTGAATCAGGTGATTTTATGGCCTGCCAGAATATATATAGCATATTGACAAAGTTGGCGAGATAAATGGCGAGATAACTGGCAGGATAACTGGCTAGATAAAATCATTGGGTTCGGCAAGGCTCTGTCTGAGGTGTGAACTCCCACGTCCGCACACGAAATTCCGGGTATCTGCCTTGCGGGACGACGCCAAGACGCCAGAATACGTCGGTTTCCACTAATACGCCAAGCAAAACTTTCGTTCCGAAGAGAAATAATCATGAGTCATAACGACTGCTGTATAGATATCATACTAGTGTATATTATAATATATATAATAACATTATAGTGTAACATGGTCGGAATACATGTTATTTATATAGCGAAAAAATAGCTGAAAGTCAATGTTTTACATTTGGTTTTTGTTTCATAGATTTGCCTCAATGTAAGTTTGTTCGCGAGGAAACAATAATGGTTTTATTAGCAGTTAAATTTGAAAACTATTAGAACTATGAGCGATTTTAAGGAGACTTGTATTTGGATGTCATATCGTTATGCAATCGGCAGAAAGTCGATTGCATCAGTAATGCATGCGGAGGATATTGCTAACCACATGGAGTGGGTGCCTACGGATAGATGGAAATTAACAGGTATGGATATCCTTCGTGAGGTGAATGACAGAATCAATAGGTATAGTAATATTCAGATTGAATCATGTGGAGATCCATCTATAGATGTCTTCAGTGTCATTTTTCAATGGTTTTCAGATAATCCGCTGAAGAATGCAGTTGAATATTTTGTAAAACATAAATGGTACTTGGATCTTGTTACAGAGAAAGTAGTGTGCGTTGAAGAAAGAACGGATGATATTCCGGAAAAAACTGACTATGGTTGTTATCTCTTTGAAGATATATTCAATGACTATTCGGATTATATGAATTGGATAAAGCTTGCCAATCTGTTTCTGGGGAAGCACAGAATAGTTGCAATGGAATTCAATGGTAAAGTTGAGACACGGAAGATGTATGAGTGGTGGGGTGTCAGGGTCGGAATGTCAGATGTGACACTGGATAAGAGATATAGTACAGAGGACGACTATTTGCGAGGATGGTATGTCTGTCAGGAATATATAAAATCGGTTCTCTAAACAAGTCTTGATGTAGATGCTATATCCGTTTGGTGACACAATTGTCAAGGGCGCTTTTGAACCTTGTGGAGTTGATGACAATAAGTCAATATTGTTGGAGGTTCCCGCAGGTAAACTGTTTGACATAACGATTCTCACCTCGCAACTTGCGTAATATGAGGACGTTTTACGAAGAATGGAAGTGTCTTGACGCTAATTTGGCAGATGCGTCTGCCAAATTAGATTCGGAAGGCAAATTGGCGGCTTGCCTTCGCGTCTTGGATGATGAAGAACGGATAAAAGGCGAGAATCCTTCTGTCGGAATCGTTCTCTGTAGGGACGCCGACCGGGACGAATTCCGGCGGCGGGACGACGCCACGGCCTTCTCCGTAACACATTGATAATCAAGCATCGTTTATTTTAAGCGTGGATTTTCGAAGATTTTTTGGCTACTAATCCACACTGGATTTGATAACTATCTATAAATCAAGCTATTGCAAAAATTGATGTGGCATCGTCCCGACAACAGGCGTAATTCTGGAGACGCTTGCGGATAACAATAGTCCGGCAAACATGTAACCGCGGAGACGCTTACAACAAAAGTACGGACCCGCAGAAAACATGGCTTTACCTTGCGCCACCGGGATTCCGTTTCCCGCCACGATGTTTAACAAGAAATAAAAAATCGGCCTTGTAGGTATCTACAAGGCCGATTTTCGTGATTCGGTTGGGATTCGAACCCAAGACCCACAGCTTAGAAGGCTGTTGCTCTATCCAGCTGAGCTACCGAACCATCCTGATGTTTCATCACTTGAGTTGCCTCTTCGTGAAGAACGGACTGCAAATATAGGCATTTTTTGTTTAATGGCAATATTTTTTTCACGAAAGTTTCGAGATTTTATTGTCGATGCCGGGTCGCGCTGACAGGAAAAACCTGCAAAACATCCACTTTTATAAATTTTAATAGAAGAAAATCCCACTTTACCATGCAAATCCCAATTTTCTAACTTATTGAAAAATACGCGTATAAAGATTTGTGACCAAATATTTCGTCCACTTTTTGTCCACTCGTTGCAAAACGTTTTTACTTAGACTGTAATTTTGCATGAAAAGGTGGAGCAATCCGCACATAATTATTCTATAACCAATAAAGTTATGCGTAAATTTTTAGTTGTATTGCTTATGTTTGCCAGCGTGCTAGCCTTCGCTCAGCAACATAGTGTCAATGGAACGGTCAAAGACCAGAACGGACAGCCCGTCGTAGGACTGACCGTATTGGAGCAGGGCACCAAGAACGGTGTCATCACTGATGTCGATGGCCGCTATGACATCAGAGTATCATCATCAGAATCAGTTCTGGAATTTTCCGCATTGGGCTATTCTACAGTAACCGAGAAAGTCGGCGGACGGACTAACATTGACGTAGAAGTCAAGGAAACCGCAATTGCCCTCGACGCAGTCGTGGCGATCGGATACGGTTCGGTGAGAAAGAAAGACCTCACCACGGCGGTTTCGACGGTCAATACCGAAGACATGGCATTGAGACCGGTCACTGACGCATCAGGATTCATCCAGGGAAAAGTTTCCGGAGTCCAGGTGACACAGACCAGCGGACAGCCGGGAAGCGGTATGGTCATCAGAGTCAGAGGTGCATCATCCATCTCATCTACCAATGACCCTCTCTACGTCGTTGACGGAGTGCCTGTCGGAACAGGAAACTATGCGATCTCATATCTCTCACCTAACGATATCGAGTCAATGCAGATCCTGAAAGACGCCTCATCTGCAGCGATTTACGGATCACGTGCAGCCAACGGCGTCGTGCTCATCACTACCAAGCAGGGCAGCAAGGGCAAAGGACCGAAGATCAATTTCAGCGCATATGTCGGACTCTCAAATGTGACCAAGACATACGACGTCCTCAATGTCGACCAGTACCGCGAACTCCAGAAAGAAATCGGCGTTGCCAATGTCCCTGAAGGACTCAAGGACGAAACCGACTGGTTTGACGAGACTTACCGCACAGGAATTACACAGAACTACCAGGTTTCAGTATCGAATGCAAACGACAAGACCCGTTACTACATGAGCCTCGGCTACAGCAACGAGCAGGGTATCCTGAAAGTCGCATATAACAAGAGGTACAATGCCAAAGTCAATCTCGAATCAGATCTCTTCAAATGGATCACCGTCGGAATGGACGTGGCATACTCCAACTACAAGAACAACGGCATCATCTCAGGTACAGGTTCCAACAGAGCCGGTGTTGTCCTTTCAGTAATCAACACCCCTACATATGCCAAGCCTTGGAGCGAAACCAACCCTGACTGGTACTGGACACAGTTCTACGGAGCCAACCTTACTACTCCTTCAGAGAACCTGGCCAGAACAGAAAACAACTTCGAGCAGACCGACAGGGCAGTGATGTCAGCATTCGCGCGCATCAACTTCACCAAGCACTTGAACTTCAAGAGCACCGTCAGCATGGACCGCCGCTGGGTTCACAGCTACTCTTTCCTTGATCCTATCCATACATCATACGGCAGGACACAGCACGGAGAAGCATCTGACTCCAGAAGCGACGACAGAAGAATGGTTTACGATAACATATTGAACTACAATAATGTATTCGGAAAGCACTCGCTCGAACTCATGGGCGGTATGTCAGCCACAACTTCAGACTGGCAGCAGCTCTCAGGCTCAAGAAACTACTTCTCCGCAGAAAACAACAACGTGCTCTTCGGACTGAACGGAGGTAACAAGGGCGGCCTCAGAGGCCAGAGCCAGAGCTGGAGCGAATGGGCAATCATGTCATACCTCGCCCGTGCAGCCTACAACTTCGACAGCAGATACTACCTCACCGTAGCGTTCAGAGCCGACGGCTCCTCAAAGCTTGCGCCGGGACACAAATGGGGATATTTCCCGTCAATGTCAGCAGCATGGAGAATTTCAGGCGAAAACTTCATGAAAGACGTAAGATGGCTGAATGACCTCAAACTCCGTGTGGGCTGGGGACAGCAGGGTAACCAGGAAGGCCTCAGCGACTATGCTTGGCAGCAGATGTACTCTACCAACTACTATGACTGGACAGATTCCAAATATGCTGACGCGGTTCCTACACTCGGAGGAAAATCCAACATCGGCAACAGGGAACTCACATGGGAGACCACATCACAGTGGGACCTCGGTCTGGATCTGTCCGTGCTTAACAGCAGACTCACATTCACTTACGACGTCTATCGCAGATATACCAAGAACCTGTTGATTACCGTCCCTATGCCGTCTCCATATTCTGACCTCATCAGAAATGACGGAGAGATGAGCAACTGGGGTATGGAATTCGCGATTTCATCTGTCAACTTCGACAAGAACGACTTCAGGTGGACAACCGATTTCAACCTTTCATTCAACCGCAACAAGGTCGAGAAGCTCACACTCCAGAAAGTGTATAACTATACCTCCACATCCGAGGCGCTCAGCGAGCAGGTCGTAAGGATGACAGAAGGAAAACCTCTTTCATGCTTCTACGGACTCACAGCCAAAGGCGTTGACCCTGAGACCGGTATGATTGTCTATGAGGACTACAACAAAGACGGCAAGATCAATTCTTCTGACCGTCACTACATCGGCGATGCCAACCCTGACTTCATCTGGGGTATGACAAACACTTGGAGCTATAAGGGACTGAACCTCAGCGTTCTCCTCACAAGTTCCATCGGAAACGACATCTACAATGCATCCAAGATCGAAATGATCGGTATGTACAACGGTTCAAACCAGATTACCGATGTCCTCCGCAGATGGCGTGTCCCTGGACAGGTGACAGACATCCCTAAGGCAGGCGAAGTGGATAACCTCAAGGCTTCCACAAGATGGATTGAGAACGGCTCTTATCTGAAGATCAAGAACATCACTCTCTCTTACGACTTCTCCGGCAAGTTCCTCAAGAAGCTGAATCTCACCAAGATACAGCCGTACATCACACTCGCCAACATGTTTACATTCACCAAATATTCCGGATACGACCCAGAAATGAGCCAGTACTCAAGCGCTACAAGCATGGGAATTGACTGGGGTACATACCCTAACGTCAAGACTGTGACATTCGGTGTCAATGTGGATTTCTGATGACTAAGGAGGCATTAATATGAAAATTATAAATTTGATTCTTTCGGCGGCTGTCGTTGTGGCATTCCAGGCTTGCGACCTGGACCTGAATCCTCACACATCATACAATGAAAACAATGTGAATGTGAAGAATGACAGCGAAAGCCAATATTCTACCAGAACGGATATGTTGGGACTTCGCAACTCCCTGTACAACAGCTGGGTAAAAGACATTCAGGAAAAAGGATACATGGACTGGCTCATCACTACCGAGACCAGGAGCGACAACGCTTACTGCGGCAGCCCGTCCACCGGAGCGATCGTAGCCATCGAGGCCAACAATCAGGATCCGGCCAATTCCAATGTCGCCCGCGACTGGGACTGGTACCTCAAGCAGATAAGCAACGCCAACAACATTATCTGCAACATTGACAATATCTTCGAGAAAGATACTTCCGCAGTGAAGATGACTCAGAAAGAGCACGACGAGTGGAAATCCGAGGCATTGTGCTGGAGGGCTTTCAACCTCTTCAGGATGGCCCAGCTCTGGGGCGACGCTCCTATGATTACCGTCATCCCTCCTGAAATCACATCGGAGAACATCGAGGACGTTTACGAGGACTATTATCCGAAACGTACTCCTGTCGATGAGATTTACGGACAGGTAATCGAAGACCTCAACTACGCCTGCGACAATGCTCCTGATGTCAATGCTTCTGACAAGTATCTGTTCTCCAAGGCTTTCGCGCATGGTTTGAGGGCGAGAGTCTATGCCGAGAAGCAGCGCCAGGACTGGAATCAGGTCATCAATGACTGTGTGGCAGTCGAGGGCATGGGCTTCTCACTCGTGGACAATTACGGCGACCTCTGGGGATATAACGACGATGATGCCGTAAGAAACACCAAGGAATCCATCTTCGAGGTCACCTGGTCACGCAACTCCGGAAACTGGGTATGGATGATGTATCACCGCAATGCCTACAACCCTTCAGACAGTTACTCTTGGGCGAAATGGTCCACACCTTCCAGAAATCTCGCAGCCGCTTATGATGCGGCCGGCGATACTGAAAGAAAGAATGCTACCATCGTTTACGACGAATGCGGCTGGAGCCTCTACTATCCTGCAGCAAAATATGCATTTATGCACAAGGTCCCTACCAATGCCAGCAGCATGATCCTCATGCGTCTCGGTGAAATCTATCTTCTTCATGCTGAGGCTCTTGTGATGACAGGCGACTTGGACAACGCATACATCTATACGAACAAGACCAGAAACAGGGCCGGACTGGCAGACCTTCCTCTTTCAGTGAAGAGCAGCAAAGAGTCAATGCTGAAGGCCGTTCTGGACGAGCGCAGACTTGAGCTTGCCTTTGAAGGCTTCCGTTTCTTCGACCTTGCCCGTCACGACATGATCAAGGATGTGCACAATTCAATGTCAGATCCTTCGTCACCGAACTATGATTCATATTGGCAGAAACGCACACCGCTTACGGATGAAACCATTCTGTTCCCGGTACCTCAGACTGCCATTGACAAGAACTCGAATTTGACACAAAACCCTGGATATTAGACATGAAGTATTCTTCTATTTGTGCTTTTTTGGCGATGGCGTTCATGATGTCATGCAGTTGCGATTCGAAAAACTCGCCACAGACTCCGGACCCTACACCTGAGCCGACACCGACACCCCAGCCTGCAGTTGAAGGAGCCTACTCTTATACGACAACTGCGGATAAGTCCAGCCTCTTCGCGGAGAAAACAATCTCTTTCGGAAAGACTGCATCAATGTCACCATATGCGGTACGTTTCACTGACGATACCTATCAGACTGTTGACGGTTTCGGTGCAGCATTGACAGTAGCCTCCTGCTACAACATCCTGAAAATGCCTCAAGACAAGAGGGAGGCCTTCCTGAAACATATGTTCGATACCGAGACTGGCATAGGCAGCTCATTGATAAGGGTTTGCATCGGCGGCTCGGACTTTTCCATCGAGCGTTTCACATGGTGCGACACCAAGGGAATCGAGAACTTCGCTCCGGCAGAATATGACTTGAAATATGTCATTCCGGTATTGAAGGAAATCAAGAAGATCAATCCTTCGCTCAGAATAATCGGCTCCCCTTGGACAGCTCCGCGATGGATGAAGAAAGCGGTCAACTCCGATATCGACTGGTACAGCTGGACTGGAGGTACACTCAAGCCTTCATGCTATCAGGACTATGCCGAATACTTTGTGAAATGGATTCAGTACATGAAGTCGCAAGGACTTGACATCTATGCCGTTACGCCGCAGAATGAACCGCTCAACGCAGGTAATTCAATGTCGATGGTAATGCATTGGGACGTGGCCAGAGACTTCATCAAGACAGCCTTGGGCCCTGCCTTCAAGAAGGCCGGACTGGACACCAAGATTCTCGTGTTCGACCATAACTACAATTATGACAACATGAGTGACCAGGCCCAGTATCCGCTCAAGATATATGCTGATGCCCAGGCTTCCGCCTACATCGCAGGTTCCGCATGGCACAACTACGGCGGAAACGTGTCCGAACTGGACAAGATAGTAGCCGGAGCCCCTGACAAGGAACTGTATTTCACCGAGGCCTCCATCGGCACCTGGAATTACAACTTCAGTTCTTGTCTTATCAATGACATGAGAGATATCTTCTTCGGCCTTCTCAAACGCGGCGGAAAAGGTGTCACCCTGTGGAATCTCATGCTGGACGAAAACAAGGGTCCATATACTGATGCCGACGGCTCATGCAAGACATGTTATGGTGCAGTGACCATAGCCTCTTCCGACTATTCGTCACTGGAGTATTACACTCATTACTATAACATTGCACATTGCTCCAAGGTTATAGAACAGGGTGCGGTCAGAATCGGAACCAAAGGCTATACCGCCGACGGACTGGACTATCTCGTGTTCAAGAACCCTGACAATTCCTATGGCGTGATTATTCTCAATGAAAATTCTGATGCAAGGCAGCTTGTATTCATTTCAGCGGAACATTCTGTGAAATGCGACGTCCCTGCCAAGTCGATAGTTTCTTTGAAATGGAAAGATTAAAAGATTAGAACAATGAACAAGATATTGAAAACTATGGCATTGCTTGCAGTGCCAGCAACAGTTGCCGTTTCCTGCAAAGATGACGGAATGGACGTCAAATTCACGGACAAGGGTCCTGAAATGACGATTGAAAGTTGCGCAACTGAAGCTTTCATGGGCGATTCAGTAAGATTCTCCATAAAGCTGAACGACGAGTTCCCTCTTTCTACATTGAAGGCGAAACTCCTCTTCGACGGCACATCTGTCAGCGATCTGACAATCCGTACCAAGACATACGGAACCTATGACGCGGCCATCTTCGTCCCTCTCCTTAAGGACATTCCGGACGGAACCGCCGAAATTACCTTTACCGCGCAGAATACCGGTCTGGGAATAACAGAAGAGACGGTTGAGGTCAATGTCAGCAGACCGGCCCCTTCGACATTGACACTTCTCTCCGGTGGCAAGGAATACACCATGACGAAGAGCGGCGACTTCTCTTATGAGGTGACTGACGCGTTCCCTGCAGAGGCTTCTGCATTGATCAAATGCGTGCCTGCAGCCGGTCAGCCTGCGATTTGGCTCGGATGGGACGGCTCAGCGCTGAAACCTGTCGCTGCCGAATCTTCAAGCACGATTCCGTTCACTGCCGTAAAGAGCGGCACATACAAGATTACAGCTGACCTCATGTCACTGTCGGCATCTCCGTTCGGCAGCATCACTTCTGCATTGTCAGAGTCTGCCAATGTGGAACTGCTCAACCTTCTCCAGGGCTCGGAAATCAAGTTTGCCGGCATTGACAAACCTGACCAGTGGAATCTGGACTATGATTTCTTTACTCTCAATGCAGATAATACTGTGACATTCAAGGCGGTGGACGGACTTTACAAATTGACTGCTGACTTCAGTGGCAAGTTTATAAAGGTAGAGGCGATGGCAGACAAGGACAACTATGCTACTTTGGATTCAAAGGGTGCAATCTGGGCCATCGGTGCTGGCATCGGAAAACCTGGCATCGGTCCGTCTTGGAACACTGACGACGGTGTATGGTGCATGGCACAGACCGAGGAAGGTGTTTACAGAATCACATTCACGGCCGGAGCTTCTATCTCCAAGACAGGATTCTCATTCAAGTTCTTCTGTCAGAGAGGCTGGGGCGGCGAGTTCGGCTCTTATGCTTCTTTCAATGACGAAACCGGTCTGTTCAAGGTTACTGGCAGCGGCAATATCGAACCTGAGACAGAATCATCTTCTCTCGAAGTCGGCAAATCATACCAGTTCATTGTGGATGCCAATGCCGGAAACAGTGCAGCTTCGCTCACAATCAAGAACGTTGAAATACCTGTCAATTCATTGGATATCAAGGTGAACGGCATTCAGGCAAGCCGCCTGTCCGCAACCCATTATCAGGTCGCGTCAATGTCATTGAACAAGGATGAGGCCATCGCCATTTCCGGTATTGCCGACCTTGCGAACTGGTATCTCGACCCTGATTTGTTCTACCTCGACGGTGCAACCATCAAACTCAATGTCGTAAGCGGTACATTCGCTGTTGACCTGTACCTTGACTATGGTTATGCAACTCTCCGCAGACTTGCTGCTGACGGTTCTGAGGCTACAATCAAGGACGGTGCCCTCTGGATGATGGCATGGGGACTTGCCAATCCTGTGATGACCAGTCAGTTCGCTTTCAATCCGGGAGAGGCCCTCTGTATGGCCCAGGTCCGTCCGATGGTGTTCCAGTTTACCGGTATTGCGGTAGATGAGAAAGACGGCACTACACTCGGCGGAAGATTCAGATATGACTACATTTCTGCGAAGTACTTCGGTCAGGACGGCTGGGGCTCAGAGAAAGGTAAGATTCTCGGTGATGCAGGAAGTGTGAAATACACGGACAGCGCAGCTGAATTCTTCGATACTACAGTCGGTTTGAACGACAACATCGGTCTCAAGGAAGGTGTCCAGCTGGAAAAAGGCTCAGTGTATGTCCTTACCATTGATCTTTCTACTACTGCTACAGACGGTGTAGAATTGATTGACTTCAAGAAAATCAAATAATTGAACAGTGGAGTTCCGCGAATGCGAAACTTGTAGACAAAACCTATTTATCCGAAGGTCCGGCGTCCAGAACAGATGCCGGACTTTTCTTTTTTACGCGGCTTTGAGTATCTTCGCAGAATATTTGGGGAAATACCGCCGTATCGACGTATGAAGAAATTTGCATATATAATTCTGATCTTGTGCCTGTACTCCTGCAGGCATGAAACCGGCATAGTGAGGGAGACTATAAACGAACTCGATGCGACATTGGAGATGAAGGAGACCTATGAAAAGGCTTTCGACTCCCGTATCAAATCCATCCGGGAAGTTTACCGCTCCGACAGAAGTTACGAAAATCAGATTGCGTTCAATTTCAGGATGGCAAACGAGTTCCGTTCGAACAACTTCGACTCCACTGTTTTCTTTCTCGCATCCAACAAGAGGCTTGCTTCGCAACATGATGACAAAGAGCGTCTTGCGGCTGCAAATCTTTTACTTGTAGAGGTGTATGCCAAGGCCGGATATCACATTGAAGCCAATACTCTGATGCAGCATGTGATTTCGGAAGGAATCCCTGCCGGCCAGAAACTCCAGTATCTGCGGACAAGACATACTTTGGCCGGAGAACTTATGTATTACGCCTCTGACGATTCCGTAGGGGCGTACCAGTTCGATGACAGGAACAAGCTGCGTGATTCCCTGATGAAGTACGTGACGCCGGGAACCTACGAGTGGTATGACCTGAACAGGGAAGCGGCCCTCTCGGCAAAGGATTCGGCATCCGTGAGGAAATTCGCGCAGAAGATGATGTCAATGTCGAAGGACAAGGACCTGAGGAGATATGCCAGCGCATGCTACTATTATTCGGAAGGAGTTCCCAGCGTGCAGAAAGACAGCCTCCTTTATTGGCTTGGCCAGTCGGCCCAGGCTGATATCTGTGCTGCCAATAAGGATTATGCGTCATTGAACATTATAGCGGAGAACATATTCGACAGGGGAGACGTGGACAGGGCGTTCAAGTATTGCGCAGACCACTGTATGCAGGATGCTCTTTCGTATAACGGAAAACTGCGTCCGTGGCAGATATCCAAGTTCTTTCCGCGTATAGAACACGAATATGAACTGCGCCAGAGGCGGCAGAACAGTCTGATGATTACCGCCATCGCTTTCGTGAGCCTGCTGCTTGCTTTGCTTGCGGTGCTGTCACTCCACATCTTCAGGCATCATCAGATACTTGCCAGGACTAATGAAGAACTCAAGTCATTGAACAACAGGATAAAAGAAGCGGACAAGATCAAGGAGGAGTACATCGCGCTGTTCCTCGGTATGGTGTCGGACAACATAAACAAGACTCGCAAGTATCAGAATCATATCCTGAAATATCTCAAGCGCGGCAATGAGAAATATATCATTGACGAAATCGAGATGCTGCCGCCGATAGACGAGGACATCAAGACATTCTACAAGATGTTCGACGAGACCTTCCTGAATCTCTATCCTGACTTTATCGAGCAGTTCAATGCCCTGCTGACGGAAGGCTCCGCCATCGTGCCGAAGGACAATGACATGCTGACTCCGGAACTCAGGATCTTTGCCCTGGTGAAGCTTGGCGTAAGTGAGTCATCCAAGATTGCGTCCCTACTTCATTACTCTGCCAATACAGTGTATAACTACCGGGCCAAAATCAAGAACAAGTCCCGTGTGCCGCGTGAACAGTTCGAGGATATGGTCAGAGAAATCAGATGATGTCTTTTTCGGCCGAGTCCGTTGCTTTTGCAACGTTTTTTTAGTAATTTTACGCGATTTTTGCAGAACGACGTAAGGGTGACTTTTGCATAACCCGTTGACAATAAACATTAAAACATTTTATATGACACAGAAAAAATCAAACATCGTGGCCATCATTACAATGTGCTTCATCTTCGCGATGATCTCATTCGTGACCAATATGGCCGCACCTTTCGGAAACATCTGGAAAGGCCAGTACAGCTGGGCCGGCATGATGGGTAACATGATGAACTTTGCTGCATATCTCTTCATGGGAATCCCTGCAGGAAAGATGCTTCTCAAGTATGGTTACAAGAAAACGACACTCGTTGCACTTGCAACAGGTTTCTTCGGTATGGTAATCCAGTGGATTTCAAGCCGTGCATTCCTCGGTGCATCTGCAATTTACGTATATCTTCTCGGCGCATTCGTCTGCGGATTCTGCGTATGTATGCTCAATACCGTTGTCAATCCTATGCTCAACATTCTCGGAGGCGGCGGAAACAAGGGTAACCAGTACATCCAGATCGGCGGTTCATTGAACTCACTCGCAGGAACATTGACCCCGCTCCTCGTAGGTGTTCTTATCGGAACTGTTACTGACAAGACAGCCATGAGCGACGTCGCTCCGCTTCTCTTCATCGCGATGGGTGTATTTGCGATTGCCTTCCTCATCATTTCAAGAGTGAACATTCCGGAGCCTGCAGCTGAAAGAAATTCAGTAAAATATGAGCACAGCCCTTGGAGCTTCCGTCACCTCGTTCTCGGTGTAGTTGCAATCTTCTTCTATGTCGGTGTTGAGGTAGGTATCCCTGCACAGATGATCTTCTACTTCTCTGACACTACAGAGGCCGGTGCCGGTATCGCGGTCAACGGAGCTGCCATCGGTGGAGCCATCGCAGCAGTTTACTGGCTTCTCATGATGGTGGGCCGTATCTGCAGCTCATTCATCAGCGGAAAGGTAAGCACAAAGGTTCAGCTCACAGTTGTATCGACAGTAGCAATCATCTTCGTCATCATTGCCATTTTCCTCCCGAAGGACATTACCATGACAATGCCTGCATACAGCGTTGAGGACGGCTTTACTATGGCAGCAGGAGTTCCTGTGAAGGCTCTCTTCCTCGTGCTCTGCGGTCTTTGCACATCACTCATGTGGGGCGGTATCTTCAACCTCAGTACCGAGGGCCTCGGAAAATACACCGAGCAGGCTTCAGGTATCTTCATGATGATGGTTGTCGGCGGTGGCGTCATGCCTCTTATCCAGGACTTCCTCGCAAGCGCAGTAGGTTACATGGGCAGCTACTGGCTCGTAGTTGCGATGCTTGCATACATCCTCTACTATGCTCTTGTAGGATGCAAGAATGTCAATCCTGAAATTCCAGTGGAATAATATTTAATTTAATTGATTATGAATAAGATGGATATGCCTTATGTAGTTGGTGTGGATGTCGGTGGACAGACTACCAAGATAGGCGTTGTCGATATGCGCGGCCAGGTTCTGGCCCAGACAGTTATCCGTACCGACACTTATGGCGAGGTCGATCCTTACATCGACGAACTCGCTGAAGCTATCAACAAAGTGATTGCGGATGCAGGCGTTACCGGTCAGGTGCGCGGTATCGGAATGGGTATTCCTAACGGAAACTACTATACCGGAGAAATCGAGAATGCAGTCAATCTCAAGTGGGGCAACAAGGGAACAGTTCCTGTCGCAAGCCTCCTGAAAGAGAAGATGAACGGTATTCCTGTAGCTCTTACCAATGATGCCAATGCTGCTGCAATGGGTGAGATGACCTACGGCGCCGCACGCGGTATGAAGAACTTTATCATGATTACCCTCGGCACAGGTGTCGGCAGCGGTATCGTCATCAATGGTGAGGTTGTCTATGGTCATGACGGCTTTGCAGGTGAGCTTGGCCATACCTGCGCCGTAAGACACAACGGCCGTCTCTGCAACTGCGGAAAGACAGGCTGCCTTGAAACCTATACCTCTGCGACAGGTGTTGCACGTACAGCCCGCGAGTGGCTCGACATGAGCAATGAGCCTTCTTCCCTCAGAAGTCTTGACAACATTTCTTCAAAGGATGTTTTCGAGGCTGCCAAGGAAGGTGACAAGCTCGCTCTCAAGATTTTCGAGTACACAGGAACAATCCTCGGACAGTCATTTGCTGATTTCATCGCTTTCAGCGCACCTGAGGCTATCGTCCTCTTCGGCGGTCTGGCACGTGCGAAGGAATTCCTCCGCGAGCCTATCGAAAGGTCAATGAATGCAAACGTTCTTCCTTTGTGGCGTGACAAGGTGAAGATCGTCTTCTCTCAGCTTAAGGAATCAGATGCCGCCATCCTCGGTGCATCTGCATTGGCTTGGGAACTCTAAAGATATTTGTCGGCGCAAGCCGACGGACAGAATAACTCAAACGGGATGCCGACGATTTTGCCGGCATCCCGTTTACTTGTACTTGAATCTAACCTAATTGTTTGCTTTCATAAATGCCGTTTTCCGGAAGTCTTGCATGCGAAAACGGAAATTTCTGTAAGTTTTATGTGAAATGAACCAGTTTTGAACCGGATTGTTCCGTAGAGAACATTTATATTTACGTCCACATTACTACTTACTTGACTTGATTATGAAAAATGATTGGGACTGGCTGGACTCTGAAATCCGGTCAGTCCCAATTGGTTATATATTCGGATATTTCACTTCGGTGAGGAACAGCGCATGACCTGGGACGGACTGGCCAGCATCGGAACGTATACCTGCATTGACAAGTTCCTGAATCCATCCGGCAGGCTTCCGGCCGCGGCCGACCTCCAGCATTGACCCGACTACGGCTCTGACCATGTTCCTGAGGAACCTGTCGGCCCGTATCGTGAACACGAGATAGTCTCCGTCGGAGTAGGGATAGCCCATCATCGTCACGTGGTCAGGTTTCCAGTATTCCCAGCGCGCTTCGGTGACTGTGCAGATGGACGTCTTGTTGTTTCCGCCCACTTTTTCGAAGCACCTGAAATCATGCTCTCCGAACAGGAATCCGCAGGCTTCGTTCATAGCTTCCAAATCCAGGTCGTACGGGCAAAAATGTGACCTTGACGCTATGAATGGATCTTTTTTTCTGTGTATGAAATATTTATAGGCCCTGCTTTCGGCGTCGAATCTGGCATGAAAATCATCATTGGCCCTGAACACTTCATGTACGGCTATTCCGGCCGGTAACATGGCATTTAATTTGTAGCATAGCCAACCGGTCTCTGAAACGCGTGCAGACTCAGTTTCGAAGTGCGCCACGTAGTTTATCGCGTTCACTTTCGTGTCGGTACGCCCAGCACCGGTAACCGTTATTTCTTCGTTCAGGAGAGTTGAAAGAACTTTCTGCAGGCTATCCTGGACTGAAGGGGCGTTTGACTGAATCTGCCAGCCCGAAAAGGCAGAGCCGTTGTATGACAAACGTATGCAGTATCTCATGTAGTTGCTGTTTTTTATCTGTACTGAGACCGGAAAAATGGTCTGCGGACACAAAGATAATAAATCTGCCGCTGCCTGACGTGTTGTGAAATTTAAAATTATACAATAATGGAAAGTGTTAATATTAAAGAACTCAATGAGCGCATCCAGCGTGAGAGCTCTTTCGTTGACCTTCTTTCGATGGAGATGGGCAAGGTCATTGTGGGACAGAAGCAGCTTATCGAGAATCTGCTCATAGGGCTGCTCGCTAATGGCCATATCCTTCTCGAAGGTGTGCCTGGACTTGCCAAGACATTGGCTATCAATACACTCGCTCAGGCTGTGAGCGCAAAATTCAGCCGAATCCAGTTTACTCCGGACTTGCTTCCTGCCGATGTACTGGGAACATTGATTTACTCCCAGAAGAACGAGCAGTTCGAGGTCCACAAGGGTCCTATCTTCGCGAACTTCGTGCTCGCGGATGAAATCAACCGTTCTCCTGCCAAGGTCCAGTCGGCTCTTCTCGAGGCGATGCAGGAGCGTCAGGTGACCATCGGTGAGGAGACCTTCAAACTGCCGGAGCCTTTCCTTGTGATGGCGACCCAGAACCCTATAGAGCAGGAGGGAACTTATCCGCTTCCTGAGGCCCAGGTGGACCGTTTTATGCTGAAAGTCGTGGTCTCATATCCTAAAAAGGAAGAGGAGCGTCAGATTATCCGCATGAACAATACGGGAGAATTCCCTAAGGCCCAGCCGGTCGTATCCCCGGAGGATATCGTCCGTGCCCGTCAGGTTGTCCGTGACGTATATATGGATGAGAAAATCGAGAAATATATCGTGGACATCGTTTATGCCACAAGAACTCCTGCTGATTACAATCTCAAGGACCTTTCCGGCCTGATTTCATATGGAGCGTCACCTCGTGCCAGCATTTCATTGGCAATGGCTGCGAAGGCTTACGCTTTCATAAAGAGAAGAGGATATGTGATTCCTGAGGATGTGCGTGCGGTATGCAACGAGGTTCTCCGTCATCGTATCGGACTTACGTATGAAGCTGAGGCTGAGAATATTACCACGGAGAACATTATTTCTCAGGTACTCAACGCAGTGATTGTTCCTTAATGCGCAGTCCTCGTAAAACTGGTGAAAATCGAATAATATGGACCAGAATGCAAGTGACCTGCTGAAAAAAGTCAGGAAAATTGAAATCAAGACAAGGGCTCTCTCGCATCAGATATTTGCGGGAGAGTACCATTCTGCTTTCAAAGGACGTGGTATGGCTTTCAGTGAGGTCCGCGAATACCAGTACGGCGACGACGTGAGGAACATGGACTGGAACGTAACTGCCAGGCTGAGAGCTCCTTATGTAAAAGTGTTCGAGGAAGAGCGAGAAATGACTGTCATGCTTCTCATTGACATCAGCCGCTCCGGCTTCTTCGGCACTGTAGGAGGGACCAAGCGTGACATGCTGGCCGAGATAGCCGCCGTGCTTTCATTTTCGGCGATTATCAACAACGACAAAGTCGGAGCCCTGTTTTTCAGTGACCGGGTGGAAAAGTTCATTCCTCCACGAAAGGGCCGCAGCCATCTGCTCCGCATCATCCGCGAAATCATCGAACTGAAACCGGAATCATCCGGAACAAACATAAGCGAGGCGCTCAGGTTCCTTACCAATGCCATAAAGCAGAAATGTACGGCCTTCCTCCTGTCCGACATGATGGACACGGACGAAGACGGGACTCCGAGATACGAAGACGCGATAAAAGTGGCCGTGAACAGGCATGACCTGTCGGTCATAAGGGTTTTCGACCCGCGCGAAAGGACGATTCCGGACATCGGTCTTGTCAATGTCAAAGACTCCGAGACAGGACAGACTGCCTGGATCAATACCGCAAGCGCGAAAGTCCGCCGGGAATATGCGGCTGCCGCAGAGCGGTCTGAGGCCAATGCCGTGAAACTTTTCCGCAGGTATCAGATCGACAATGTGGCGATTTCGACCGGAAGTGATTACGTCAAGAGTCTTATGGCCTTTTTTGACAACAGATAATTATGAAGAGGATATTGATGGCATTGGTCACATCGTGCATTTTGGCGGTGTTGACATCTGCCCGAGAAAGAGAATATGATCCGGCTGTTCATCCGGGTATTGTCCCGTCAGGAGAAGCCTTTCTGGAACAGTTGCAGAAAAGGGATTCTGTCCTGATAGCTGACCAGCTCCGATATGGTTTCCGTCTTGAGAACGTCAAGGCAGGTACCGTATTGGGTCTTCCTGACCTCTCGAAAGGTGTCATGGACAGCATTGAGCTGGTCCGCGACTGGAAGATTGATACCCTGAAAATCAGGAGAAAGACTCAGGAGATGAACCTCGAGGGCAGTTTCGTCATAACCTCATTCGATGAAGGAAAATACGAACTTCCGGACATCGCCGTCCAGAGGACTACGCCTGACGGAAAAATCGACACCCTGCTTTTCGCAGGAAAGGACCTTGAGGTTTTGTCAATGCCGGTAGATACTACCACTTTCAAGCCTCACGACATCAAGGGCCAGATCCGTTACCCTCTGACATTCAAGGAAATCCTTCCATATATCATTGGCATACAGCTCCTTGCCATGATTACAATCCTTGTCGTTTCTCTGCTTAAGATGCGCAAGAAGAATGAATCCGGAGAAGGCGGCGTGAAAGAGCCGGCTTACATCGTGGCGCTCAAGAAACTCGACAAGTTCCGCGGAAACAAACTTTGGGAACCTGAAAAACAAAAGCAGTTCTATAGCGGTGTGACGGATGTCCTCCGTGAATATATCGCGGCGAGATTCGGTGTCGGAGCCATGGAAATGACGACTGCAGAAATATTCGAGGGCCTGAAAGACAAGGAGATACCTCAGGAGATAATGGAAGAGACCAGAAATCTTTTCGTCACGTCCGACCTTGTGAAGTTCGCCAAGATGACGGTTTCCGACGATGAAAATGTGAAAGCTGTCCCGTCTGCCGTAAGGTTCGTGACAACTACTTGGAAATCAGAAGAAGAGGAGGAGAAATAATATGTTTTTCGAATATCCGCATCTGCTGTGGCTGCTGGTCATTCCTGCATTGCTCATTGTTCATTACATCTATTTGGAGCTTTGCGGAAGGCGACCTCACCTCAGAGTGTCAGACATAAGATACTGGAAAGCCGGCGGCAACTCCGTTTTGGCATACCTGAGACATGCTCCGATGCTGCTGCGGACTGTTGCACTGTCGATGATAATCATCGCAATCGCCAGACCGCGTTCGTCCAGCAAGATGGACAAAATCGACACTGAAGGCATTGACATAGTCCTTGCGATGGACGTTTCCACCAGTATGCTCGCAAGGGACTTCACTCCGGACAGGATCAGCGCGGCCAAAGACATCGCGATAGAGTTCATTTCGCAGCGTCCTTCAGACCGCATCGGTATTGTGGTTTTCGCAGGTGAGAGTTACACCCAGTGCCCGCTGACGACTGACCGTGCGACATTGATAAATCTCATGAAGGAGATTCAGACCGGACTCATCGAGGATGGAACTGCGATAGGAAACGGACTGGCGACGGCTGTTGCCAGAATGCAGGGCTCGGATGCAAAGAGCCGTGTGGTCATACTTCTTACTGATGGCGTGAACAACAGGGGAGAGATTACCCCTCAGACAGCTGCGGACATCGCAAAGACTTATGGCATAAGGGTTTATACAATCGGTGTGGGCGCAAATGGCACTGCACCTTATCCTGTGATTACTCCGTGGGGCGTACAGATGCAGGATGTGGAAGTGGAAATCGACGAGGACCTTCTCAAGGGCATTGCGGAAACCACTGGAGGACGATATTTCCGTGCAACCGACAATACGAAGCTTTCGGAGATTTATTCTGAAATCAACAAGATGGAAAAGGCGCGCACTACCATTGACAGTTTTCCTGTATATAAGGAACTTTTCATGGACTTCGCCCTTGTGGCATTGATCTGTCTCCTTCTTGAAGTGGTGTTCAATGCGTTTATATTGAAGAGGTTGCCGTAAAAACGAAGCGTTATGATTTATTTTGCACAAGCACAATATCTTTTTCTCCTGCTGCTCGTTCCGGTTTTCCCGGTGCTTTACGGGCTGATGCAGTACAGACGTAAGCGGAGGATCCGCAAGTTCGGCGACGAGAAACTTGTCAATGAACTTATGCCGTCCCGTTCGCGTACCAAAGGATGGGTGCGTAACATCCTCTTTTCATTGGCCTTCATGTTCTTCGTAATCGGTCTTTCCCGTCCGCAGATGGGTGCGAAACTGAAGGAACATCAGAGCAAGGGGGCCGAGGTCATGATTGCTTTGGACGTTTCCAACTCGATGCTGGCCAGGGATTATTCTCCGAACCGTCTTGAGCGTGCGAAACTGGCCATTTCCAGACTTGTGGACAAGCTCGACGGTGACAGGGTAGGTCTGGTACTCTTTGCTGGAACCTCCTTCGTGCAGCTTCCGATTACCACTGACTATGTTTCGGCCAAGATGTTTCTCGGGAACATTTCCACGGAGTCGATACCCGTCCAGGGTACTGCAATCGGCGATGCTATAAATACTTGCATCAGAAGTTTCAGCGCACAGAGCGAGAAGAGCCGTGCGATAATCGTGATTACCGACGGAGAAAACCATGAAGATGACCCTGTGGCTGCTGCAAAACAGGCTGCCGACATGGGAATCATGGTCTATACGATAGGTGTAGGTTCTCAGCAGGGACAGCCGATTCCGATGAAAAACGGGCTTCTGAAAGATTCCAAAGGCAATATTGTCGTTACCAAGCTGGATGAAAACACTCTGAAGGAAATTGCGAAGGCCGGAAACGGGGCCTATGTCCATGCCGGCAACGACGAATTCGGACTGAATCCCGTCATCAATGACATAAGGAAGTTGGATGAGGAAGAGTTCAAGTCCATTGTTTTCGAAGAATATGATGAGCAGTTCATGTATTTCTTCGCGATAGCATTGGGCCTGCTTGTGATACAGATGCTGATAGGAGAGCGCAAGGTGCTGCGTCATCTCTTTGATAAAAAATAGGTAAGATGAAGATTCTCAGATATATGCTGGTTTTGTCAATGCTGCTGTCCGTGGCATTGACGGCTTCCGCGCAGGTCGACAGACACGACGTGCGTGCGGGAAACCGCAAGTTCAGGAAGGACAACTGGAAGGAAGCGGACATTTCCTACAGGAAGGCTCTTGTGAAGGATTCCACCTCCGTGGCGGCCAACTACAATCTGGCCAACACCTTGTACCGTCAGGAAAATTATGAGGAAGCGGAGAAACTGATGAAGAAGATCGGGGACAATGCTTCTGCAAGTGCCAATGCTGCTGATTACTGGTACAATACAGGAGATATCGCAATCGCCAAGAAAGACTGGCAGGGTGCTGTCAATGCCTTCAAGGAGGCTCTCCTGAAGAATCCTTCCGACATGGATGCGAAAGAGAATTACATCTATGCGAAGAAGATGCTGGAAAACCAGCAGAAGAACGGGGGCAGCAACGGGGACGGTCAGGACAACAAGGACCAGAACAATCAGAATCAGGACCAGAATCAGAACGGTCAGGATCAGAACAAAGATCAGAATAATGACCAGAACAAGGACGGTCAGAACAAGGATCAGAACCAGAACCAAAATCAGAATAACGATCAGGGTAATGGCGGTCAGCAGCCTCAGCAGGGGCAACAGGGCCAGGAAGGGAAAATTTCTCCTCAGCAGGCCCAGCAGATGTTGAGGGCTATCCAGGCCAAAGAGAAAGAAACTCAGGATAAAGTCAATAAAGAAAAGGCTGACGCATTGAAGTCAAGACAGAAAGAAAAGAACTGGTAGGATTATGAGAGCATTGATAAGAAAAGCAGTTTTAGTTTGTGTGCTGGCATTGGCCTGCATATCTGCGATGAGCCAGATCAAGGTGGATGCACCTGGCATTGTGGGCGCGGACGAGCAGTTCAATGTCACTTTTATCATTGACGGGGAAGACAAACCCAGCGGCTTCAACTGGGCTCCAGGTGATGATTTCAATCTTGTGTGGGGTCCCCAGACAGGTTCTTCTACACGCATAAGTGTAGTGAACGGAAAGAGGTCCAAGACTTCGCAATATACTTATACTTACATCATTACGCCTAAGAAGACCGGAAAGTTCGAGCTTCCTGCGGCATCAGCCAAGATACGTGGAAATGTCATTACATCTTCCCCCATGGCTATCGAGGTCCTTGCCAACGGCTCTTCCTCTTCACATCAGTCCGGCGGCGCATCTGCCGGCTCGTCAAGTTCCAAAACGTCAGTCTCGTCCGGGGACCTTTTCCTCAAGTTCACCCTCAGCAAGACTTCTGCTTTGGTCGGAGAGCCGATAACTGCGGAACTGAAACTCTACCAGAGTGTGGATATCGCCGGTTTTGAAGGAGCCAAGTTCCCGACTTTCAACGGCTTCTGGAGTCAGGAGACGGCAGCGCCCAATAACATTGAATTTCATCGCGAGGATGTCGGCGGCAGTATTTTCAATGCTGCACTGATTCGCAGATATGTCCTGATACCGCAGCAGGCCGGGACATTGACCATCGACCCTGCTGAACTTGTGTGTCTTGTCAATGTCAGGACGGCGCCCCGTTCTACCGGAAGTATCTTCGACAGCTTCTTCGACAATGACTATGCTACTGTGCGTAAGAGAATTACCACGCCGGCGGTCCATGTCCATGTCAAGTCATTGCCTGCAGGATCGCCTGCTGATTTCGGAGGCGGAGTAGGCAATTTCCGGATTTCAGCGCGTCTGAGCAAGGACGGACTCAAGATCCATGAGGCCACATCTCTTGTCGTGACCATTTCAGGACGTGGCAATGTGTCGCTTCTGGAGGCACCGAAGATTGATTTTCCGGCAGATATGGAAGTCTATGACACCAAGATTTCGGAAAATACCGACAAGAGCAGCGGCGGAACTTCCGGAAGCAAGACTTTCGAATATCCGTTCATCCCGAGAAGTCATGGTGAGTTCACGATAGGACCGGTACACTATTCATATTATGATGTCAATGCCGGCAAGTATGTGACTGTCAGCACTGAACCTATAACTTTCAATGTCGAGAAGGGTTCTGCTGCAAGTCAGACCGTTTCTTCCGGAGTTGTCATGCCGGACAGGAAGGGCGTCAGGAATCTGGGAGAGGATATCCGTTTCATCAGGACAAGGGTTCCTTCTTACGAATTCAAGACCCATTTCTTCGTCCAGTCTCTCGGATATTGGATTTGTGTGATACTTCTGATTGCCGCAGCAGCTGTCGTCTGGGTTGTGATGCGTGGAATGGAGGCCAGGAAGGCGGATGTGGTCGGAACTCGAAACAGGAAGGCGACCAAGATGGCATTGGCCCGTCTTAAGATAGCCGGTGATTTCCTGAAGAAGAATCTGTATTCCGCATTCTACGAGGAACTTCATAAGGCACTTCTCGGTTTCATCTCAGACAAGCTCAATATCGGTGCCGAGAATCTGAACAAGGAAAACATTGTGGCCAGACTTCTGGAAAGCAATGTGCCTCAGGATCTTGCAGATGAGTTCGCTTCGCTTCTCGATGCATGTGAATTTGCAAGGTATTCTCCGGACGGAGGAAACGAGGCCATGAACACTCATTATAATGAAGCTGTGAAAGTGATATCATCCATTGATTCCATTATGAAAAACAGCAAAAAGTGCGCTTCATCAGCGACTGCCGCTCTTGTGACAGCGGCACTCCTTGCGATTCCTTCCGTTTCGGAAGCTGCCGATACTTCTGCTCTTGATTCTTTGTGGACCAAGGGAGTAGAGGCTTATACTTCAGGCAATTGGAACGAAAGTGTGGAGTCGTGGAAAGAACTTGAAAGTGTAGGAGTGGTATCTCCTGAACTGTACTATAATCTCGGAAATGCATATTACAAGTCAGGCGATTATGCCCATGCCATCCTTTATTTCGAGAGAACTCTCAAGATTGATCCTTCAAATTCGGATGCGAGGTATAACCTTGAGTTTACCAACAGCATGATTCAGGACAAAATCGACGCGGTTCCGGAATTCGTGTTGAAAAGCTGGGCCAGGAAACTCAGTTACCTGATGAGCCCTGATTCCTGGGCATGGCTGTCGATTGCACTGCTTGCATTGACATTGACCTTGGTGCTCCTGTTCCTTCTTGGAGGGACGGCGGCTTTCCGCAGGTGCGGATTTTATGGGGCGATTGTGGCGCTGCTGCTGAGCATCGGCACATACAGTTTGGCGTTGTGGCAGCGGAATTCCTGTCTCAAGGCCGATTATGCCGTGGTCATGATTCCGGTTTCTTCAGTGAAGAGTTCGCCTTCTTCGGAGTCCTCGAAGGATTTGTTCATTCTCCACGAAGGAACTAAGGTCCAGATACTTGACTCGGTAGGGCAGTGGAAGAACATTTCCCTCTCTGATGGGCGTCAGGGATGGATAAAAGATAACGACATTCAAACGATATGATGAAGAAAAACCTACTCCTTATAGTGTCCGCTGTTATGCTTTTGTGCATGACGCGGGCATTTGCGTATGCGGGGGAACCTGCTGACAGTACGTTGAGGTTCGCTTTTTTGACTGATACTCATCTCGCTGAGAATACCGGCGCGATAGAAGACCTGGCAGCCTGTCTGAAGGATGTGAACAGGAATGACTCCCTTGATTTCGTCCTTTTCGGAGGTGACATTACCGATTTCGGAACTGACAAGGAAATCGCCCTGGCCAAGAGCATGATGGATACACTGAAATTCCCGTATTATGTGGTCCAGGGCAATCATGATGCGAATTGGTCCGAGAGCGGCTGCAATACTTTCCTGAAAGTCTTCGGGTATGAGCATTTTGACTTCAAGGTGAAGGGCTGGCGTTTCCTTGGCTGCAATAGCGGTCCTGACATGAGAATGGCTCCCGGTCTAGTTCCACGTGAGACCATGGAATGGCTCAAGTCTCTCGATAATGACGGGAAGGCCATTTTCATAAACCACTATCCGATGGACTCTTCGGTGCTGAATTACTTTGATGTCACGAGACAACTGAAGAAGGTCGGTGTCAGATTTCAGATAGGAGGACACTGGCACCAGAACATTGATATGAATTATCAGGGTATTCCTGCGGTTCTCTGCCGTTCTACGCTTTCTGCAGGCAAGTGGCCGGGATATAATATCGTGAGGATTACTCCGACACGTATAACATTTTCTGAAAGAAGAATTTACGGAGATACTGCCGTGGAGTTCGCCCCGTGGTATGTATATGAATTCCCTTCGTCTGTTCCGGCTGATACTGTCCACTATGATGCGGACGGACTTCCTGACGACTATCCGTGGATGCGATACGATGTCAACAGCCGTTATCCTCAGGTGAAGGAGGAGTGGAAAAAGACGTTTGAGGCCAACATCGCGGCAGGTTTTGCCGTAAGTGGCGGCAAGGCATATTTCCCTCTTGCCTCAGGCGAGATGAAATGTATTTCCTTGAAAGACGGTAAGGAACTGTGGTCCAAGAAGTTCGGAGGAAAGATATATTCTACTCCTGCCGTGTCCGGCAATACTCTTGTTTTCGGATGTACGGACGGAAATGTCTATGCCGTAAAGACTTCCAACGGTGATGTCAAGTGGCAGTACAAGACGGCCAAGTCAGTATTGGCTTCACCTCTTGTCATGGACGGAGTTGTCTATATCGGAGGTTCTGACAATGCATTCCGTGCATTGGACCTGAAAGACGGACGTGCCATCTGGACTTATGACGGAGTCGAAGGACATGCGATATCTACTCCTTATGGCGACAAGGACAGGGTAGTGTTCGGAACATGGGGCCGCAAACTATATTCGCTTGACCCGAAGACCGGCAGGGAGCAGTGGGTGTGGACTGTCAAGAAGTGGTCTAGGATGTATTCCCCTGCACATTGCGTCCCTGTATATGGTTCAGGCAGAATATTCGTGGCAGTACCGGACAGGAAGGTCTATGCCATAGATGCAAAGACAGGAAATGAACTGTTCCGTGTGGATGGTGGACGTGATGCCATCGGTATCAGCCCCGACGGAAAGACCGTTTATTCCAAGGTCATGTTCGGAAGCGCCTATGCGTTTGCTTCCGATGTGCCGGCTCCGGCCCCGGGAAAGGAACTTGACTCTTCTGAAAAGATCTGGACAGTCAGGGACAGCCTCGGATATGATATCGGAACATCGGCATTGACAGTGGCCGGCGGGCTTCTTCTTATTCCTTCCGACAAGGGAAACATTGTCGCGCTGGACGTGGCCGACGGCTCTTTCAAATGGGCGCACAAAGTTTCATTGGCATTGGTCAATCCTTTGAAAATTATTGAGAAACGTGGCCGCATAAGCATCCTCGCCTCGACAATGGACGGGACCGTGGAGTTATTGACACTGGAAAATTAACAGCAAACCAACATAAAACTATGCACTTATTTAGATTTTCAACTGTGTCTGCAGGCATCCTCATGTCTGCTTCCGCAGTTTTCGGAGGTTCTGTCTCGGACAAGGCATTGTGGCAGGACCCAGGCATTTTTGAGGTCGGCAGGATGCCGATGCGAGCAACATTCGTGACAGACCAGCAGAAGTCAATGTCACTGGAGGGTGTCTGGAAGTTTAATTTCTGTGAGAACCCTTCTGCCCGTGCCATCGGATTCGAGGCTGTGGGATATGACGATTCAGCGTGGGGCGAGATACCTGTTCCGGGCCTCTGGGAACTTAACGGATATGGCGAGCCGCTTTATGTCAATGTGGGTTATGCCTGGAGAGGTCATTTCGAGAACAATCCTCCTTATGTCCCTGAGGACAAGAATTATGTGGGCCAGTACCGTCGTGATTTCGAGATTCCGGCATCATGGAACGGAAAGCAGATTTGTCTCTGCATCGGTTCGGCTACTTCCAATGTCCATGTCTGGGTAAACGGAAAGGAAGTCGGATACAGCGAGGACAGCAAACTGGAGGCACGTTTCGACCTTACCCCTTACGTCCGCACAGGAAAGAACAGCATTGCGCTCGAGATTTTCCGCTGGTGCGACGGAACCTATCTTGAGGACCAGGATTTCTGGAGATTTTCGGGTATCGCACGTGATATCTATGTCTATACCAGAGAGAAGAAGCGCATCGAGGATGTCAATGTCATTGCTTCCGCCGAGGGGCAGATGAGCGTGAAAACAACTGTCACCAAGGGAATTACAGAACTACGTTATGAGGTCCTTGACCAGACCGGCAACAAGGTGGCCGAGATGTCAGCACCTGTTGCTTCCGGCGCTGCAAAAGACGCAGACGGCTATCTTCTCAATGAAAGCAAGATGTCCGTTTCATCACCAGCTCTCTGGTCTGCCGAGACACCGACTCTCTATACATTGAAAGTCAATGCGATGGACAAGAAGGGCGTGGTCGAGAGTACATCAGTGCGTTTCGGATTCAGGACTGTCGAGATCCGTGGAAGCCAGCTCCTTGTCAATGGTCAGCCGATTCTCATCAAGGGTACTGACAGACACGAAATGACAGCCCACGGCGGCTATATCATCACCGAGGAGGAGATGATCCGTGACATCCGCATAATGAAAGAGCTGAATGTCAATGCTGTGAGAACATCCCATTATCCGAATGACCCTCGCTGGTACTCTCTGTGCGACGAATATGGAATCTATGTCGTGGATGAGGCCAATATCGAGTCTCACGGAATGGGCTATGGCAAAGAATCATTGGCCCATAGGGATGACTATTATGCTGCACATCTCGAAAGGAACCGCCGCATGGTACACCGTGATTTCAACCATCCTTCAGTCATCATCTGGAGTATGGGAAATGAGGCCGGTGACGGAAAGAATTTCGAGAAGGTTTACGATTGGATAAAGTCTTATGACTCAACACGTCCTGTCCAGTACGAGAGAGCTGTCCATGCTGACCATACTGACATCTTCTGTCCGATGTATATGAGACCTGTCGATTGTGAGAAATATCTGAAGTCCAATCCGTCCAAGCCTCTCATCCAGTGCGAGTATTCACATGCGATGGGCAACTCGAACGGTAACTTCAAAGAGTATTGGGACCTTATCCGCAAATATCCTCAGTATCAGGGAGGCTTTATCTGGGATTTCGTGGACCAGGCTATCTGCAAGTCAGTAGATCCTGAGAAATACGGAACTGACCATATTTATATATATGGTGGAGATGCCAATGACTATGACGCTTCAGACGGTTCGTTCAACTGCAACGGATTCGTGGCTGCCGACAGGTCTCCGCATCCGCAGGCTTATGAAATCCGCTACCAGCACCGTTCTATTCTGACATCCGCTGACCCTGACGCTGTCCTCAAGGACAAATTGGCTGACGACTCCAGCGAGTACAGGGTGCTCGTCTATAACGAGAACTTCTTCATTGACCTTTCAAGATACAGAATGGTCTGGACAGTCGAGGCAGGCGGAGTTCCTGCTCTTACCGGCGTCGTGGAGAATGTCAATGTAGCCCCTGGTAAAACTGTTTCTGTGGGTATCGGCGCTACCAGACGTGATATCCTTTCTGCTGCCGCAAAGACCATCTCTTCAGATCCGTCTTGTGTAAAGGTCAATGCCGGTGAAGGCTCCGATATGGATATCTATCTGAATATCAGCTGGGTGCTCAAACATCAGGACGGTCTTCTTCCTGCAGGCTACGAGGTGGCTTATGACCAGATTCCGATTTATGAGGCTCCGTCCGCTGCCTTTGCTGCAGGTTCATGCGCGGTTTCTGACAGCAGCATGCCTTCTCTCATTGAAAAATCCGGCTCATATGTATTCTCCGGCAGCTTCGTCTGCGACGGTGACATTCCGGGCGGCAGACTTGCGTCCTGGACGGCTGAAATCGACAAGCAGACAGGTGCGCTGACGAACTATAGCATTGACAGAAAGCAGGTTCTCAAGGAGCCTCTCATGCCTTCATTCGGCCGTGCTCCGGTGGAGAATGACCTCGGAGCAGGTCTGTACCAGAAGTTCGGCATGTGGAGATATCCTGATTTCAAACTGGCTTCGGTGAAGGTTGAGGCTGCCGACGGCTGCCACAAAGTTGTTGCCGAGTATGAGCCTTGCGGCAAAATCTATTCAGTGACAATGACTTACTACATCTATGCCGACGGTGCCGTAAAGGTTGTGGAGAAGATGCATGATGCAGGTGAACTGAAGAATGCTCCTGATATGTTCCGCTTCGGAATGAAACTGGCCATGCCCGGAGAGTTCTCGACTTTGGATTTCTATGGACGCGGACCGTGGGACAACTACTGCGACAGGAAGTCTGCAGCACGTGTCGGCCGTTATGTCCAGAGGGTTCAGGACCAGTACTGGTACGGATATGTCAGGACACAGGAGTCCGGAACAAAGTCTGATTTGAGATGGATGAGAGTCATTGACAATGCCGGAACAGGTATTGAGATTTCTTCAGACGTCCTCTTCAGCGGTTCTGCCCTTCCGTTCAGTCAGCACGATATGGATTCGGCTCTGGAAGATCCTAGGCCGCGTCCTAATCCGACCAACGGACAGCATGGTACAGCCACACATTCACTTGAATTGCTGAAGCTCGCCCATAATGATGCCCGTTCTCTCGGAACGACTTACGTGAATTTCGACCTCAAGGAAATGGGAGTCGGCGGCGTTGACTCATGGGGCCATTGGCCGTTGGAAGAGTATAGGGTCCATCCGGATGAGTATGAGTTCGTTGTGACCATCAGACCTCTGGAAGGCTTGCTTTAATTGATTGCACAAGTTCTACGGCTCCTGTTACGGCAGGGCTGTAGAACTTTGTCTTTTTTACCACATATTTATTAAACACACTAATACCATTTTTAATGAACTTGTTGAAACTTGTAACTGTTCCTGCGGGCGTTCTTATGTCTGCGGCAACATTTTCATCGTATGCCGGTCCTGCTGCCCACAAGGACTTGTGGCAGGACTCCGAAGTTTTCGAGGTGAACAGGATGCCGATGCGTGCGACATTCGTGACTGACCAGCAGATGTCAATGTCTCTGGAAGGTGTCTGGAAGTTTAATTTCTGTGAAAATCCTTTATCGCGTACCATCGGTTTCGAGGCTGTCGGTTATGATGATTCGGCATGGGGAGAGATGCCTGTTCCCGGTCTCTGGGAACTGAACGGATATGGCGAGCCGGTATATCTGGATGTCGGATATGCATGGAGAGGCCATTTCGAGAACAATCCTCCATTCGTTCCCCAGGACAAGAACTATGTCGGACAGTATCGTCGTGATTTCGAGATTCCTGCATCATGGAACGGAAAGCAGATCTGCCTGAATATCGGTTCGGCCACTTCCAATATCCATGTCTGGGTAAACGGCAAAGAGGTCGGCTACAGTCAGGACAGCAAGTTGGAGGCCCGCTTTGACCTTACACCGTATGTCCATGTCGGAAAGAACGTCATCGCGCTGGAAATGTTCCGCTGGTGCGACGGAACCTATCTTGAAGACCAGGATTTCTGGAGGCTTTCCGGACTGGCGAGGGAAGTATATCTCTATACCAGAGAGAAAAAGCGCATTGAAGATGTCAATGTCGTTGCTACCGCCGAGGGCGTGATCAATGTCAGGACTACCGCCACCAGGGGAATTACTGAAATCCGTTATGAAGTTCTGGACCGGTCCGGAAGCAAGGTCGCGGAAATGTCCGAGCCGTTTGTCTCCGGTACAGAGAAGGATTCAGAAGGCAATCTCGTGAAAGTCAGTGATATGGCTGTCTCCAATCCAGCTCTCTGGTCTGCCGAGGTCCCGAATCTCTATACATTGAAGGTCAATGCGATGGACAAGAAGGGCCTTGTGGAGAGCACTTCCGTCCAGTTCGGTTTCAGGACTGTGGAAATCAGCGGAGGCCAGCTTCTTGTCAATGGCAAGCCGATATTGATCAAGGGCGTGGACAGGCACGAGATGAATCCTCACACGGGCTATGTCATAACCGAGAGGGATATGATCCGCGATATCCGCATAATGAAAGATCTGAATATCAATGCTGTAAGAACGTCTCATTATCCTAATGACCCGCGTTGGTACTCTTTGTGCGACAAATACGGAATCTATGTAGTGGATGAGGCCAATGTCGAGTCTCATGGAATGGGAGACAACAACGGTCCTGATGTCCTGCCGAAGAGGGACGATTACTACGAGGCTCAGCTTGACAGGAACCGCCGCATGGTCCTGCGCGATTTCAACCATCCTTCCGTCATAATCTGGAGTATGGGAAACGAATCTGGAGACGGAAAGAACTTCGAGAAGATTTATGCTTGGATAAAGTCTCATGACTACACACGCCAGGTGCAGTATGAAGGAGCGTATCTTTCAGCGCATACCGATATCTATTGTCCTATGTATGCGTCCCCTGAACGCTGCGAAAAATATCTGAATTCGAATCCGGCAAGGCCTCTCATCCAGTGCGAGTATTCACATTCGATGGGCAATTCCTGCGGCAATTTCAAGGAGTATTGGGACCTTACCCGCAAATATCGTCAGTATCAGGGCGGTTTCATCTGGGATTTCGTGGACCAGGCTCTCTACAAAGCAGTTGACCCTGAAAAATACGGAACTGACCATATTTATATATATGGTGGAGACATGAACGACTATGACCCTTCCGACGGTTCCTTCAACAGCAACGGTATCGTGGCCTCTGACAGGTCATGGCATCCTCAGGCTCATGAAATCCGTTACCAGCACCGTTCCATACTGACTTCCGCTGACACCTCCGTCAAGGACGAGTCCGGCGAGTACAGGGTGCTCGTGTATAATGAGAACTTCTTCATTGACCTTTCAAGATACCGAATGGTCTGGACCGTCGAGGCCGGCGGCGTACCTGCATTGACAGGAATCGTGGAGAATGTCAATGCTGCTCCGGGAGAGACCGTTCCGGTGGGACTCGGCGTCTCGCGTCGCGAGATTCTTGCCGCTGCCGCAAAAACCCTTGCTTCCGATCCTGCCTGCGTGAAGGTCAATGCCAATGATGAAACGGATATCTATCTGAATGTCAGCTGGGTGCTGAAATCATATGACGGGCTTCTGCCTGCCGGACATGAGGTGGCTGCCGACCAGATTGCCCTGCATGAGGCTCCGGTTTCCGCATTTGCCGCAGGCTCACGTTCCGTTCCCGGAAATCATATGCCGGAATTTTTCGAGAGTGCCGATGACTTTACTTTCTCCGGCAACTTTGTCTATGGCATGGATATGCCTTGCGGAAGGATTTCAGAATGGTCGGCTGTCATTGACAAGCGCACAGGAGCATTGACACGTTATGTCATTGACGGAAAGCAGGTCCTCAAGGAGCCTCTCATGCCTTCATTCGGCCGTGCTCCGGTGGAGAATGACCTCGGTGCTGATTTGCACGACGTGTTCGAAATGTGGAGATATCCGGAATTCAGGCTCTCATCTGTGAAGGCGGATGTTGAGGACGGATATTACCGTGTCGTGGCAGAGTATGCTCCTTACGGAAAAGTATATTCATTGACAATGACTTACAGCATTTATCCTGACGGCTCGGTCAAGGTTGCCGAGAAGATGCATGATGCGGGTGAACTTAAGGATGCCCCTTATCTTTTCCGTTTCGGAATGAAGCTGGCGATGCCTGGCGGTTTCTCTACATTTGATTTCTATGGCCGTGGCCCTTGGGACAACTACTGCGACAGGAAGTCTTCAGCTCAGATGGGACATTATGTCCAGAGGGTTCAGGACCAGTACTGGTACGGCTATGTCAGGACTCAGGAGTCCGGAACGAAGTCGGATATGAGATGGATGAGGCTCATTGACAATGCCGGAAAAGGCATTGAAATATCCTCAGACGTGCGCTTCAGCGGTTCGGCCCTTCCTTTCAGCCAGCGTGATATGGATTCGGCTCTCGAGAATCCGTTCCCGCGTCCGAATCCTACCAATGAGCAGTTCGGCACTGCCACGCATTCTCTTGAATTGCTGAAACTTGCGCATAACGATGCCCGTTCTCTCGGTACGACTTATGTGAATTTCGACCTGAAAGAGATGGGCGTGGGCGGTGTCAATTCTTGGGGACGCTGGCCGTTGGCTCCATATCGCGTGCAGCCTGACGAGTATGAGTTCGTCGTTACGCTCAGGCCTCTGAAAGGAGGGCGCTAGCTATGTGCCAGAGCACGATGCCGGCGCTTACGGAAATGTTCAGGGAATGTTTGGTTCCGTACTGCGGGATTTCAAGTACGCCGTCCGAGGCGTCCACGACTTCCTGCTGAACTCCATCCACTTCATTGCCGAAGACCAATGCGTATTTCCTGCCGGTTTCGGGCTTGAACTTGTCCAGCATGACTGAATTGACGGTCTGCTCTACACTCAGAACAGTATATCCCTCTTCCTTGAGTCTTCTGACCAGGGAGAGGGTATCTTTTTCGTATCCCCATTCCACGCTGAACTCCGCTCCGAGGGCGGACTTGTGGATCTCCGCGGAAGGGGGTGTCGCACAGATTCCGCAGAGCCATACCTTGTCGGCTTTGAACGAGTCGGCGCTTCTGAAAACCGAGCCTACATTGTGGGCGCTTCTGATGTTGTCCAATATGATTTCTATGCCTGAATCGGGGAGTTTTCTGTATTCTTCAGCAGAAACGCGACCGAGTTCTATGTTAAGAAGTTTCCTGTTTTTCATCGGGTATTAAATCTTTTTAATTAAATCTTTGGAATATGGTACAAATTTAAATCAAAAATACTATATTTGTAACAATATGACCGATTACTCGGCTAAACACTTGATTATATGAAACAGGATTTACAGATTTTTGACTTAATCAAAAAGGAGAAAGAAAGACAGTCCCAGGGACTTGAACTTATCGCCTCAGAGAACTATGTTAGCGACCAGGTGATGGAAGCGATGGGCTCCATCTGCACAAACAAGTATGCTGAAGGCTATCCGGGAAAGCGCTATTACGGCGGTTGTGAAGTTGTCGATCAGATCGAGCAGCTCGCAATCGACAGACTTTGCCAGATTTATGATGCTGAATATGCCAATGTCCAGCCGCATTCAGGTGCGCAGGCTAACCTCGCTGTCGAGTTGGCTTTGCTGAATCCTGGTGACACATTCATGGGTCTTGACCTTTCACAGGGAGGACACCTCACACACGGTTCCCCGGTAAATGCCTCAGGAATTTTGTACAATGCTGTTGCATATGGCTTGAATCCTGAGACCGGTTGTGTCGACTATGACAAGATGGAGGAGACCGCCAAGGAGTGCCGTCCTAAGCTCATCATCGGAGGCGCTTCAGCTTACTCAAGGGAGTGGGACTATGAGAGAATGAGAAAGATTGCCGATGAGGTTGGCGCAATTCTCTGGATTGACATGGCTCATACCGCAGGACTTATCGCTGCAGGTCTCTTGAAGAATCCTGTAAAATATGCACATATCGTTACATCTACTACTCACAAGACTCTCCGCGGACCACGTGGCGGTGTTATCTTGATGGGTAAGGATTTCGACGATCCTCAGGGCCGCAAGACTCCTAAGGGAGAAATCAAGAAGATGTCCCAGATCTTGAATTCAAGCGTGTTCCCGGGCATCCAGGGCGGACCGCTCGAGCATGTCATCGCAGCCAAGGCAGTTGCTTTCTACGAGGCTATGCAGCCTGAGTATATCGAGTATCAGAAGCAGGTTGTCGCAAATGCCCAGGCTATGTGCAGCAAGTTTGTTTCCAAGGGATACAAGGTCGTTTCAGGCGGTACTGACAATCACCTCATGTTGATTGACCTCCGTACAAGATTCCCTGAGGTAAACGGTCGTGTTGCCGAGACAGAGCTTGTAAAGGCTGACATCACCGTAAACAAGAATATGGTTCCGTTCGATTCACGTTCTGCATTCCAGACTTCAGGTGTCAGAATCGGTACTCCTGCCGTTACCTCCAGAGGCTTCGTGGAGAAGGATATGGCTGACATCGTGGAACTGATCGATACCGTTCTTACCTCAGCTTCCGAGCATCTCGACGCAATTACTGCCAAGGGAGAAAGGACTCCAGAACAGCTTGCTTCTCTCGAAGAGCACAATGCAGTGCTTGAAGAGGTCAAGAGAAAGGTCCACATGATGACCAGCGGAAGACCTCTGAACAGATACTAGAAACAAGTTCTTCACAAATAATTTGGGCTGACCGATCTGGTCGGCTTTTTTGTGTCCGCGGTTACGTGCTTCTGTTGTAGTCGTCTCCGGAGTTACGTGTTGGCCGGGCTGTTGCTATCTGCAAGCGTCTCCGGAGTTCCGTCTGTTGTCGGGACAGGGGACAAACATGTGTTCCGCGGTTCCGTAGTAAGCGTCTCCGGAGTTCCGTACCTCTGTTGTCGGGACGGTGCCACATTGGTTTTTGCAATAGTTTGATTTATAAGGAGTTATAGAATCCCATGTGGATTAGTGGTCAAAAAATCTTCGGAAATCCACGTTTAAAATAAACGATACTTGATTATCAATGTGTTACAGAAGGGGCCGTGGCATTGTCCCGCTTGCAGAATTGGCCCAGGCAGGATGATAATAAAATTCTGTGGATGGCCACGCAACATGGCTACGCAGATGCGTCTGTGGCATGTTCGGAGAGCGGAATGTCCCGGCTGAAGCCCTCGGTGATGTTACGGCGGTAGCTTTCCGTATAGCAGACAGAATTGTTTCTGAAAAAAAACATGAATAAACTGCTTCAGAAACAAATGATGTCAGACATTCACCACGTCTATTTTCCAGTCCTCCAACGTCCGTGATACAGTTGATATGTTCACGCCGACCTTGACAAGCCGCTTGCCATCTTCGAACCGGAAAGGTATCATATATCCCTTGTCATCAATCTGTTTCAATGCCGTTTCGGCGGAACTGTCGACTTTGAATTCGAATACATATATTGAATTGTCAGTCCAGCAGACGGCATCGGCGCGTCCTATGGCGGATTTTTCCTCTGTCCTTATGTAATACCCGAGGAGAGAAAAAATTAGGTAGATGATTGTCTGATAATGTTTTTCGGTCTTGTTCTCCAGGTCATTCGGCATTGCTGCAAGAAATGACTGCATGCGGGACAAGGCTTCTTCCACATTGCCTTTTCTTAATGCGGCATTGAACCTGATGACAAAAGACGCACTTGCCGGATCCTGATTGTTGTATCTGGCAAGCAGTGAGTTCAGAAAACCGTTGCGCACTTCTTTATTAGGGTATCCGAGTGTGTATGATTCCGTCTCTTTGTCGTAGGATTTTATTGTAAGATATCCGGTCTGGTAAAGCAGCGGAATGGGGTTGTCGGTAACTTCCGGAGACACATTGAATTCGTTGGCTGAGATGTACTCCATCTTGTCGAATTCACGCTCATCTATAGGTTTCCTGTCCAGCCTGTCCAGCAGATAGGTCGGCGTTGCCGTCTCGAACCAATAGCTCTTGAACTGCTTGTCTGCAAATGCATTAAGCAGACTGAACGGATTGTAGATGTCCTCGGACCCTTCGCAGAAATGGTATCCGTCATAGTTCTCCTTGAGCAAATCGAAAGTCTTTTCTATGCTGATACCTTCAGCTTCGGAAAGAGATTTAATTTGAAAATCAAAGTTATGCTCAAGCTCTGACTGGGAAATTCCGCAGATTGCAGAATATTCAGGAAGCATCGAGATATTCTTGAGGTTATTGAGCTCGCTGAATATGCTCAACTGCGCAAATTTATTGATGCCGGTGATGAATACAAAGCGCAGATATGGATCGAGGCTCTTTATCGGGCTGTAGAAATTGCGCATAATCTGGCGCATAGGCTGAATCTGCTCTCTGTCATTTATGACATCGAGAAGCGGAGCGTCATATTCATCAATTATGATAACAGCTTTTTCACCGGTCTGTTCTGTGGCTCTGTGCACGAGACCCTCCAGGCGCTGGTTTATGTTTACATCTTTCACTCCTCTTCCATAGGTCTGCTCATATTCATACAACTTCTTGTCCAGTTCTTCAAGCAGATAAGTTTCCGTCATGTGCTTTGCTGTGGACATGTCGAAATAAAACACGGGATGCTGTTTCCATTCTTTTTCCAGTTTCCCGGCTTTCAGATTATTGAACAGATCTTTTCTTCCTGAAAAATATGCCTGGAAAGTTGAGGAAAGCAACGATTTCCCGAAGCGGCGTGGGCGGCTCAGGAATACATAATTATACCTATGTGCTATGTCGTAGATATATTCGGTCTTATCAACATAGATATACCCTCCTTCGATAATTTTGTCGAATGTCTGTATCCCAATAGGAATCTTATAATCTCCTCCGTTCATGTCCAATATATATTATATCAATGCCTGAAGGCAAAGATAATAAAAATCCCGATAACAGATACTTGCCTTATTGCCAGATAAAGTATACCTTTTGATAGCCTCAACGGGACGTGCCGCTCCGGAGTCCCCTGCCGGCGACCTGAAGTAAATGAAGTAAGACAAAAATAAAGTCGGACGTCCTAGAACTCTTCTTTGATATTGTACTTGTTGCGTTCAGTAGAGTTTCGTGAAACCATCTCGCAGATGAATCCTGCAAGGAACAGCATCACTCCCAGAATGACGGAAAGGAGTGCCAGATAGAAGAGAGGCTGGTCGGTCACCGGTCTGAAATGCATGCCGCCTGCCTGATGAATCAGTTTGGTGGAAATCAGAATAACGGTGAGGATGAAGCCCGCAAGGAACATCAGGATTCCGGTGAAACCGAAGAAGTGCATCGGCTTCTTTCCGAAGGTGCTCAGGAACCAGAGTGACAGGAGATCCAGGAAGCCATTGACAAAACGCTCCATTCCGAATTTGCTCTTGCCGTATTTTCTTTTCTGGTGGTGCACCGGCTTTTCGGTGATTCTCTCGTATCCGGCATTTTTCGCCAGATACGGGATGTACCTGTGCATCTCGCCATAGACTTCAATATCCTTGATGACCTCGTTCTTATAGGCTTTCAGTCCGCAGTTCATGTCATGAAGACGGATTCCGGTAATCCAGCGTGCTGTGGCATTGTAAAGCTTGGACGGGAGATTCTTGGTCAGTTTGTTGTCCTGACGGTGCTGTTTCCAGCCCGAAACGACATCCCATCCTTCTTCTGTCACCATCCTGAACATCTCGGGTATTTCTTCCGGCGAGTCCTGGAGGTCTGCGTCCATCGTCACTACCACCCGTCCCTTGGCAGCCTTGAATCCGTGATAAAGTGCGGCGGACTTGCCGTAATTTCTCCTGAACCGGATGCCGTGTATCGTATCGTCGGAGGATGCGATACGCGTGACGGTATCCCATGAACCGTCTCGACTTCCATCGTCGATCATTATGATTTCAAATTTCCAGCCTTTCGGGTCAATGACACGGTGAATCCATGCCGTCAGCTCGGGAAGCGACTCCTCTTCGTTGAACAGAGGAACGATGATTGTCAGGTCTAAAGGATATTCCATAGTAGAGAATTGTTCAGTTATTCTGCATTGTCGCTGAAAATGTCTTCAGGCGGTATTCCGGAAGAAAAGATTTTGGAAACGACGGTCCCGTAAAGGAAGCAATATGTGAAAGTCACGAAGAATGAAATCATCGGCAGGTTGCCCATCATCCTTTCGATGCTGGCTCTTTCGCTGTCTCCGATTGGTGCAACAGCCGAATAGCTCTGCATTGCCGAGTCAATGGCTTCCTTCATGACATCCGGTGAGATCAATGTGAAGTTCAGAAGGCCGACTCCGGCTACTATTATCGCGGAAAACAAGGCGGTCTGCACTCCGAGATGGAAAGTGGATCTGCGCGTTACGCCTTCATATTTGAATACCAGCTTTTTCATGAATAGTCTCATCAGCCACAGGCATCCGGCGAATTTTGCGATCCAGAGGACGGCATTCAACAGCTGGATGAGGATGACGGCCCCGATTCCTGAAATCGCGAGTCTTGCCGTCAATGATGAGATGAGCGTGAACGCGCTTGTGTACAGGCCCAAGACCAGCCCCGACTTCGCGGCTTCGTTCCAGATTATGCTTTTGTCAATGCTTTGTTTCATATTGTCCAACATGTTCTTGTCAATTTTAGTGTTGACGTTTCGGTGCGCAACAACCGGAATTTCGTAATGTGAATGTCTGCAGACAACGGAATCCTGTCATTGAACCCCACAAAGATACATATTTTTTCCGTTTATGATTCTCCGGAAGAAATCCATCATGCCGCAGAGCGGATGAAATCGTGAAGAATGGTTGTAAAAACTTCATAATCCGAGGAATAATTGCTATCTTTGCACTCTTGACTAATAATATGGCTAATCAAGTTCAAGTACTTGGTTTGTAAATACTGGTTAGTCCAATTCAATTATTACAGTTTTTAAGTTAAGTTATGATTAACATTACATTTCCTGACGGCAGCGTCAAAGCCTTTGAAAAAGGCGTAACAGGTTATCAGATTGCAGAAAGTATCAGCCCGAGGCTGGCAGCCGAGGTTCTGGCTGTTTCAGTGAAAGCTGAAGGCGATACTACGGTAGGCAAGGGAACAGTCATCGGACTGGATACCCCTATCGAGGAGAACAGTTCAGTAAGACTTCTCAAGTGGGATGACGAGGAAGGCAAGCGTGTCTTCTGGCATTCTTCTGCACACCTTATGGCGCAGGCCCTCGAAGCATTGTATCCGGGAGTCAAATTCGGTATCGGCCCGGCTATTGAGAATGGATTCTACTATGACATTGACCTTGGTGACAGGCAGCTTACAGATGCTGATTTCCCTGCCATTGAGAAGAAGATGATGGAACTTGCGCGCAGCAAGGAGGCTTTCAAATGCTCTCATGTGTCCAAGGCTGATGCTTTGAAATATTTCGAAGAGAAAGGTGACGAGTATAAGGTCGAGCTTATCAATGAACTCGAGGACGGCAAGATCACTTTCTATGAGAACGGTAACTTTACCGACCTTTGCCGCGGACCTCACCTCAGAAATGCCGAGGTCATCAAGGCTGTGAAACTCACTTCCATTGCCGGTGCATACTGGAGAGGTGACGAGAATCGTCATCAGCTTACCCGTGTCTATGGTATTACATTCCCTAAGAAGTCTCTTCTCGACGAGTATCTCGTACTTCTGGAAGAGGCCAAGAAGAGAGACCACAGGAAACTCGGAAAAGAGATGGAGCTTTTTACATTCTCTTCACGTGTAGGTCTCGGTCTTCCTTTGTGGTTGCCTAGAGGTGCTGTCATGAGACTTCAGCTGGAGAACTTCCTCCGCAAGAAACTTGATGATTTCGGATATCTCCCTGTCGTTACTCCTCATATCGGAAGCAAGCAGCTGTATGTGACATCCGGCCACTATGCAAAATACGGCAAGGATTCATTCCAGCCTATCCATACTCCGCAGGAGGGTGAGGAATACATGCTCAAACCGATGAACTGCCCTCATCACTGCGAGATTTACCGTTCAGAGCCGAGATCTTACAAGGATCTTCCTTTGAGGTTCGCTGAGTTCGGTACCGTATATCGTTATGAGCAGAGCGGTGAGCTTCACGGACTTACCCGTGTGAGATGCTTCACCCAGGATGATGCGCATCTGTTTGTCCGTCCTGACCAGCTCAAGGAGGAATTCGAGAAAGTCATTGACCTTATCCTTTATGTGTTCGGTACTTTCAAATTCCAGAACTTCACTGCACAGGTTTCTCTCCGCGATCCTAATCACAAGGAGAAGTACATCGGAACAGACGAGAATTGGGACAGGGCAGAGCAGGGTATCATCGAAGCCGCTGCAGAGAAGGGCCTCAAGACTGTTGTCGAATATGGTGAGGCTGCATTCTATGGCCCTAAGCTTGACTTCATGGTCAAGGATGCGCTTGGAAGAAAATGGCAGCTCGGTACTGTTCAGGTCGATTACAACCTTCCTGAAAGATTTCAGCTTGAATATACCGACAAAGACGGCTCGAAGAAACGTCCTGTCATGATTCACAGGGCACCGTTCGGATCTATCGAAAGATTTACCGCAGTGCTTCTCGAACATACCGCCGGACACCTTCCTTTGTGGCTCGCTCCTGAACAGGTCAAAATATTGCCAGTCAGCGAAAAATACGCTGATTATGCAAAAAAAGTTTGTGATTTGATGAAAAAATCCGATATTCGCGCTTCAATTGACGACCGAAACGAGACATTAGGAAAGAGAATCCGTGAGATATCACTTCTCAGGGTTCCTGTTCTGGTGATTGTCGGTGATAAAGAGATGGCCGAGAATACCGTATCAGTTCGTCATGAGGGAGTCGATAAGGGGTCTATGAGTGTCGAAGAGTTCGTTGTCAAGTTCAATGCAGCGGCAGGATACGGAGCAGAGTCCCTTTAGACTTATTATTAATAAATTAACTATTAGGAGGATTATTTTATCGCAACGCCTTTTAAACCGCACTTCGGTGGCGCCAAGCCATCAGGCAGCAGGCCGGCAGGAGCACCTAGACCGGCAGGTCCAAGACCAGCAGGAGCAAGAATGGCTCCACCAAGACATAAAGATGAAAATGAGCTGAACATCAATGATGAGATCAGAGCAACTCAGGTTCGTCTTGTAGGAGACAATATTCCTGAACCGGGAGTGTATCCTATCGCACAGGCCATGAAGATGGCTGATGAAATGGAACTGGATCTTGTGGAAATCAGCGGTAAAGCTGACCCTCCGGTATGCAAGATTCTGGACTATCAGAAATATCTGTATCAGCAGAAGAAGAAGGCTAAGGAGATGAAACAGAACTCCACAAAGATAGTTATCAAGGAGATTCGTTTCGGGCCTAATACAGATGAGCATGATTTCCAGTTCAAGCTCAAGCATGCGCAGGAATTCCTCTCAGAGGGTTCGAAAGTGAAAGCTTCAGTATTCTTCAGGGGACGTTCCATCCAGTTTGCCGACCAGGGAGAGAAACTCCTTCTAAGGTTTGCTGTGGAACTCGAAGAGTACGGACGCGCAGAGCACATGCCTCAGCTTGAAGGCAAAAGGATGATCATGATGATCGCTCCAGCTAAGAAGAAATAATTATTGGCCACTCCGAAGTGTGAACTTCGGAATGGCTGTTATAACAATTAAAATTTTTTGTAAAATGGCAAAGCTTAAAACCAACTCCGGTGCCAAAAAGCGTTTCGCGCTTACCGGAACGGGAAAAATCAAGAGAAAACACGCTTATCACAGCCACATTCTCACCAAGAAGACCAAGAAGCAGAAAAGAAATCTTGACCACTTCGCACTCGTTCACCATGACGATTTGAAGAGAGTTAAAGAGCTTCTGGTAATGTAATTATCATTTAAAGTTGTTGAACTTGGAATGCAGTCATAAAGAACCGGAGAGTCCGGTCACTGTATCCAAAAAAGTAAAAATTTATGCCAAGATCAGTAAATTCAGTAGCCTCAAGGGCTCGCCGCAAGAAGCTTCTTAAGAAAACCCGCGGCTATTTCCTCTCAAGGAAGAATGTTTGGACGGTAGCAAAGAATACCTACGAGAAGGGTCTTACCTATGCTTACCGTGACCGTAAAGCTAAGAAACGTGAGTTCCGTGCTCTTTGGATCCAGAGAATCAACGCAGCTGCCCGTCAGTATGGTATCTCTTATTCACAGTTCATGGGTAAACTCGCCAAGCAGAACGTCGGTCTGAACCGTAAAGTCCTTGCAGACCTTGCTATGAATAATCCTAAGGCTTTCGAAGCTATAGTTAATCAGGTAAAATAGTTATCTGATGAACTTGAAGGAGTTATACTATAACAAGTGGGTTCGGCTGACCTTCTGGTCTGTCCTCTATTTGTTGTGGGTAATCTGGCTCGGAAATTATTGGTGGCTATTCGGACTTGTCCCTATTTTCGACCATCATATCACCCGTAAGGTGAAATGGTTGTTCTGGAAGAAGGAGTACAATGAAGGAGAACCGAGGAACACTCTGTTGGACTGGCTTGATGCCATCATCTTTGCGGTTGTTTTCGTAACATTCATCAATATTTTCTTTTTCCAGGCGTTCAAGATTCCTTCATCTTCGATGGAAAGCTCTCTGCTCACGGGAGATCACCTCTTTGTAAGCAAACTGACTTTCGGCCCGAGAATTCCACAGACACCGCTTACCATCCCATTCACTCACAATGTGATTTTCGGAAAGGAGTCATATTCGACTCTCATCCAGAATGAATATAGACGTTTGAAGGGATTCAGAAATGTAGAGAGAGGCGATTATGTCGTATTCGGATTTCCTGACGGAGATACGGTATTGACAAAGGCTCCGGCAGACGACTATTACGCTGTCTGCAGATTCTACGGAAAAGAATATGCGGTAAAGTCTTACGGACCTCTGATTGTACGTCCGGCCGACAAAAAAGACCATTATGTGAAAAGATGTGTCGCAATTCATGGTGATACACTTTCGGTGGTGAACGGTCGTGTATATGTCAATTCACAGGCTCAGGAAGTTTGGCCGGGTGTCCAGACGACTTACAATGTCGTGACGGACGGCTCCAGGATTAATTTGAAAACTCTTGAAAAACTCGGACTGAATCTTTCCGAACTCTCTTTCGACGAGTCGCTTCCGGGATATCCCCAGATGCCTCTCACGGCAGCAATGCTGGAGCAGATAAAGGCTTGTGCCAATGTCCGCAGCGTCGAAGAGCAGGTGGATGTTTATCCTCCTGATTATCCTGACTCTTATCTGATGCTTTTCCCATTTAAGGAAGATTTCAGATGGACGAGAGATAATTACGGACCTCTCTGGATTCCTGAGGCAGGTGCGACAGTGAGACTTGATTCTCACAACATCGCCTTGTATGAACGAATCATCAGAGTGTATGAGAAGAATGAACTGAAGATTACTTCTGATGGTCATTTCATCATCAACGGAAAGGAGACAGACGAATACACTTTCAAGCAGGATTATTACTTTATGATGGGCGATAACCGCCACAATTCTCTGGATTCAAGATATTGGGGATTTGTCCCTGAGGACCACATAGTCGGAAGGCCCGCATTGATTTGGCTTTCAACGGACAGCGCAAAATCTTTCCCTTCAAATGTAAGGTGGAAGCGCTTCCTCAAATTTGTGTAGTTTTTTTGGATTTCAGAAAATTTAACGCGATATTTGCAGCTCGCATAGACTATTTATCACAGAAAATTAAAAAAGTAAAATAATATGGCAAAGGTTTGTCAAGTAACAGGAAGAAAGAGAATGATCGGCAACAATGTCGCTCACTCTAAGCTTCGCACCAAGAGAACATTCTCTTTGAACCTCAAGAACAAGAAGTTCTGGCTTGAGTCAGAGCAGAGGTTCGTCACCCTTAAAGTGACCTGCAAAGGTATCAGGCATATCGAGAAGAACGGTATCGAAAGCGTTCTCAGAGATGCTCAGAAGAAAGGATATATTAACCTTGTTTAATTCGTAGGATTATGGCAAAGAAAGCTAAAGGAAACAGGGTGCAGGTCATCCTGGAGTGCACAGAGCAGAAAGAGAGCGGTGTACCGGGAATGTCAAGATACATTACCACAAAGAACAAGAAGAATACAACAGAGCGTCTTGAGCGTATGAAATATAACCCATACCTCCACAAGGTGACTCTTCATCGTGAGATTAAATAATAAGGAGAACGGTTTATGGCAAAGAAAGCAGTCGCAACCTTCGCCGCTAAAGCAGGCGCAAGAAGCATTGTTAAATGTATCCGTATGGACAAATCTCCAAAGACCGGTGCTTACGTCTTTGTAGAGCAGTTCGTAGATGCTGGCAAAGAGAAGGAATTCTTCGAGAAGAAGTAATTTAAACTCGATTATATATTAGGGTGCAGCGTATTTTACGCTGCACCCTTTTTTGTATTTGGACGTGAATTGATTATCTTTGTACGTTAAACTGCTCATTCTTATGGGAATATTTGATAAAGGAGTAAAAAAAACCAACGAAGGCTTTTTCAAAAGGCTTTCCAGAGCGATTGTAGGCAAGTCAAGAGTTGATGACAGTGTCCTGGATGCAATAGAGGAAGCACTCATATCCTCAGATATGGGCGTTGACACCACATTGAAAATAATCGACAATCTCGAAGAGAGAGTGGAAAAGGACAAGTTCATGTCAATGACAGAACTGACCGAAATGCTCAGGGACGAGATTGCCAAACTTCTCGACGTGGAAGGTGCTCCTGAACCTCAGGAAAAGTCTTCAGGCTGGTTCTCGGGAAAGACAGAAGTTCTTCCTTACGATTTCACCAAGAAGCCTTATGTAATTCTGGTTGTCGGAGTAAATGGAGTCGGCAAGACTACGACCATCGGCAAACTTGCAGCTCGCCTCAAGGCCTCAGGAAAGAATGTCGTTCTGGGGGCTGCTGACACTTTCCGTGCAGCTGCAGTCGAGCAGTTGCAGATATGGGCAGACAGGGCAGGCGTTTCCATCGTCAAGCAGGAAATGGGTTCGGACCCGGCTTCTGTGGCATACGATACCGTAAGTTCTGCAGTAGCCAAGGGTGCAGACGTCGTTATCATCGACACTGCCGGCAGATTGCACAACAGGGTGAATCTCATGAATGAGCTCACGAAAATCAGGAATGTGATCCGTAAGGTGATACCTGATGCGCCTCATGAGGTAATGCTTGTGTTGGATGGTTCTACAGGACAGAATGCCTACCAGCAGGCAAAGGAATTCTCGAAGGCGACTGACGTGAATTCATTGGCAATCACCAAATTGGACGGATCGGCCAAGGGCGGTGTCGTTATCGGAATCGTCGACCAGCTTAAAGTCCCTATCAAGTTCATCGGAATCGGTGAGGGCATTGACGACCTGAAAGTCTTCGATAAAAAGGAATTCGCCGCCTCACTGTTCAATCCGGAAGACATTGACAAATAGAAACATCAAGCGGCTTTTCGGAGTACTTGAACATTATATTGACAATTAACGATTATAAATATGAAACTTTCTTACAGTTGGCTTAAAAACTATCTTGAGTGCGACCTCACGCCGCAGCAGGTAGCTGATGCAATGACTTCCATCGGAATCGAGGTTGATTCCGTAGCGGAAGAAGAGGAAATCCCCGGCGGACTTGCCGGAGTGGTTGTCGCAGAGGTCGTTGAGTGCGAAGCGCATCCTAATTCAGATCATCTCCATATCACCAAGGTCAATGATGGTACAGGCGCACTCCTTACAGTTGTCTGTGGAGCCCCTAATGTGGCAGCCGGCCAGAAAGTTCTCTTTGCAAGGCTTGGAGCAGTCCTCCCGGGAGACTTCAAAATCAAGAAGTCCAAGATCCGCGGAGTCGAGTCTTTCGGTATGATCTGCGCCGAGGATGAACTCGGTATCGGAAACAGCCATGACGGAATCAAGGTTCTCCCTGAAGATGCTGTCGTAGGTACTTCCGCAAAGGAGTATCTCCACCTCAAGTCAGATGCTGTCATCGAATATGAGATTACTGCAAACCGTGTGGACGCTGCGTCACATATCGGAGTAGCGAGAGACCTGTATGCATATCTCAGATTGAACAATATACCTTGCAAATTCGCATATCCTGATGTCTCCGCATCCAAGGACGGCGAGGGTGAAGGTGCGATTCCAGTCGAGGTGAGAGACTTCGAAGGTGCGCCTGAATATGAGGGAATCACCATCGAGGGCGTAAAGGTAGGGCCTTCTCCGGAATGGCTCCAGAAGAAGCTTTTTGCTATCGGCCTGCACCCTATCAACAATATCGTCGATATTTCCAATTTCGTTCTCTTCGAGGTGGGCCAGCCGTTGCATACATTTGATGCTGATGAGATTACCGGAGGGAAGGTAATAGTGAGAAGAGCGGAAGAAGGCGAGAAGATCGTGACACTCGACGGAGTGGAGAGAACCCTTCATGCCAATGATATGGTGATTGCCAATGCTGACGGCCCGATGTGTATCGCGGGAGTATTCGGCGGTGAAAAGTCCGGTGTTACCGAGAAGACTGTCAATGTCTTTGTGGAGAGCGCTTATTTTGACCCTCATTCAATCCGCAAGACATCCAAAACCCATGGCATCCAGACAGATGCGTCATTCAGATACGAGAGAGGCGCCGACCCTGGAATCATTCCTTTTGCCGCGAAGAGGGCCGCATTGCTGATTCTCGAACTCGCCGGCGGACATATCAAGGGAAAGACCCAGATTTCTTACCCTCAGCCTATAGAGAAGAAAGTCATTGACCTGGATTATGACAGAATCGAGGCTTTCATCGGCAAGAAACTCGGTCATGATGTCATTGAAAACATTCTGACATACCTTGCTTATGACTTTATCGAGAAGAGACCTGGCGGTGCCAAGGTTGCTGCTCCGTCATATATGATTGACGTTTATCGTGAGTGTGATGTAGTAGAGGAAATCCTTCGCATCTACAGCTACAATAACATTGAACTTCCTCAGCACATGAAGATGTCTGTGGGAACAACTCCTGACCCGGATCCTGAGGCAACCAGGAACTACATTTCCAATTTCCTCGTTGCGGACGGTTTCGTCGAGACCATGAACAATTCCCTGACGAAGGGCGCATATTATTCAGGACTCCAGACCTTCCCTGAGGAAAGGTGCGTAAAAATTGTGAATCCGTTGAGCTCTGACCTCAATGTCATGAGACAGACCCTGATTCTGAACGGTCTCGAGGTTATCGCATATAATGTAAACAGACAGATCAGCTCACTCCGTACATTTGAGTATGGTTCTGTATATCAGAGACTTCCTGGTACGGACGGCAAGACTCTCGCTTCTTATGAGGAGCACCAGTGCTTTGCAATGTTCCTTTCAGGTCCAAATGCCAAGTCTTGGCGTATGGGCGAGCAGAAAGGCAATTATTTCCAGCTGAAGGGCTACTTCGAGCAGCTTTGCAGACGTTATGCCATCGACCTCTATACCATGGAGACTGAGGCTGCTCCATCTGATATTTTCAGCGAGGGAATCGTTTACCGTCTGCCTGGAACACACGAGGTATTTGCGACGTTGGGTACCGTTTCTCCTGCATTGGCAAAGAAATTCGATGTGCGTCAGCCGGTATTTGCGGTCGAGATTGTATGGCAGGTTCTCCTGAAACTCATCGCAAGAGTGAAAGTGAAGTTCCAGGAATTGCCTAAGTTCCCGGAGGTGAGACGCGACCTCGCATTGCTTATCGACGAGTCTGTTTCCTATGCCGATCTTTCCCGCGCAGCCCACAAGGCAGTGAAGAAGATTCTCAAGCAGGTTACACTGTTCGACGTATATAGAGGAGACAAGATACCTGAAGGCAAGAAGCAGTATGCATTGAACTTTGTCCTCCAGGATCCTGACAAGACATTGACAGACAATGAGGTGGAGAAGGCTATGGATCGTCTTCTCGCTACATTCCAGAACTCTTTCGGTGCAACATTGAGGTAACTCGCAGCTTGTAGCAGGAAAACTTGAAGAGGTAATGCCGATGAAAAGAATCTTTCGGATTGTATTGACAGCCTTTGTGGTTTTGATGGCTTTCTCCTGCAGCAGGCAGGGAAGAGTCATTCCTGGTCATAAGATGGCACGTATTTATGCGGATATGCTTGTGAGGGACCAGTGGCTTCTGAACAATTCGGATTGGTTTGGCCGGGCGGACACGTCGCTCGTTTATGAGCCTGTCCTCAGGAAATATGGATATACCAAGATGGATTATGTCCATAGTGTGGCCCATTATATGGAGAACCCTGAAGATTTGGGAAAGATTTTCGGTGAGACGAAGGATATCCTTGATGCCCATATCAAGGAACTTACGGCTGAATCCAGGGCGAAAGCGCGTCTTGACAGCATCCTCCGTGCCATCGAGGCCAGTCCTCACAGGAGGGCTCCTCTGTATCTGGATATGGACAGCGACTCGATTCGCCTTGATACCGTTGCGGTTGACATTGACACTAACGGTATTCTTGTGTGGAAGAGGATTCTGCTTGACACGTTGTACAAGGGACCTCAGATGGTCATAAGGTCGGAGCGTGATTCCATTGCAAGGGCCGATTCAGTCAGGGCCGCGAAGGCCGACTCTCTGGAGAAACTGAAACTGTCCAGGCCTATCAAGATCAATGTCCCTCCGAAGAGATTTCCGAAGCCCGAAAGACCTGTACCGCCATCACTAAAATTGAGAATTAATGAGAAGAATATCAGCTAAATACCTTTATACCAATGATTATGAGGCACCGCTCATGAACGGTTACGTTGTTCTTGACGATAACGGAACTGTCGTGGGAATCGGAGTGAGTGAAGATCCTGCGGCGGAGCCCGAGTACTATGACGGAGCGATTGTCCCTGGATTTGTCAATGCCCATTGCCATCTTGAATTGTCGTACCTGAAGGGAAAATTCCGCAAGGGTACCGGAATGGCGGGTTTCATTGACCAGATCAATGCCATGAGGGATACTTCTTCCATGGAGGAAAAGAAGGCTGACATCGAGTATTGGCTGGATACGATGTGGAACAGGGGTGTTTCGGCGATGGCTGACATCTCCAACTGCAGCGATTCTTTCGAGGCCAAGTCGAAGTCACCGATGTTTACAAGGACATTCCTTGAGGTGTTCGGAACCGAGCCTGAGGATTGCGACAATGTCATGAACGGAGTCAGGAAACTCGCGGAAGTTGCTGAAGGATACGGCATTGTAGCATCGCCTACTCCTCATGCATGCTATACGATGAGTCCTGAACTTGTGACTGCCGTTTCTGCGGAGGGTTTGAAGTCAGGATATCTGTCATTCCATAGTGAGGAGACTCAGGAAGAGGAAGATATGATGATTTCAGGAACAGGTGCGATGTATGAGAACCGCAAACGTGCCGGAATGAGCATGCCTCCTGTGACCGGAAAGTCATCATTGCTTTATTTTATTGACAGACTTGAACATGCGCATCCCGCTCCGTTTGACGAACATATCCTGCTGGTGCATGAGTGCTGTATGAACCAGGAGGGAATAGATGCCGTGAAGAAGGTCATGAATCATCCTTTCGTGGCGTTGTGTCCTTGTTCCAACATATTTATCCATAATGCGTTGCCTCCAGTTGAACTGATGAGAAAGTCGGGACTTAAGCTGACGGTCGGCACGGATTCCCTGTCAAGCAATGATGACCTTGACATGGTGCGTGAAATCCTCTGTCTCCAGGAGAATTTCCCTGAAGTTCCGCTTGCTGAGATTATATTCTGGGCGACTGCGAATGGTGCAGAATTTATCGGAAAAGGAAAAGAATTGGGATATATCAGGAAAGATTTCAGACCTGGTATCGTATATATTGATCATATAGGAAAAGATGGCAGGCTCACAACTGCCAGCGTTTCCAGACGAATAGTATAGTTATGTTGAGGGAGAAAATAGTTTTCGGACCGATTTTCAGCAGAAGACTGGGATCTTCGCTGGGGATTAATCTTCTTCCGGAGGAGGGAAAGCTTTGTAATTTCGACTGCGTCTATTGCGAATGCGGCTGGAATCGCGACGGAAGGGGAGATATCCGGATCCCGTCTGCGGAAGACTTGCGTAAAGCATTGGAACTCAAGCTTGAAGAGTGTAAGGCATCTGGTATTGGCATTGACTCCATCACTTTCTCTGGTGACGGTGAGCCGACATTGAACCCTCAGTTCCCGGAGATGGTCGACGTGACTATTGAACTCCGCGACCGTTATTATCCGAAGTCGGTGATATCGGTCCTTACCAATGCTACCAGAATTTGCAGACCTGAGGTCCGCAAGGCATTGATGAAGGTGGACAATGCTATTCTGAAACTTGATGCATCATCTGACAGGATGGTGGAGATGATAAATCAGCCTGCTTGCGATTATTCGGTCAGGGATATTGTTGAAGATATGAAACTGTTTGACGGTCAGTTCATCATGCAGACAATGTTCTTGCGTTTCCCTGGATTTGATTCTCTGGAACCGGAGAATCTGAAAAACTGGATGGACATCGTCAGAGAAGTGAAACCACGTGAGGTGATGGCATATACATTGGACCGTCCGGCTCCTGCAGAGGGGCTCGAGAAGGTTCATCCGGATGAAATGAAACGTGCTTTGCAGCCTTTGATTGACGAGGGCTTCAAGGTGCAGATTAAAGGATAAAACTAATAATATTATGAGTGAATTATATTTGAATTACGGTTATTCACCTGATAAGGAGGCTATTGACAGAAGCCTTGACCTTATCGCTTCCAATCTTGAGAATGTCGTTTCCGAGTCTGTTCTCAGGGACTGCTTCTCATACATGGACCTCACCTCGCTCAAGACGACTGACGGTGTGGCCAGCATTACTAAACTTATCGACAAGGTGAACTCTTACAGGGAGACATATCCTAACTATCCTCTCCCTGCTTCAGTCTGCGTTTATCCTAACCTCGTTCACGTCATAAAGGAGAAACGTAATGACCAGGCGCTTCATGCGACTGCAGTGGCAGGTTGTTTCCCGACATCACAGTCCTTTGTGGAAATCAAGGCTGCAGAGTGTGCGATGGCAGTGGAAGCCGGTGCTGACGAGATTGATATCGTATTGGCACTCAATGCTTTCATGGAAGGAAACTATGAGGCTGCCGCTGACGAAATCAGAGCTTGTAGGAAGGCAGTGGATGAGGCTGGTGCGCGTGAAGGCCGCAAGGTCGTTCTCAAGGTCATCATCGAGAGCGGCGTTCTCGCAACTCCTGAAAGAATCGCTGATGCTTCGTTCCTCGCTATGGAATGCGGCGCAGACTTCATCAAGACCTCTACCGGAAAGGTTGATGTCAATGCTACTCCGATGGCTGCTTACGTCATGTGCGAGTGCATCCGCAAGTTCTACGAGAAGACAGGCCGCAAGGTCGGTTTCAAGGCTGCCGGTGGTGTTTCCACGGTGATGGATGCCATTTGCTACTATTCGATTGTGTCAGCAGTTCTCGGAAACGAGTGGCTTAATCCTACACTTTTCCGCTTCGGCGTAAGCCGTCTTGCAAATAACCTGATGTCTGCCATCGAGCAGAAGACTGTGGCTTATTTCTAGACGTCAGCCGGATTATAGATTATAAACGGAGCCTGAGATTGTCTCAGACTCCGTTTTCAAGTTATATGACCTTTAAAAAACAACCTGCATCATCGTGCGGGCGGTGCCGCCTGTTTTGCGCCCTACAGCAAGCCCTCAAGATATTCTCTCAATTCGCTCCAATGATAGTAAGGGCCGACTGCAGTCTTCAATGCCGGGATACTCGTTTCCTTCTCATTGTTGAGGAGTTTGACCAGGATGTCTCCCTTTTTGTTGTGATAGAATACCATCTGGAAATTGGTTCCCATCGGAATCCTGTCGTAGGTTGTCCAGGAATCATGGATGCCATCCATAGGCCGTCTCACATTGTAATTCTCCAGACCTATGAGACCATAGAACGGAAGGATGCCGGTATCATGTCCGAAACGCAGGTCTGCTGCTCTTCCGCTTCCGCTTTCAATGGCTGCATCAGCCTTCTTCAGAAAATCTTTCAGCAGGTCCTTGGCCGCGTCAGAACTGATTTGTCCGTATTCCTTCGAGTTTCCGAACTGACCGTAGAACTTGTCTGAATGAATCGCAGTCTGCTCTGCAAGTTCCTCTGCATCAAGATATTTGAAAAGGTCAATGTCAAGAAAATCCAGACATTGGCAGATGGAGCCTACCATGGCTATGGATCTGCAGAACTTTACCGGATCGGAGACGGCCTCGATTCCTTTTTCTTTGTCCGTGAAAATGCTTTCCATGAGTTTGTCTGCATGACAGGTGGCGCTTCTTACGGAATCTTCGTAGTGATTGCACTCCTCCCTCATCTGTTTGTCACCTACTGACTTGGCAAGATATCTGAAATATCTCTGGCCTGTTGCGAAACTGAACTGCAATGACGGATTCTCCTCCTTGAGTTCAGTCGTGAAGTTGGCCATGCTGATGATGCATCTCGGGATATCGCTGGATACGCAGTCGACTTCTTTGCGGTCCTTGGAGTTGAAAGCCTGTGGGAATCTTTCATACATTCTTTCTGCGATTCCCCTGTGCTCCCTTGCTCCTCTTGGAGAAAGCTCCCCTTCCATGCCGTCGTGCTCTTTCAATACAGCGAAAAAGTCGTTGTAGAGCTGCATTCCCGTCTCATTCAGGATACCTTCTTCCTTGGCCTTGCGGAGTCCCTGCTCACCATAGCTGAAGTATCTCAATGATGTATGGTATCTCGACCCGTGCCGTCCATAATGGGAAATGTAGAATGGGGTGTAGCCTTTCGGCGCTGGTGTGTCGGAGAGGTCTTCATAGTGGTATGGATGATAGACTCCGGCTGCTATTTCCTTGTCTTTAGCTACACGTTCCGTGTATGTCTGGGCGTCGGCAAAGATGCTGAAAGCCAGCAAAAGTGTCGAAAATGTTAAGATTTTGTTACAGAGCTTCATTTTTTTGATGTAAATATGTCCATAGCAAAGTTAGGAAATCTGCCCTGTAATAGCAAGAAAGCCGGAATATTGAGAAAAAGCAATTTCATTTTTTGAAAATGGTTTTGTCGGGATAATTTTGCCACGTGACCAAAATTAATAATGACACCATGGAAACTATCAGAAAGATTCTAATGTTGGCTGCAGTCGTGATGGTTGGCGCGTGCAGTGAGAAGGGGCTTGATTTGCAGAATGAAGATGAGTCAGGCAGTTCAACCGTATCGCATGAAATGATAGTGCTTGGGAACAAGATGGAGGACCCCTATTCTGTTTCCAATGTCACTAAGGCATTGAACAATTTGTATCCGACAAAGGCGGGTAGGGTAGATGTGACACCTACTGACGTCTATGTCCGCTTCCTTCCGAAATCGGAGGAGGAGTACCAGAAGCTGGTTGCTGCGGGCTATGAAATAATGGACCATCCTCTTGACTATAAGATTGTCAGGGACGGGGATTACTATCATGACCCGGAAGTGTCCGATGAAGAGATAACCTGGCAATATGCCGTTGTCCCTCATGGAACCGCGATGCCGTCTGACATTGAGTATGAGGTGCTGGATGACTGCTTCATTCCGGAGACTGGTGCGGATACAAAATCAGAAGACGGAATTGACTGGGAGGCTGTGGAGCGTGAAGCCTTCAGGCTTACCGGCAATTCGGACCTGTATGAGGCCTCCTTTACGAAAGGTTCTGCGGCTAAGCCGTCAGGCAGAATCACTATCATTGACAAGGATGCAAATGGCGGTCAGCCTTTTGGTGTGGCAGGCGTGAAGGTGATATGCAATGTCTTTGTGAAGTATTCCTATGCCTATACTGACAGGGACGGCTATTATTCCATGTCGAAGAAGTTCTCCTCCAAGCCGAGGTACAGGCTGAGATTCAAGAATAAGGAGGGGTTCAATATCGGATTCAACAAGGTGCTGGTGTCGGCTTCCACGTCCGCATTGGGCAAGGGGCCTTCTGAGGGAATGGATGTGACCATCACTTCATCTTCGGAAAGGAAACTGTGGTGCCGTAGCGTGGTCAATAATGCGGCCTATGATTATATCAAGCGTTGCGGCAAGGAGGATATGGACATAAAGGTACCTCCAAAGAATCTCAGGATATGGATATTCCAGAACATGGATTCAAGCAGTGCGGTGATGATGCGTCATGGGGCGTTCATAGATGGCTCTCTGATTGCCAAATTCTTGGGTGACTATGCTTCTCTGGTGAAACTGTTCCTTCCCGACATCACGCTGGGATTCAAGGGCAAGACAGCATATTCGACACTTTATTCCGAAACCTGTCATGAACTTGCCCATGCGAGCCATTTTGCACAGGTGGGAAAGGACTATTGGGACAAGTATATCAATTTCATAATATCGTCGTTCGTTTCATCAGGCGGAACTACATATGGAAAAGGAACCGAACCGGCTGCGGGATATTGTGAGATAGGTGAGATGTGGGGATATTTCATGCAGAATTCCATGTATCATGACAGGTACGGAGGTGCGATGCCGAATTCCGGAATGTCATATTGGTTCCATCCTCAGATATTCCGCTATCTGGAAGACAGGGGAGTGACGAAGTCCCAGATTTTTGCAGCGATGCAGAAGGATGTTCATTCTCGTGATGCTTTGAAATCCAAGCTTATAGCATTATATCCGAACAAGGCGGCCATAATAAGACAGGTTTTTGACAGATATGGGGAGAATTAGTGAGATGAAAAGAGTGCATAGTACATTGATAGTGTTCATGTTGGCCGCCTTTTTCGGTTTTGGCTGCCGTGCACAGAAAGCTGCGCTGGCCACGGACCTTGTGAGTTATGTGAATTTCGTTACTCTGAATGCGGAAGTCTCATATCCGGTTGCCCGGCATTGGAGTATCAATGCAGGTTTCCGGTACAATCCTTTCACTTTTAATCTTGGAGAGGGGAAAGAGGATGTGCGCAACAAGCAGCAGAGTTATTCTGCCGGTGTGAGATTCTGGCCATGGAACGTGTTTTCAGGGTGGTGGCTTGCCGGAAAGGTCCAGTACCAGGAATACAATTCAGGCGGACTGGTTTCCAGAAAGACATACGAAGGAGACCGTTATGGAGCCGGACTCTCCGGCGGATATTCATATATGGTAGGCAAACATTTCAACATTGACTTCGGACTCGGGTTCTGGAGCGGTATGGATATGTATAAGAAATATTCGTGCCCTGTGTGCGGCGTCACTGAAGATACGGGATCCAAGTTCTTTTTCTTGCCGTCGGATGTCATAATAGCATTGAGCTATGTGTTCTAACAGAATATTATATAGAATCCTTGCCTTCTTGGCTATCCTCCAGCCACTTGTCACCTGCCCTGGCTGTTCAGTCAAGGAGGACAGGGCTTCTTGTCCGTGTCTTCTTACTGTTTTGTCCCAAAAAACGGAGGGGCTGGACTCATGTATTGTCCTGACTGCCTCCGGCTTTGCCGGCAAGGCCTCAGGATTCGTGCTCGACGAGGTCCTGGATATGTCTCCGGCTGAGAAGGATGGGACTTTGAAGTGGTCGTGGAAAATTCCTCGCGGAAAGATGTATGTCAATGCAGTGAGTCCTTCCGTACAGGTCAATGCTGCTGAACTGCATGAACCGTGGGTTAAAGTGGAGCCCGGAGAGGAGTTTCCCGCATTGTGGACTTTTTTCAGCGAAGTCTCCACAGACTGTGAGCATGTTGAGGTTCCGGTCAGGCTGCATAAGAACTATTGTGGCATCACGTTCATTGTCAGGGATATGTCAGGGACTCCTTTTGACTTTTCTTTGATGGTCAGGGGCGGAATATGCGGCTATGACATTGACGGAAGTCTTGTCCCCGGGGAGTTCAGGGCTCAGGCGGAATACCGGAGGGCAGGCGGAAGGCTTGAGGCTGAAGTGAATGTCCCTAGACAGAGAGACAATACTCTCAAACTGGATATCGTGTCCGGTGACGGTGCGGTGAGGACATTTGCCATAGGCAATTATATTGAAGCGAGCGGATATTCCTGGGATTCGGAAGATTTGAAGGATATTGAACTGGAAATAGATTATTCCAGAACTATGCTTCTGTTCCGTATAGGCGCCTGGGAAAAATATGAACAATTCGAGGTGGTGATATGATGCGGTTGTGTCTGGCGGCTCAATTTTGCCTATTTGAACTTTAATGACTAAGTTTGCAGAATCTGACATTGATAATAATTAACCGATTCTATACTTGTTATGAAGATCAAATCAAGATTTGTTGCTGCGATTGTGACATATTCTTTGGCATTGATGATGCCGCTGACATTCAATTCGTGTTCTCCTGATGATAAACCGGAGATTGAGAATCCGGATAACCCTGATGCCCCGGATGGTCCTGAAACACCGGACAATCCCGAGAATCCTGAACCGGAGCCGAAACCTGAGACATATTGTTATAAGCTGTTGACGGAAACCCGTGCTGACTGGGAAGGTGACTGGATTATTGCCTATGTAGATGGAAATGAGATATTTGCACTGCATAGCGGTGATGCGGACAGGGGTATGGGCTATGCCAAGAAGATAAACGGATATACACCTTCAGATGAGATACCTGTCGAGACGGGAGATGATTATAAGGCCGTCATCAGGAAAGATGGTGATGCCTATGTCATCAAGGTGAACGGTATCGGATATATCGGAAGTTCCGGAGACAAGAAGATGATCTTTTCTGAGAGTGAAGTTGCCGGTGACCAGAACTTCAGATGGACTGTCTCATTTGATGGAGGCTATGTCGATCTCAAGCCGGTGAACCAGGACAAGACACTTCAGTATAATGTAAGTGCCGCATGCTTCAGATTCTATACTTCAGGGCAGAAGCCATTGAAGATGTTCATGAGGAGTGTTTCTACAGGCGAATCCGGAGGAGGAAACAAGCCTGATCCGAATCCGAATCCTGAGCCTGAGCCGACGCCGGACCCTGATCCGACTCCTGGACCTGACCCTGACCCGGTCGAACCTGGAACTGCGGGAGGATGGTTTGAACTGCCTCTTGTCAACGATGCGGACAAGAACGGCATTGATGACAGGGACAAGACCATGTACTATGCATTCCATTACTGTGCCGGCGGCGAGAAAGGTCCCGGAGGAAAGGTTGCGAGAAACTTCTCGACATGCTATAGCAGCGAACATCATTGTCCGGTGTGGGTAGCGGCGCCTCGTCACAGCATGTACCTCGGCAGTACCAAGCGTACCAATGACTACAAGGCGGATCCTGACATCCCTTCTGATATCCAGAACGGAAGATGGTCCGGATATACCCGAGGTCACATGTTGGGTTCGTCTGACCGTACCTGTTCTCCTGCTACGAACAGGCAGGTATTCTATTATTCCAATATCGCTCCGCAGCTTGGAGGCAACTTCAATACCGGTGGCGGCTCATGGAACAATCTGGAGGACCATATCGACCGCTTCCTTTGTGCAGATACATTGTATTCAGTGGTCGGCTGCTATTTCAAGGATTATACTGACAGTTATGGCGAGACCGACAGGGCAAAGAAGATAGCCGGCAATACATCTTATCCGACAATGTTCTATTATGTCCTGCTGCGTACAAGAAAAGGAAATACAGGTAAGTCTGTAACATCTTGCCAGGCATCTGAACTTCAGTGCGTGGCATTCGTAATGAGACATTCTATGGAGAAAGGGCATAGGCCACAGGCGAAGGACATGATGTCTGTATCTGCTCTGGAGAAAATAACCGGATTCAAGTACTTTGTCAATGTCCCTAATGCACCTAAGGATACGTTCACTGCGTCCGACTGGCTGTAGTGATGTCTTGGATAATAACTTGCTAGAAACATCTGACTGCTAACGATATATGGTAACATCTCCATTTGCTCATCAGATTCGGCTTGCAGTTGCTGCCGTGCTGTCCATATCCGCCGTTTCCTCATGCATCTCCGCAAATGCGGGGCCGAAGGAAACTGTCAATGATATTGCATCCGGTGTCAATGACCGGTTGTACTATCGTGCTCCTGCCGCTATCTGGGAGGAGACTTTGCCGTTGGGAAACGGACGGCTCGGAATGATGCCGGATGGAGGCGTTTCCAGGGAACATATTGTCCTGAATGAGATTTCCATGTGGAGCGGTGGCGAGTCCGACTATCAGAATCCTGATGCGGCAAAGAGCCTTCCTGAAATCCGCAGACTGCTTTCAGAGGGAAAGAATGCTGAGGCTCAGGAGATTATGTATGAGCATTTTGTAACCAAGAAGGAAACTTATGATCCGCGCTATGGCTGTTATCAGGTACTTGCGGACCTTGACATTGACTTCAGGTATGGAACGGCTGCATCCCGGTCGTCGGCTTCCTGTGAATTTGCAGATTATGTCCGCGACCTGTCATTGGCAGACGCCGTCTCCCATACTCAGTTTACTCTTGACGGAACTTGTTACAGGCGGGAATATTTCACGTCCAGGGACAAGGATGTGTTTATGGTGAAGTTGTCTGCTGACGGACCTGGAACCCTTGATTTCACGGCAAGGTTAAGCCGGGAGAAGGATGCTGTATTGCAGGCTGAACATGGACAGGCAGTCCTTGAAGGCAAGCTCTATAGCGGCAATCCTGAAAAAGATGGCGTAAGGTTCAGAACTGTGATGAAGGCTCTGTCCGACAGCGGAAAATGCCGTGTTTCCCAGGACGGTACCATTGATGTCAAAGGTGCAAAAACAGCGGTTCTGGTTTTGTCTGCGGCTACTTCCTTCAGTGCTGAAGGAACGGATTTCCCGGGAGACAAATATAGGAAAGTCTGTGACGGGAAACTGGATTATGCCGTTTCCCTGCTCAAAGGGAAACGGATGGAAGCGGGATATAAGTCAATGCTGGACAGTCATATCCGCTCTCATCGTGATTTGTATGGACGTGTGAGAATCCAGTTGCCTGCCAGTGTTGAGGATAAATTGCCGACTGATGTCAGGCTTCGTAATATTGCTGAGGGCGGCCTGACTCCCGGGCTTGCTGAACTGTACTACAATTTCGGAAGATATCTTCTGATAAGCAGTACCCGCCCCGGTTCTTTGCCTCCTAATCTCCAGGGCCTTTGGGCAAATACCACCCAGACACCGTGGAACGGAGACTACCATACAAACATTAATCTCCAGATGAATTATTGGCCTATGGAACAGGCAGGTCTGCAGGAACTGATGCAGCCTCTGGAAACATTGATATACAGGCTGATACCATCAGGAGAAGAAACTGCCAAGGGCTTCTATGGAAGTGATGCCAGAGGCTGGGTACTTCATATGATGACCAATGTCTGGAACTTTACGACTCCCGGCGAACATCCGTCTTGGGGAGCGACAAACACCGGAGGAGCCTGGCTATGTGCCCATCTGTGGAATCACTACCTTTATACGGGTGACATTGACTTTTTGCATAAGATTTACCCTGTGATGAAAGGCTCGGCAGACTTTTTCCTGTCAACGATGGTGCGGGAACCGAAGCACGGATGGCTGGTTACTTCACCCAGTTCGTCTCCTGAGAACCAATTCCTGTGCGGCGGCAGGCCTGTAAGTGTCTGTATGGGGCCTACGATGGATGTGCAGATTCTTATGGGACTGTTCAGCAATACGGCAAGGGCGGCATCTCTTCTGGATGTGGACAAGGAGTTTGCGGACAGTCTGCTGTCAGCTATATCACAGTTCCCGCCGATGCAGATAGGAAGTGACGGCAGACTTCTGGAGTGGCTTGAGGAATATCCTGAAACAGAGCCGCATCACCGCCATGTATCACATCTTTACGGCCTGCATCCAGGCAATCTGATTTCCCCTTCCAGGACTCCGGAACTTGCAGAGGCGTGCAGAAAGACGCTTGTGGCAAGAGGTGATGAGGCTACCGGGTGGAGCAAGGCGTGGAAGATCTGCTTCTGGGCAAGGCTCGGTGACGGTGACCATGCCTTGAAGTTGTTCCATAATCTGCTCTCTCCTGCTGTAAATTACTCGGAATTGGACAGTCTTAGAGACCTCCCTGCAGAGTCGCGTCCAGCAATCAGGCAGTACAGCGGCACTTTCCCTAACCTGTTCTGCTCCCATGACCCGTTCCAGATAGACGGCAACTTCGGGGGCGCTTCAGGAATCGCGGAAATGCTGCTCCAGAACCACGAGGGGTATGTCAATTTCTTGCCAGCCCTTCCTTCCGGCTGGTCTTCAGGAAGCGTTGCAGGCATGAGACTCAGAGGCTTTGCCACAATTGACTTTACATGGGACAATCATGTTCTCCTCCAGGCGACTCTTCATGCCGACAGCAATCATGGCAATGTGCGTCAGATAATCAAAGTCCCTGCCGGCCTTGTCGCTACCGATATGTATGGAAACGAGTTTCCGTCGGACAGCAACGGCTTCATCTATCCGGTCCTGACGCCCGGAGAATCTGCCGAAATCAGATTCAAGTCAATGCAATAAGACGAGTCTTTCTGATCCGCCGATGATATGAAACAGCCGCCTCTACCTGACAAAAACAGATAGAGGCGGCTTGTTGATAACTACGTTTCCGCTTGTTTACTTCTTGAACAGGTTTTTGCCTGAATTGTAAACCGGACGGGTTTTCTTACTGAAGGAAGTCTTTGCCGGAACGGATTCAGTAGTTTCCTGATGGAAAGGCTTGAACTCGCTTATGTCGGAAACTCCGGCCTTTGACTTGTTGATTACAGTACGGAACACTTTGGTGAAGTTGCCGTCAGTGTCGATAGCCACAGCTACAATCGTGCAGTCTGAGTCATATGGCAGGAAATACTGGATGTCGCGACGCATTGAGCCGTTGTTCTTCGTGTAGAGTTCATTGATCCAGAACTCGTCATCGAATGTCTGCTCGTCGGTCAGATCCTCAGAGTAGATTGAGAAATAAGTGTCACGGATGCTTCCTGTTGTCTCGACCTTAAGCGGAACGCAATACAGATTCTGTCCGCCGAACTCTTCGTATCCAAGGAAGTTGGCCGCAATCTCATCTCCGTCCCAGTACTTGTCAAACGTAACCTTTACGGTTGCATCAGACAGTTTCTGGCTCTTGGTGGTAAACGACTTTCCGCGGAACACCTTGCCGGTATGATTTCCGAGAATCTCGTCGACAGGTACTGCAATAGGCACATATTCTGTCGTTGCATTCAGTCCCTTGAACTCGTAAGTCGCAGTACCGCGTGAGCCTACGACACGGAAATATTCCAGAGGGGTCTTGATTGTCCCGTCATGGATAAGGCTCTGTACTGTCATGTTGATGCCGTAGATAATCTCCTCATCAGTTGTTCCGACAGGAACTGCATCCCAGTAATAAAGCAGTGTTTCAGGTGTTCCGTAAGCAGTCACACGTGCACTCCTGACAGTAAGGTCCGTCGCTTCAGTACGGAATTGGAATGAGTTTGGATCACCGGCATCAATAGTCTTGAAACTGCACTTTGAAAGCGGTGTGTTGGCCTGTCCGCCCAGATAACCGAAGCAGAAGATGAAATAATCGCTTCCCGGTGTCAGGTTGCGTGCAGTTCCTGAGAAATTGCCCTCCTTCATGCTGTGGCTCAAGTCATACTTCAGCAGTTCATTCAATATTTCACTGTCATTCTTGCCCTCAAACTTGGACGCAGGCTCTATCAATAATGCATAAGGATCTTTGTTTGTGGTAGTTACGACCATATGGACATTGTCGACACCCACGTTGTCAGCATTGACGGTAATTACATTGTCAGACTGAGGGACAGAACCGGAGGTGAATGATTTTGATGCCAATTCGCTGTTCAGCTGTCCTGACAGGCTGACACCCACTGCGTAAGCCCAATAGAGAGCATCTCCATCCAGACCGTCAACAGTCTTCTGGTCGTGTCCCAAAACGCACTGCGCCTTGACAACTTCATCCGACGTCAGACCGAAGAGATAACCGTAAGAGATATTGTCAGCCATCAGTTTGGAAATCTTCTGCTCAAGTGTCACGCCCTCTTTCTTCAGCTGTGAATCAGCAATGCAGCCGTACAGGAAGTAATTGTCTTTCTTGGACGAAGTTACATCCAGTGTGGCCGACAGACCATTGACAGTCACTGAAATGTCGAAAGTCTGGTCAACCCCGGTCACAGGCTTGGTGTGGAACGGAACATAGACGATGTCTGATGTCCTCTTGCCGTCATAGGTCATGCCCACCGCGAACGCATAGTAGTCAGTGTCAGGCTTATGTCCTCTGGATATCTCACCATTCTCGGATGTGTTTCCGACAAGGATAAGGTTGTTGAGTTTCAGGAAATCAGACAGACTGAGATTCATGGCAGATGCGGTCTCCTGGAAGTTGGTCAGAATCATGTCGAAAACCACATCATCATCGCCCAGCATGTTCTTGTATGATGCCTCAATACTTGACAAAAGGTAAGGCATCTGCCCGTCCTTAGGAAAAGCGCGGAATCTGGCTGAAGTCTCGGTTATGCTTTCCTCGACAACCTCCAGACGGAACGGTGTCTCGTAAGATTGCTGGAAGACCACGAAGGAGGATTTTGAGTCGGCATAGGCAACATTGACAGTGGCCTCTCTGGTCTCGGCGTCAGGGTTCTTGTCGACTATAAATTCGATTGAACTCTTCTTTACCTTGAAATCATGGATCCAGTCCACATCAACCGAAGGCACAAGTTCCGCATTTTCTACGGGATTGACGATGCCGAAAGCTACAGAGGCTTCCTCGCCGTCGCAACCGAGTTCGAGTCTCGGAACTTCGAAAATGACCTCTGCTGAGTCAGACGGAGTGTTCGGACCCTCTTCCTCCTTGCAGCTGTTCAGGCCGATGGCCAAGGCGCAGGTCAATGCCAATAGACGCAAATAAGTATAAATTGTTTTCATCTTTTTAAGGTTCTGTTTGTTTGAAATCAGGCATTACTCTTCAGGGATGTTTCTTACCAGACGGAATCCGAAGAAATCGTTTGCGCGCTCAGGGAAGCAGAATCCGCGGAAAGAAGTACGGATATACTGACTGAAGTTGAAGAATCCGCCGCCGCGCCACACTCTGCAGCTTCCATCCTCCGGTCCTTTCGGATCTACCTGATCTTCAGAAGAATATGGACCGAACCAATCCTGGCACCATTCGGCTACATTGCCGGACATGTCATACAGTCCAAGTTCATTCGGCGCCAACTGTCCGACCTCATGTGTCGTCTGGCTGTTTTCGCTGAACCATGCGACATTTCCCGGCTCTTTGCTTCCGCAGTAGAGATAGCTTTCTGACTTCACTCCGCCTCGTGCCGCGAACTCCCACTGGGCCTCAGTAGGCATGGCAAAGTTTCCGTCAGTAAGTTTATTGAGTTCTTCAACAAATTTTTGGGCGTCGTTCCAGTTGATGTTATCTACAGGATAGCGCGGATTGCCTTTGTGCTCAGATGGATTATTGCCCATCACCGCCTCCCACAGGTCCTGTGTAACCTGATATTTTGCAATGTAATAATCTGTCAATGATACCTTATGTACAGGGTATTCGTTCTGCTCAGGAGGGCCTGGCTTCTGTTCCGGTGTCGCGCCCATGCCGAAAGTACCTCCGACTACCAAAATCATATCGAACTTGATGCCTTTGACATTGTAAGTCAAAACCGGTTCATAGACAGGGGCTCCTTGCTGGATGACCTTGAATTCCGGTGCAGGATCCACTCCGGGATAAATGACTTTGACTACGGCTTCACGTGAATCAGTCGAACTGTTCTGGGCTACTTTAAAACTGATGCGCTCCTCTACGTCATACTTGAAGTCAGAGATCCATGATGCGTCCGTAACGGCTTCTACTTGTGCATGAGCCAAAGGCTTGTTTAATTTGTAGGCGGTAAAACTGTTGCCTCCCTTGGCTGAAACTTCTATCTCCTTGATCAGAACATTGAGTGAAGTCCCGTCGTTGTCCGGGTTGTTGTCGTCATTGCTGCACCCGCAAAGCAATGATGACAGCAGCATGATTACCGCTGCAAATCTGAGTCTTGAATTCATAAAAAATAAATTCTGATAAATGAATAAATATTAATAGTTGATAGTTATTTGGTCAACATCAGACGTAAGCCATAGCCGTCGTCACAGGTGTCGGAAGCGTCCATGTGACGGCACGCGACACGTACCTTGCTTTCCTCCCATTCATAGTAACATCCGCCGCGCAGGACATGTGCCCATCCGTCAGCGACACCTGCAGGGTCTGTCTGCTCCTCCTCGGTATAGTCTCCGTAGAGGTCTGAACACCATTCATATACGTTGCCAGACATGTCGAAGATGCCAAGCTCGTTAGGAAGGAGCTGTCCTACAGGATTAGTTCCGGTTTTGTCAAACCATGCCACTTCATCGGAAAAGTCGCTTCCGCTGAAGAGCAGGCCACGGGCTTTTTCTCCACCGCGTGCTGCATATTCCCACTGGGCTTCAGTCGGCAAAGCGAAATTTTTACCTGTGAGAGAGTTGAGTTTGGTGATGAACGACTGGCAATCATCCCAGCAAATGTTCTCGACCGGCAATTGCGGATTGTCTGTATGTGCACTAGGATTGGTGCCCGTAACAGCCTTCCATAATTCTTGGGTTACCTCGTATTGCCCTATGTAATAATCACTTAATGTAACTTTGTGCGCCGGATACTCATCACCTGAAGCGCCTATCTGCTCATCGGTTGCACCCATCTGGAAAGTACCTCCCTGGACGTAAATCATCTTGAATTTTACGCCATTGGCTTCGATGACCAGCTCGTTGCTCTGACTTGCAGCCTGGTTTACCACCAGCGATACTTCTTCGGCATTTTTGTAGTTTACCTTTATTGAAGTTGAGCGGGTATCCGAAGCGTCATTCTTTGCAACATTGAAAGTAATCTTCTGGTTGTCAGCCTTGAGATTTTCGATCCACTGTGCCTCGGAAGCGACTGAAATGACTTCTCCCCCGACAGGATTCTGAATCGTATAGCCGACCTCGCCGTTTCCGCCCTCAGCCGGAATATCAATCTTCTTTGTGTCAACATTGATGACTGACGGAAGTGCTGCAGCCTGTTTGACAGCTATCTCCTGTGGCTCGACATTGGCATATTCCACAGTAATGGCGGTCTCGCGTGCCGTCATTACCAAGTTCCTTTCTATTTCGAATGTGATTTCATGTTCTGTTGCAGTCAGGTCCTTGACCCAGTCATCCACGCAGTTGACTTTAAGGCTTTCCCCGCTGAACGGATTCTGCAGTGTGTAGGCAATCTGCACCTTCTCACCGTCACATGGTACTTCGACTATGGTCTTCTCAATCAACAGGGAAGTGCATCCCCTCTGACGTACAGTGAAAAATACATCCTCCTTCAGGTTGGGATAGACCAATGCAATCTTGGCTTCACGGGATGATTCTTCTTGATTAGGGGCGACATTGAATGAGATTAGATTGGCGGAAATCTCGAAATCAGCGAGCCATTCCTCCTTGTTGAGGATTTCGATAGTTGCATCTTTCACAGGGTCAGTAAGCTGATAACCGATTGTGGCAGAGCCGCCTTCAGCTGCGACTTCGACCAAATCACTGTTCAGGTTAAGATTAGGAATTACCACCGGAGTCTCTTCCGAGCATCCGATACTTGCAAACATTGATACAAGCAGTACCAATGGCGAAAAGTTTTTAAAGCGCATATTATTGGTTTTATAAATGTTACCTTAAGCAATCCTGTTCCGAATTTCCGGTTCGGAGCCCCTACAATTTTAGATATTTCTGGCTTCATTCGCAATAGTTTTTTCACATAAAGCGTTATAAGAATATGCCTCAAGATGAATTTTTGCACTTTTAGGATACAAAAAACACCCGCTGGACTATTGCCCGGCGGGTGTCATATAATCAGTATATCGTAAATGTCATTTTACATTTACATCGACCTTCTTGTGGGAAAGGCGGCTCTTTTCAGCGCGGAATCCCATGACGTGGCTCTCGATGGATGCGTCAATGTCACTTGTCAGCTTGCTTGCGTCCTGCCAAGAAACTGCCTCCACGAAATCACATACCAGCGCCATATCTCCGCCGCCATGTCCGGAACCCTTGTATTCAGGAATATCCGCCATCTTCTTGTCCCATACGATCTTCCTGTTGCTGCGGAACTCGTAGAGAGTGAAAGTCGAACCGTCGCCCTCAATGTATCCGGTCGTACCCATGACACGTGTCCTGCGGCCGCCGTAAGGAGTGAACGCCTCCATTGAGAAAGCTGCGGTAGTGCCGTCCTCGAATACCATTTCGCTCACGAAATGATCCGGCTGGTTGTTGTCGCAATGATAGACGCAGCGTCCCCAGACATTGGAAGGGTCGGAAATCTTGCTCATGATTTCAGCCTCGTCCTTCGGATTCTTCAGGTCGAATACGCCGAGATGAGCCTTCCTCTTCACGTAAATGTCAATAGCAGAGAACGGACAAGTGCTTTCATGAGGACATCCGTCGGTACAACGCATAGGCGCACCCTCCGGTGCGTTTTCAGCTTTGAACCAGGTCAATGAACCGTCGGCGACGATGCTCTTGCAATGTTTGCCCACGAACCAGCGGAGAATGTCCAGGTCGTGGCAGCTCTTAGCGAGGATGATAGGGGTGGTTTCCTTGGAATCCCTCCAGTTGCCCCTGACATATGAATGGGCCATATGGCGGCACTCGATAGGCTCCATGTGCTGGATGCTTATGAGCTTGCCGATCATGCCGGTATGGATGGCCTGGTACATTGCCCTGAAATATGGACTGTAGCGGAGTACGTGGCAGACAGCAACGATATGGCCGTATTTGTGGGCCTGTTTCGCAATGTCCGTGCACTCTTTCTCACTCTGGGCCACAGGCTTCTCGAGAAGCACATCATATCCCCACTCGAGAGCTTTCATACATGGCTCGTAGTGGGTGTCGTCAGGAGTTGCGATGACTACGGCGTCAGCAAACTTCGGAACGGTAAAGACCTCACTCCAGTCCCCGAAGCGATGCTCCTCAGGTACATTGAACTTGTCACCGGTGGCATTCTTTCTCGATTCGCGGATATCGGACACGCCGACTATCTGCATGCACTCAGGATATTTCTTGGCATAATTGGCATATGTGCGTCCTCTGTTGCCGGCACCGATGATGATTACCTTTACAGGACCGTTCTTGACATCCGCCCTCAATCCCTTTACAGGGAAATCCACTTCCGGGTCTGTAGCCGCTGAACTGTCAGCAGATACGCCCAGGGCTTTGCCTGCTGCCTTGACTGTTTCCCCGGTTCCGAGGAATGTGGCCCCGGCGGTCAGTACGCCGAGACTCTTGAGAAAGTCTTTTCGATTCATTGATCAAGAAATTATGTGTTTTCGTGAAACCGTTAAAACAGTTTCCGGAGTTCGTTAATGAATACGCTAATTTACGAGTTTTTTACGACTTTCGAAACGAAACTCTTATTTTTTCGCTTTTATCGAGTTCAGCAAATCAAGTTTGCCTTCGTCGATGAGGTGGACGATGAGTTCTCCGAAAAGCGTGTTGGCCCAGGCGAACCATGAGCGGGTGAAGTTTTCAGGATTGTCCTTGTGGAAAGACTCGTGCATGAAGCCTGTACCTGCGTCGGTATTCATCAATGTCTCGATGCACCACTTGATTTCTTTGTCATCATTTGAAGTGAAGGCCTTCATCATGATGCTCATCGGCCATACCATGTCATAGCCGATATGAGGACCGCCGATACCTTCGCCTGCTTTTCCCTTGAAGAAATAAGGATTGGATGAACTCCATACGAAACGCTTGGTATTCTGCCAGATAGGGTCGTCAGACGGGACGTCGCCGAGGTAAGGCATCGCGAGAAGACTTGGAACATTGGCGTCGTCCATAAGGAATCTGTTGCCGAATCCATCGACTTCGAAAGCGTATATTTTTCCGAATTCAGGATGCTCCACGATTGCGTATTTTTTCAATGCTGCCTCTACTTCGTCAGCAAGTCTGCTGCATTCCTTTGCAGTCTTCTTGTCCTTGCCGACTGTCTCCAGGATCTCTGCCGCCTTTCTCAATGATGATACGGCGAAGAAGTTTGACGGAACGAGGAAGTCGAATGTGGTGGCGTCGTCAGAAGGTCTGAATGATGAAACGATGAGACCTACAGGATTCACAGGATTTCCCCAACCTGAACAGCACTTGGTGTCCAGCTGGCGTTCTGTCTTGCGCATGAAACTGTAGCTTCCAAGTCCATCCTTCCTCTGCTGCTCTTTCATTACATTGAGAATCAGTCTTATAGCCTTGTTCCATGTCTCGTCGAAAATTGAATCGTCACCGGTCACTTTCCAATATTCGTAAGCCAGTCGGATAGGGTAGCATTGAGAATCGATTTCCCATTTGCGCTCGAAGATCTCAGGCTTCATGTCCGTAATGTCATTGGCACCGCCGTCACCTGTCGGACCGTCGTTGAATGCGTTTGCATAAGGGTCAATGCAGATGAGCGAAAGCTGGCAGCGGATTACTCCTTCCAACATCTGACGGAGGTTTTCATCCTCGTTGGCGTATTTGACGTAAGGCCAGACCTGTGCTCCGGAATCCCTGAGCCACATTGCATGAATGTCTCCCGTATATACGAATGTGCGGAAATTCCCGTTTTCGTCTTTGCCGAAGTGTACTGTCGTGTCGAGAGTGTTCGGGTAGCAGTTTGCGAACATCCATCTCAGATATGGATTTGTGAGCTGGGATGATACCTGCTCTATTTTCTTTTCGACTGCTGCCGATGTGAAAAGCCTGTTCTCCGGCTCAGGACGCTGGGATTTGTAGTCAGTGGCGAGTGCCGACACTGAGGCAGTTATGCCGAGGATAGTAATTAAAAACTTGTTCATGTCTGTTTGTGTTTGTATATTGCAAGTTACTCAAAATCATGTCATAAAACAACTAGAGGGGTGACTAAAACTTAATTTTAGTCACCCCTCTGGTAGCCCCGACAGGAATCGAACCTGTATTTAAAGTTTAGGAAACTTCCGTTCTATCCGTTGAACTACAGGGCCATTATGAGCGGAAAGCGGCTTATTCAGCTACTTTCTTCTCAATAATCTGACGGCCTCTGTAGAAGCCACACTCAGGACATACTCTGTGATACATTACTGTAGCACCGCAATTAGGGCATGTTGCGAGAGTCGGAACAGCAGCGAAGTCGTGTGTTCTTCTCTTGTCCCTTCTTTGCTTTGAAAGTTTGTGTTTCGGATGTGCCATTGTTATATACTTTTAATTATTTATTCACTTCCTGTGCTCGTCCTTAATTCTTATCCAGGTTCAATCCCTTGAGCACTGCAAAAGGATTGTCCTTATTGTCTGCTTTTTCTTCTTCCCTTGTCTCCGCTACGGAACCGCCGTTCAAGTATCTGAGCGCCAGAGGATTGCATCCTCCTTCCTCGTGAACTCTCTGCATCGGCAAAGCCAAGTATGCATAGTCATAGACTATCTGGCTCATGTCCATATCAGCTCCGTCTTCAGGCAGATAGACGATTTCCCTTTCGTCTTCATCTGTTACCGTCTCTTCAGACGATGTCGGCTCGGGACCGAATTTCACACTGAGTCTCGCCTCCGTCTCTATCGGGAGCTCGACGTCTTCCATGCATCTGTCGCAAGGAACCGTCAATGTTCCGCTGAGTCTGCAGTCAATTCCGAGATATGAACCGGACTTTTCTGCCGTGACTTCCACTGTCACATCGGATTCGAGGATGTCAGCATTTCCGAAATTCCGGAAAAAATCTGCCCCGGCATGCCAAGAAAACTCAGTCTTTCCCGGTTTCAATCCATTCAAAGGTATGATAAAATTGTCTGTCATTCTCCTATAAATAGATTTGGGCTTGCAAAGGTAAGAAAAACTTTTGGAATATCAATCCTCATCTCCGCTTTTTCTTTTCCTTTCTATAGGATCAAGCAAAATCTTGCGGATTCTGAGGTGGTGAGGAGTAACTTCCACGAGTTCATCTTCATTGATATACTCAAGCATTTCCTCGAGAGTCATCTTGATTGCTGGAGGAAGGATGATCTTCTCGTCACTTCCGGCTGCGCGCACGTTGGTGAGTTTCTTAGTCTTGCAGATATTGACATTGAGGTCACGGTCACGTGTGTGCTCTCCTACGACCATACCCATGTAGATTTCCTCGCCCGGATCCACGAAGAACTTGCCTCTGTCGAGCAGTTTGTTCATGGAGTATGCGATGGCCTCTCCTGTTTCGAGTGAAACGAGTGAACCGTTGGTCCTGTGCTCGATGTCACCCTTGTACGGCTGGTAATCCTTGAATCTGTGGGCTACGACAGCTTCTCCCTGTGATGCGGTGAGGAGGTTGCTTCTGAGTCCCATGAGACCTCTGGTAGGGATCTCGAATTCGAGAAGCGTCCTGTCTCCCCTCGGCTCCATGTGGATGAGCGCACCTTTTCTTCTTGTTGAAATCTCGATGGCTGCACCTACGAACTGCTCCGGAACTTCGATACTGAGTTCCTCGATAGGCTCGCATCTCTGTCCGTTGATGGTCTTGTCGAGAACCTTAGGCTGACCTACCTGAAGCTCGAATCCTTCACGTCTCATTTCCTCGATGAGGACTGAAAGGTGAAGCACGCCACGTCCGTAAACTACGAATGAATCTGCGTTCAGGCCCGGTTTTACGCGAAGTGCGAGGTTCTTCTCGAGCTCTTTGTCGAGACGGTCCTTTATATGTCTTGAGGTGACGAATTTGCCGTCTTTTCCGAAGAATGGTGAATTGTTGATAGTGAAGAGCATGCTCATGGTAGGCTCGTCAATGGCAATCGGCGGAAGTGCCTCAGGGTTCTCGTAATCTGCGATAGTGTCACCTATTTCGAAACCGTCGATACCTACGACAGCGCAGATGTCACCGCACTGAACCTCAGGAACTTCTTTCTTTCCGAGGCCTTCGAATACGAGCAACTGCTTGATTTTCTGCTTCTCTATCCTGTCATATCTCTTGCAGAGGCTGATGTTCATGCCTGTCTTGAGGGTGCCTCTCGTAACTCTTCCCACGGCGATACGTCCTACGTATGGAGAGTATTCGAGTGAAGAAATCAGCATCTGAGGTGTGCCTTCCACCTGTGCAGGTGCAGGAATCACCTCGAGAATGGTATCGAGAAGCGGGGTGATGTTGTCTGTAGGTTTCTTCCAGTCAAGAGACATCCAGCCCTGCTTTGCGCTTCCGAACACTGTGCGGAAATCAAGCTGGTCCTCATTGGCATTGAGGGAGAACATCAGGTCGAACACCTCTTCCTGAACTTCGTCAGGACGGCAGTTCGGCTTGTCGACTTTGTTTACTACGACGATAGGCTTCTTTCCCATCTGGAGCGCCTTCTGGAGTACGAATCTGGTCTGAGGCATACAGCCCTCGAACGCATCCACCAGGAGGAGAACGCCGTCCGCCATGTTCAAGACTCTCTCTACTTCACCTCCGAAATCGCTATGGCCCGGAGTGTCTATAATATTGATTTTTACACCCTTATATACCACAGATACGTTCTTGGCAAGGATGGTTATACCTCTTTCCCTTTCAATGTCATTGTTGTCGAGAATCAGTTCCCCGAGATTTTCAGGCTGTCTTACAAGGTTTGCCTGATAAATCATACGGTCCACGAGAGTCGTCTTACCGTGATCGACGTGTGCGATAATCGCAATGTTCCTAACGTCCATAAATTATATTGTCTTCTTTAAATTCCTCTGATACCGTCTCCGGTATTTTCGTTTCTTCCGCGAAACTTACCTATTATATTATATCGCTCTTAATATAAACTGCAAAATTACTCAATTCTTCGGTTTTAATGAACTTTTTATATTATTTTTGCATCAGAAAAATTTTTGCATCCGAAAATTTCCGATATGACTGAAAAAATCATTATTCTTGATGCAGGTTCCCAGGTGACGCAACTTATCGGTCGCCGGCTCAGGGAACTCAATGTCTTCTGCGAAATCTACCCTTATAACAAGATGCCGGCTCCTGATCCGTCCATTAAGGGTGTAATCATTTCAGGAAGCCCGTGCTCAGTGCGTGACGCCAATGCGCCTCAGATTGACCTCGACGGGATAAAGGGAAAACTTCCTCTCCTCGGAATCTGCTACGGCGCGCAGTATCTCGCATCCAAATTCGGCGGAAAAGTCGAAGGCTCGCTCGCGAGAGAGTACGGCAGGGCAATGCTGAATATTGTCAATGCCGGTTCTCCGCTCCTGAAGGATGTGTCGAAGCATTCGCAGGTCTGGATGTCGCATGGCGACACTATTTCAGCCCTTCCGGCTGATGCTGAGGTAATTGCCTCTACCGATGATGTTGTCAATGCTGCCTTCCATTTCAAGGGTGAGCAGACCTATGCGGTCCAGTTCCATCCTGAGGTCTTCCATTCTACCGAGGGTGCCAAGATGCTTTCGAATTTCGCTTTTGATATCTGCGGATGCAAAGGTGAATGGACTCCGGCGTCTTTCATTGACTCTACTGTTGATGAAATCCGCGCTCAGGTCGGCGATGACAAGGTTATTCTCGGTCTCAGCGGCGGCGTGGATTCTACGGTTGCGGCTGTCCTTCTGAACAAGGCTATCGGTCACAATCTTACATGTATCTTCGTTAACAACGGTCTTCTCCGCAAGAATGAGTTCGAGGATGTCATGGAGTCTTATAAGGATATGGGACTCAATGTTATAGGTGCTGATGCCTCCAAGGAGTTCATCAGTGCTCTTGGAGGAGTTTCAGAGCCTGAGGCCAAGAGAAAGATTATCGGACGTCTCTTTGTAGAGACTTTTGACAAATATGCACATACTATCGAGAATGCCAAGTGGCTTGCCCAGGGTACCATCTATCCTGATGTAATCGAGTCTGCCGGCATTCCTGGTATCGCTTCGAAGATCAAGTCCCATCATAATGTGGGTGGTCTTCCTGAAAAGATGCACCTGAAGATTGTGGAGCCTCTCCGTATGCTTTTCAAGGATGAGGTCCGCAGGGTCGGCCGTTCTCTCGGTATCAAGGAGGAACTTGTCGGACGTCATCCGTTCCCTGGTCCTTCTCTTGCTATCCGTATCATCGGTGATGTGACTGAGGAGAAGCTCAATGTCCTTCGTGAGGCTGATGACATTTTCATCAAGGGTCTTCGCGATTATGATTGCACAGGTATGGGTTTCCCTTCCGCTTCCGATCCGCGTATCATGGCTACCAATCTCTACGATGCCATCTGGCAGGCAGGTGTGATCCTCCTTCCTATCAAGAGCGTAGGTGTCATGGGTGACGAAAGGACTTACGAGAATCCTGTAGCGCTTCGTGCCGTGGTTTCCACCGACGCCATGACAGCAGACTGGTTCCATTTCCCATATGATTTCCTGGCCAAGGTCAGCGACAGCATCATAAACAAGGTCAAGGGGGTCAACCGCGTTGTCTATGACATCTCTTCCAAACCGCCTGCAACCATAGAATGGGAGTAGCCGCGCTATCCCGTCATTCAATAACAGAGCAAGCACATCCGGAGTCCGTACATGCGGCACCGGATGTGCTTGTTCTGTTAAAACAAATTGTTGACATTGACACCGGCTGGGATGAACCCGCAGCCAATACACTTTTGAAATCACAGAACTGCGGAGTTGTTTTACGTCATCGGGACCAAAGCCATTTGATTTTCGATCCTCTTGACAACCGCAATCCGACGTTACGTATTAATTATCAGAAAGTTAGCTGATTAAAAGAGAGCCAAGAGGTAGCAATGAAATGGGGTCTTGGCAGGAGCGCCTGGCTCCATACCGGCATGTAATACGCTGGCAGACAATATGTTATAGCGGCAAGGCCGAGACCGACAAATGTCAAGAGGGTCGAAAATAATTGTGGAGTTGACATGCCGGACGTTGCCCCAGAACAGAGTACGGTCAATACGTAACTCCGGAGACGCTTACCAAAGTCGTGACGATTTGCCGGAATTACTGGCCCGGTTATGCAAACTAAGGACAAGGCGATGAGATAAAATCTTTTGCCAATCCAAAAACAATTCGTATCATTGTGCCGTGGAGGGCATCGTGGGCTGAATTGCCGGCCTGAGACGAGTCTCCGTGGCATAATTGAATATAAACAATAACATTGATAAGATGAAAATAACATTTCTTGATGCAGCGACAGTCGGAGAAACATCACTGTCGCCGATAGCGGCATGCGGCGATCTTACGGCGTGGCCGACGTCCAGCCCTGAGGAAGCCAAGGAACGGGTGAAAGACTGCGACGTGCTTGTGGTCAATAAAGTGAAAGTTACTGAAGACCTTCTTGGTGTCGCTCCGAATGTGAAACTGGTATGCGAAGCCGGGACAGGAATCAACAACATTGACGTGAAAGCCTGCGAAAAACGCGGCATTATAGTCAGAAACGTGGCCGGATACTCGACAGAACCAGTTGTCCAGCAGACATTTATGCATATCCTGTCACTGCTTGGCAACGGCCCGTACTTCGATGACGCAGTGAAATCAGGAGGATACTCCTCAAGCGGCATGTTCACCAATGTCATCAAACCGTTCATAGAAGTTTACGGCAAACAGATAGGAATCATCGGCATGGGAACAATCGGAAGCCGTGTGGCAGAAGTCGCAGAGGCATTCGGCATGAAGGTCGTATATTACTCGACATCAGGAACCGGACACTGCACGAAATACCCGTGCATTCCGTTGGAAGAACTGATGCGCACCTCAGACGTGATCTCCATCCATGCCCCGTACAACGAGCGTACAGCTGGACTGATAGGAGAAAAGGAACTCAGGATGATGAAACCGACAGCCATCATTGTCAATATGGGCCGCGGCGGAATCATCGAAGAAGCAGCATTGGCAAAAGTCATTGACGAAAATGTCATCGGCGGAGCCGCTCTGGATGTGTTTGTCAATGAGCCTATTCCGTTCGACAATCCGATTCTTCATACGCGCCATCCCGAGAAATTCCACTTCACCCCGCACATCGGTTGGGCAAGTGTCGAGGCAAGAGACCGCCTGGTGGCAGCCATTGCAGACAATATCAAGAAAGGCTGGTAAAGAACAATCCGAATCTATAATAAAAAATGCAGTCCGCTCGCAAGAACAGACTGCATTTTTCTATGCTACGCTTACATCATCGGTGGTGGACCGCCCGGGCCGGGACCATGTCCTGGGCCGCCAGGGCCTCTTCCCCTCATACCCTTGCTGGCATTGTTCATATTTCCGAAACGCCAGGTAAGAGAAAGAATCACATAACGTCCGAGAGTATTGTTCCACGTCTCAGTGTGATAGTTTGAAGAATCAGAAACTGAGAGGTTCTTCGACTGGTTCAGCAGGTCATATCCCTTGAGAGACAGCGTGCACTGGTTCTTGAACAGGAGTTTGGTAATCTCGAGATTGAATACATACTCGTCATCCTGCTTGGTCTGATATCCCTTGTACCAGTTATAGTTGAACTCGCCCACGAGACCGAGACCGCCCGGGATTGTCCAGTTCATCGACATTGAAGCCTGATTGTTTCTGGTGACATTAGTATTTGCTGATTCGATTGTGTACCAAGACTTTGCAATACGTGAACGTCCGCCTGCAATAATCTCCACGAAATCGTTTCGGTATGTGAGCCTCATCCTTTCGGTGAAATTCATCGTCTGGGTATTGTTCTCCAGGAACTTGTCACTCTTTCCGAGATCAGGGAAGTCATTGTGGAACTTCACATAATCGAAATCGCCGTCAGTGTAATAAGTGCTCGTGTCGAAAGAACTCTTTCCCACATAAGAAGTCGATGTGCTCCAACTTCCTGATGTGCTGGAAGATATGCTGAAATTTGATTTTCCGAAAGGAGCATTGAGGAACATCCTGGCATTGACATTACCCGAAGTCGGACCATTTACAGGGAGCGAGAACGCTGTGCCGTTGGTATTGTACCAGCTGGCATAGACGATAGGGGACTGCACGAAGCCTCCGCTAAGGTTGGCATGCACAGACAGGAACTTCTGCCTGTTCGAGAAGCCATATCTGGTATTTATGTTATGTGAGAAATACGGCTTCAGGTAAGGGTTACCCAGGGACACATTGAGCGGGTTCGTATTGTCAGGAACCGGCATGAGCTGTGTGGTAGTCGGCTGTGATGAATTTCCGAAGTAGAAACCGCGGACATTCATATTGTCATTGATGTCATACCACAACATCGCAGTAGGCGACCAGTTCACGACAGAATTGTCATAACTCTTTCCGTTGGTCTCATTGTGGGTGATTGTCGGAACAATCGACGCGCCGACTTGGGCCCTGATCTTGTCCTTCTGGAACATGAAGTTCACACCTGCACGATGAGTCTGGTACTGGTTCAGTATGTTGCTGGAATACTGGGAGTTGAGCACCTCATTTGAATGTACTGGCTTGCCGTCCGCATAGATGATGTTGCCGTCCTTGTCGTACATGTCGGTCTCCCGGTAATACTCGTGAGTGTCAGAATTGAAATCATAGGCACCCCTGTCCGCAGAATCATAAGTCAGCTTGTCCGACTTGTTCTGTGACCATTTGTACTGGTAGTTCGCCTCCAGATAGAAACCCGCACCGAGCGGCTCCGTATAGACGAGACGTCCGCTGATGGATGATGACTTCGAATTCTGGTCATACCTCTGATTTACAATGGCATTGACATTCTCCGCATCGGTCGCTCCGAAGGTCTTCGTCAATGACTGGTTGAAACCGTAGAGGTCGTTGTTGCTGAAATTATAGTCAATGTTGAAGGACAATGTCCTGCCCGGAAGCCCGAGACGCTGTCTGAACAGGAAGAATCCGTTGGCAGTCCAGTTCTTGTTGTTTCCGGTATTGTTGTTGAAACCCTCATTCTTGGCCACGGATTCTGTCTCTCCGGCAGCAATCCCGTCGGTGGTGAACTTGGAGAACTCCTGGAAATCACCCTTTCCGAAATTGAACTGAGGCTGGAAGAGGATGGATGTCTTCTCCGAGAACTTGTGCTCCAGGCGCATTCCGAAACGATGTCCGTAGGAATTGTTGAAACTGTATCCGTCGTTGTGGTAAATCAGGCTGGAACCGTCATCCAGGAAGGTGGTCTTGTCACTGATTTCCTTCACATCTTTCTGAGTGCCGTTGAAAAGGTAGTTTGCTCCGAGGTCCATCTTGTCGCCGAGCAAGTCCCATGAACCGTTGACACCGCCCATCCATGAAGTGGTGATACCGTTGGAGTTGCCCCATCCGCCGCCTCCGCGGCCCATTCCGCCACCGCCTCCACGCATTGACCTCATCATCGAACCCGACAGGTCGTTGAATCCGCGGTTGTTGGTATTGTTGCCGTTCAGGATGATGCTCAACTGGCTTTTTTCAGTGAATCTGCCGATGAAACCCGCACCCTGATAGCGCCAGTCGCCGTTTCCGTTAGCCGTATTTTCAGGCCAGTCGTGGCCGCCGCCGAGCTGGACATTGCCGAAAAGCCCGTTCATCATCCCCTTCTGAATGGAAAGGTCAATGACAGTTTCTTCCTGCCCGTCATCAATGCCGGTGAACTGTGCCTGTTCGGATTTCTTCTGCACGACCTTCACCTTGTCGATAATCTTGGCCGGAATGTTCTTCGATGCCAGCTGTGGGTCATCCAGGAAGAAGGTCTTTCCGTCAATGGTAATCTTCGAAATGGTCTGTCCGTTTGCAGTGACGCTTCCGTCCGTGCCGACCTCCACACCCGGGAGCTTCTTCAGAAGGTCCTCCAGCATGTCATTGTCAGACGTCTTGAAAGAAGAAGCCGTATATTCGATAGTATCCTTCTTAATGATGATGGGATTGCCCGCTGCAGTTACGCTTGCAGCCTCGAGAACCTTTCTGTCAGGGTCCATCTTCACGATGCCCAAATCCACGGAATTCTTAACCGTGATCTCAGCAGTGTAATTCTTGTATCCCAGAAGTTCAGCCTTGATCGTGTAGCTTCCCGCAGCCACCTTGTCAAGTACGGCCTTTCCCTTGTCATTGGTCAAGGCATATTTGCTTGCGGTATTCGCGCCGGCTTTTGTCAATGATACAGTGGCATAACCGACAGGCTCGCCAGAAGACGAATCCTGCAGCACCACCGTGACAGACCTCGTGGTCTGAGCCGCGACCGCAAAAGAAAATGCGAGCATAGTCACCAGCCCGCAAAACATAGCAATGATTCTTTTCATTGTCCGTTCGTAATTAGGTAACACACTTCTTCCAAGTTGTTTTCTGCTTTTTTTAACAACACAACTTTAGACATGAAACCTGTTCTCCGGTTTAATTATGTAGTGTCAGATTGTTGCAAAAACCGCTGAATGGCCACATTCTACGGCTGAACTTTCGTTTTTCCGAAGCGAAAGGCCATTTTATTTTTTTTGAAGGTTATTTAACCCTGTCCGGGTTTTCAGCGATAAATTTTTCCCAACTGGTAGAAGACTTCATCCCCGCCAGAGGATTCGTCATCTGATAATGGTGACACAACGCTATCGCCAGGGCATCCGTGGCATCGAGAAATTTTTCTTCAATGTCAATCCCGAGAATCCTCTGCAGAATAGTATTGACCTGCATCTTGGATGCCGCTCCGTTTCCCGTGACGGCCTCTTTCGCTTTCCTCGGGGCATATTCCGTGATAGGAATTCCTCTGGTGGCTGCCGCAAGCATGGCCGCGCCCTGGGCACGTCCGAGTTTCAGTATGACCTGGGCATTCTTTCCGTAGAAAGGAGACTCCAATGCCATCTGGTCCGGCCGGTATTTTTCACAGACCTCGCTGATTTCATTGAAAATCCTGTTCAATTTGGCATAAGGATCCTTCTCCTTCCGCATGTCGATTACGCCCATTTCCACGTACGTGGCCTTCTGGCCCTCAGTACGAATAACCCCGAAGCCAAGGATATTGGTTCCGGGGTCAATTCCAATTATGGTTGCCATCCTTAGTCGATGTAGTCGAACCCGGTATAAGGGCGGAGAATCTCAGGGATGACAATCCTGTCTTCTTGCTGATTGTCCTCAAGCATTGCCGCAACGACACGTGGAAGAGCAAGTGAACTTCCGTTCAAAGTGTGGCAGAGCTGCATCTTGCCGTTCTCGTCCTTGTATCTGAGGTGCAGACGGTTTGCCTGATATGTCTCGAAGTTGGAAACTGAAGAGATTTCCAGCCATCTGCCCTGTGCTGCTGACCACAATTCGAAGTCGTAAGTGATTGCAGATGTGAAACTCAGGTCACCACCGCAGAGGCGGAGGATTCTGTACTTGAGACCGAGCTTGTTCACAAGGCTCTCTACATGGGCAATCATCTCGTCAAGTGCCGCGTAAGAATTCTCAGGCTTCTCGATGCGGACAATCTCTACCTTGTCGAACTGGTGAAGTCTGTTCAGACCTCTCACGTCCTTGCCGTAGGAACCTGCCTCACGACGGAAGCATGGTGTATATGCAGTAAGCTTCTGAGGGAACTGGTCGTTGTTCAGGATGACGTCCCTGTAGATATTGGTAACAGGAACCTCAGCAGTAGGAACGAGATAGAAATCGTCGAGACCTACATAGTACATCTGGGCCTCCTTGTCAGGCAACTGGCCTGTACCGAAACCTGAAGCGGCATTGACCATGATAGGAGGTTCGATCTCCTTGTAGCCTGCGGCCGTATTGTTGTCGAGGAAGAAACTGATGAGCGCCCTCTGGAGTCTCGCGCCCTTTCCCTTATATACAGGGAAGCCTGCGCCTGTGAGTTTTACTCCGAGATCGAAGTCAATGATATCGAATTTCTTGGCGAGCTCCCAGTGTGGAAGCGCATTCTCCGGAAGTTTGATCTCCGGACCGCCCATCTTCACTACCTGGTTGTCCTCAGCTCCCTTTCCGGGAACGACGAGGTCGCAAGGAATGTTAGGGAGGAGAACCAGCTGTGACTCAAGCTCTTTGCTTGTCTCGTCAGCCTTTGCGAGAAGCTCTGTGGACTTTGCCTTGAGCTCTGCAACTTCTTTCTTTGCCTCTTCGGCTTCTGCCTTCTTGCCTTCTTTCATGAGGCCTCCGATGAGACCTGCCTTCTGCTTCTGCTGTGCAAGAAGACCGTCGCTCTCTGTCTGGAGAGCCCTTCTCTGTGTGTCAAGTTCGAGAACCTTATCGACGATTGCCTTTGCGTCGAAATTTTTGACTGCAAGCTTCCTGACTACGAAATCGGGATCGTCACGAAGCATCTTAAGTGTCAACATGATATATATGATTTAATATTGTCTGCTATGTTACTGTGTTTCCTTTGAAATAAAAAGGAGGACCGCACACCGATACTCGAAGTGCAATCCTCCAATGTCTTTCAAGACCCTCCGAGCTTAGTTCTCAAAAGGGACAACCGACACGTATGACTTGTTCTCTTTCTTTCTTGTGATGAGAACTGTTCCGTCAACGAGTGCGTAAAGAGTGTGGTCTTTACCCATTCCTACGTTCTTGTCAGCGTTGTGAACTGTGCCTCTCTGGCGAACGATGATGTTACCGGCCTTTACAACCTCACCACCGAATTTCTTGAATCCGAGACGTTTGCTCTGTGACTCACGACCGTTCTTAGAACTACTTTGACCTTTTTTATGTGCCATAATTCAAATTCTCCTTTAATTTAGCGATCAGTAAAAAATTAAGCGATAGAGTCGATGCGGATCTTTGTAAGTTTCTGACGGTGACCGTTTGATTTCTGGTATCCTTTACGACGGATCTTCTTGAAAACGATAACCTTCTTTGCCTTTACGTCATCTGCGAGAACTGTTGCCTTTACAACTGCACCCTCTACGTAAGGAACTCCGACTTTTACTGCTCCTTCGTTATCGAGGAGAAGAACCTTGTCGAACTCTACCGTCTCATCCTTCTTCGATGCGAGGCGGTTTACGAAAATCTCTGCACCAGCTTCTACTTTGAACTGCTGGCCTGCAATTTCAACGATTGCGTACATTTTATAAAACTTATTTTAAGTTTCCGGCGGCAAGCGCCCGCCTTCTGCGGCGGAACTTCAACTGAGCTTGGTAGCCATAAATCAATTTTGAACTGCAAATTTAGTCTTTTTCTTACATTCCGCCAAATATTTTGTTAAATTTGCCTCCGGTGTTTGGACCTTTTATCTTTTGACAGATTTATGGATACTCCTTTTCAGTTCGATAAATTCGTTACCGGCAGGTATTTTGTCGGCAGACGTCGTGATTGTCAGGCCATTGCCGAAGCGATCGGAGAGGGGGAAAGCCTCGCGATATGGGGGCCTCACGAGGCCGGAAAAATGTCCGCAGTCAGGCAGGCCCTGTATCAGATGAAGGTCGCCGGAAAGCAGTGCCAGGTCTGTGAAGTCGATTTGACCCCTGTCAGAAACATTGACGCTTTTTTCAAGATTTTTGAAGACTCCGTCCTGCGTGCCGGTTCGAAAACGCCGGAAGGCCGCTCGGAATTGGCTTCGAAATACCTTTCTTCTGACGGCGGACAGGATGAATTTTCGGCAGACGACAGCCGGTGGCAGACCTCGGTCCTCAGTCTTCCATACAGGATTGCCGAGTTCTTGTCAATGCCTTTGGTGGTGATTCTCAAGGAGTTCCAGAATGTGGATTTCGACGGTGCGGAAAAATGCATCCGCCTTTTGGAGAGAGTTATCGATGCCAACAGAGGCAATGCCATGCCGCCATGTTCCTTCGTCTTCATGGGTTCCGAGGTCAATGCCATGGAGCATATTTTCCTGAGGAAAAAGTATTTCCGTGACGTGACGAGGACAGTCAGGCTTTCGCCGATTTCGGACTCGGACATCACGGAGCATGTCCTGAGAGGCTTTTCCGCCGGAGGAAAAGTGGTGGACAGGGAACTTGTCCAGAACGTCTGCAATATGCTCCATAATGAGATAGGTTACATAAACCAGTTTTTCTTCATCTGCGATTCCCTGTCGAAAGGTTATATCAGTGAACTGACGGTGAAAGACGCCCTGTCCTGTATGCTCGCCGTCCATGTCCCTTCCTATCAGCGCATCATGAGGGACCTGACGGGCTATCAGGTGCGTCTCCTGAAGGCGATACTCGACGGAAAGACGAAGTTCAGCACGTCGGATGTCATTGACAGTTACGGTCTTAACTCCTCTGCCAATGTCAAGAGGCTGAAGGATGCGCTCATGAAGAAAGAGATAGTGTGTTTCAATGACAAAGATGAGCCTGAACTCCAGGACCCTCTCTTCGATTATTGGCTCCGCAATTTTTATTTCGCATAAGTTAGGATTTGTTATATGAAAAAGTTGGTAGTGTTGACCGGCGCCGGTGTCAGCGCCGAGAGCGGAATCAGTACATTCCGTGACAATGGCGGCCTGTGGGACAATTTCGATCCGAATGAGGTCGCTTCCATCGAAGGGTGGCATAAGAATCCGGCCCTGATGCTGGACTTCTACAACATCAGGAGAAAGGAACTGGCCAATGTCAAGCCGAATGCGGCGCACCTGGCTATCGCCGACCTCCAGAACAAGTATGATGTCAATGTCATTACGCAGAATGTCGATAACCTTCATGAGCGTGCAGGAAGTTCCAAGGTTCTCCATCTTCACGGTGAACTTACCAAGGTGCGTCCTGAAAACTGCTGCAACGAGGGCGACGGCTTCTCTGAGGCCAGTGTTTTCGATATCGGATATGGTGAAATCCATCTGGGCGACCTGGCTCCAAACGGACACCAGCTCCGCCCTCATATCGTATGGTTCGGAGAGCCTGTTCCAAAGATTGAAAGGGCCATTGACCTCGTCTCAGAGGCTGATATCCTTCTGATTGTGGGTACGTCCATGAGCGTCTATCCTGCCGCTGGACTCTATCGTTATGCCCCTGCTTCGACACCGATATATCTTATAGACCCGAGCAATGTCAATGTCAGAGACAAGCGGATTGTCCACATTCACGCGAAGGCCACAGACGGAATGGAGGTTTTCAAGGAAAATATAGCCGCACTGGGACATTGACCTCAATTTTTGCCGGAAAAAATCTCATGCCGGGATTGCATTTTCGGAAAATTGTCGTACCTTTGCACCCGCTTAATCCGGAAGAGGCTTGCCGAAATCAATGCAAGTACTTAGGATTCAGTTATTTTGTAAACAAAAGGAGGTGATTCAGACATGATTATTGTACCGCTTAAAGAGGGTGAGAACATTGAGAGAGCGCTCAAGAGATTCAAGAGAAAATTTGAGAAAACAGGTGCTATCCGTGAGCTCCGTGCGAGAAAGAATTTCGTGAAGCCATCTGTGAAGAAAAGAGAGCAGATTCAGAAAGCTATCTACGTGCAGCACTTGCAGCTTGAAGAAGAGCAGTAAGCCAGGCAAGAATCTGATCTGAAAAGATATATGGGCTGACAGAAACGAGAGTTTTTGTCAGCCTTTATTCATTATATTCCGCTGTCTTTCATTATATTTGTAGAATTATAGGGCTTTTTTTGTATGGAGAAGAAAGAAGTGAAAGAAACTCTGAAACGCAGCCGTTTCCGTTGGCTTAAGATAACCGTAGGAATTTTAGCCGGGATATGGGCACTGGCACTTGTAGTGATGCAGGTCGGGCTCAATTCAAAGTTCCTTATGTCAATGGCTGATAAATACATACCGAGATATGTCAATGCTGATGTCCATATCGGGAACATAAAGGCATCGGTGTTCAAAAGTTTCCCGAATCTGAATCTGGAAATATCGGACCTGACTGTCACCTATCCTCATGACAGGTTTGCTGCCTACGACTCGGTGGGCTGCGACGGAATACTTCGACATGCCGGAAGATCCGAAGCGGCCGATACCCTGGCTTCTGCCCATACCATGACATTGTCTGTCAATTACTTGTCTGCTATTTTGGGTGATATCCACATCCACGAGGCAAGTATGGACAGGCCTCGCTTCTTTGCGCACAGTTTCTATGACGGAGACGCAAACTGGAATGTCCTGAAAAATACAGGTTCGGAATCTGCTGATACTGATACCACGGTGTCCCCGTTGCCGCTCATCATCGTGAACAAGGTCTGCATGACGGGAAATCCGAGAATTTTCTATACTGACTGTGCAGACACGATTTATGCTGCCGTCGGACTTGAGGAGATGCATTTCCACGGAAGGCTGAGGTCCGACCTTACCGGAAGCAAAGTCGGACTCCATGTTGACAACCTCTTCCTGTCCGGAAGATTGCCGGCGGATACTGTTGCCATGAAGGCCGATCATATTGTCATTGATCAGAAGGGAGAGGACATTTCATTCGATGCGTCAGCAAAGGCATTTCTCGGGATGAGCCAATACGGAAGGATCATGCTTCCTCTCGATGTCTCGGGAGACGTGCGGTTCCCTAAAGAGGACGTGCCTGCCGTATCATTCAAGAATTTCCGCGCCGATGTCGCGACCGTCTCGATGACAGGACTTGGTGATGTCAAGTTTTATGGCGACAGTACGTATCTGAGGGCTGAGGCTTCGATAGATGACTGCAAGGTGGATGACCTTATCCAGTATTTCGGCAAGAACTTCTTCCCGGAGACCGAGAAACTCAAGACTGATGCAAAGGTCTCATTCACAGCCGTGTGCGACGGATATTACAACCCGTCCAGAAACACGATGCCGGATCTGCTGGCCGAAATTGTAATCCCTAAGGCGTCGGTCAGATATCCCGACATACCTGACGGAACCGTTGCCCTCGACATCAATGCCAATACGGATGCGTCCGGCAAGGTTGACCTCAGCATTGACAATATGTGCCTGAATTTCGGCGGCCTCGATTTCGACTTGACAGGCACCGTTGACGACCTTATGGGCGAAGACCCTCTTTTCGATGTTGAGGGTTTGGCGTACGCTTCCATTGACAAACTGATGGATTTCATTCCGGATTCTCTCGGCTACAGGGCTTCGGGTGAACTGGACGGAGTCCTGACAGGAAAAATAAGGCTCTCGCAGATGACCCCGTACAATTTCTACAAGGCGAACCTTGACGGATATCTGAGGAGCAAAAATGTGACGGTAAGTTCTGAAAAGGATTCGGTCTATGCATGGCTGGGTTCTCCTGAGATAGGTGTTGCCACTGTTTCCAACAAGGTTGACAGGGGAATTCCCCGCGGGACCAAGATTCTGGCTGTCACTGCGAAGGTGGACTCTCTGTATGCCACTTATGGTAAAGATATGATATTCAGGGGCTCAGCTGCCAAGTTGGAGGCCCAGAACGCTGTAAGGATAAAGTGTGAGGAGCATGGGGAAAACGAGCATCATCCTATCGTCGGATGCCTGTCGCTCGGCAGGGTTTTCATGAGCGGAACGGATTCTCTCTTCGCGGGTGTCATCGGCTCGGAGAACCTGTTCAAGTTCTCGCAGCTTGCACGGGGAAAAATCATGGAACCACAGTTGTCATTGACAAGCAACAACTCCAGGATTTTTGCGCGTGAGGGTGTGAACCGCTACGGTTTCCGTGATGCAAAGTTCCAGGCTTCTGCCGTGATGACCACATTCGAGAGGGGACAGAGGCGGAACCTGATGCTGGATTCTCTCCAGAGGGTGTATCCCGGCGTGCCGCGTGATTCTCTGATTACCAAGTTCATAAGGTCGAGAAGGGCCGGAAGGACTGTTCCGGACTACCTTGCAGATGCCGATTTCCGCAAGCATGACGTGCAGATTCCGATGGGCGAAATCATAGCCAAGTATATGAAGGAGTGGAACTTGAACGGCAGCATGGAAATCAAGAACGGCATTGTCATCACTCCTTATTTCCCTCTGAGGAACGTGATAGAGGATGTTCGCGGAACCGTGAGCAATGATGCCATTCATCTGGACAACTTCACCATACGTCCGGGTGTTTCGGACATCTCGGCGACCGGTGTGCTCAGCGGTCTCCGACGTGCGCTGAGGGGCTATGGGGCAATGAAACTTGACCTCAAGATAATCTCGCAGAAGATGGATGCGAACGAACTTCTCACCGCATACAGTGCCGGTGCCAAGTTCTCACCTGACTCGATGTCCGTATCCAATACTTCGTCTGTCAATGATGCCGAGTATCTTGCCAATGTTTCTGCCGCGCATGAGGCGGCCGCCCAGGACAGCAGCTACGCGCTTGTCGTGATTCCGGCCAATCTTATTGCCAATGTTTCCCTGCAGGCCAATGAGGTGGATTATTCCGACCTCAAGATTACGTGGCTGGCGGCGGACATGCTGATGAAGGAACGTTGTGTCCAGCTGACCAATACCGTGGCAACTTCGAATATGGGTGACATCTATTTCGAGGGATTCTACAGCACCAAGACCAAGAAGGACATAACGGCAGGATTTGACCTGAATCTGGCTGATATCACGGCAGACAAGGTGGTGCAGCTTTTCCCTGCCGTCGATACCATCATGCCGATGCTGACTTCATTCAAGGGTATGCTTGACTGTGAAGTTGCGGCTACTACCGATCTCGATACGAACATGAACTTCATCACTTCGTCGATGAACGGAATCATGAAAATCAGCGGCCGTGATGTTAAGCTCGAGGAGAGCGAGGCGTTCAGGAAACTTGCCAAGATGCTGATGTTCAAGAACAAGAAGACAGGAAGCGTGGCTGACATGTCAGTGAGCGGCCTTATCAGCAACAACAGGCTGGAAATCTTCCCGTTCGTGCTTAAGATTGACCGTTATACATTGGCAATGAGCGGATTGCAGAACTTTGACCAGTCATTCAAATATCATGTGTCCGTGCTCAAGTCTCCGGTTCCGTTCCGTTTCGGCATAAATATCTTCGGAAACTTCGACAAGTGGAAGTTCAGAATCGGAAAGGCTCAGTACAAGAGTACCAATGTCCCTGTGTTCACGGCTCAGATAGATGCCATGCAGATGAACCTGGTAAGTTCCATCCACAACATCTTTACCAAGGGTGTTGAACTTGCGGTCAAGCAGAACCGTGACATGAAGAACAGCATTGACTCGAACAAAGTCTCCATGGGCTTCAACCCGGAGGCTCATCTGGATTCTCTTGACAGCAGCCAGATGAAGATGCTTGATTCCCTCCAGACTGCTTATGACAGTCCTGTGGATTCTGTTCTCAATGCCCGCATGGATTCGCTTACTGTCGTTCCGGAAGTGAATGAGGAGAGTGAGACTACGAGCAAGTTCCAGCAGTTTATAGATAACCAGGTCCAGAACAAGTCGGCCAGAGAGCAGAAGAAGGCTGAGAAACGCCGCAAGCGTCAGGAGGCGAAGAAGGGCGAGGCGGTTCTGGAAGAAAATTGATTTGTTTATGGATAGCAGTGATTATCTGAAGGTTACAGTCGTTATAGAACCTTTCAGCGAAGATAATGCGGAGATTCTGGAGGCAATGCTTTCAGATCTCCCTTACGATTCTTTTGAAATCGGTGAAGGATGTGTGGATTGTTATATCCAGAAACCGCTTTTCGACAGGCAGGCCCTGAAAGCGGTCCTTTCAGGACTTTCTTTCAAGACCTCGTTTACGGCCCTGCCGGTTCCTTATATGAACTGGAATGCCCAGTGGGAAAGCGAGTTCCAGCCTATAGTCGTGGACGGGAAAGTGACTGTCCGTCAGGCTGATGACAATGATACGCCACGTACCAGATACAATATCCGTCTCCGTCCCGAGATGGCCTTCGGCACAGGTCATCATGACACGACATATATGATGATGGAGTCAATGCTGGACAACGCTGACGCCATCCGCTCACATGTCGTCATGGATATGGGATGCGGGACCGGAGTGCTTGCGATTCTGGCTGCAAAAATGGGAGCTGCGGCGGTATATGGCATTGACATTGACGCTGTTGCGGCACAGTCTGCCTTCGACAATGCGAAGCTGAATCGTGTCGGGACCAAGGTGAAGACCCGTTATGGCGACGCGTCGCTCCTTCAGATGGGGCATTATGATGTGCTTCTGGCCAATATCCACAGGAACATAATCCTCATGGACCTCCGCACATACGCGACCTCGCTCAGGAAGGGCGGCCTGCTGATGCTCAGCGGATTCTATGAGTCCGATGTCAATGATATTGTGGCCGAAGCTGAGGCAAACGGCCTTTCCCTGGTCAGACAGCGTGCCAGAAACGGCTGGGCTTGCCTGGTACTTGCAAAGAACTGATTCTGTAGTCGACAGATTCCGGGGAAATGATTCACCCCTCTCCAGTTTCGGACTGAAACTGGAGAGGGGTGTCAGTATGTGATATATGATTATAGGCAGTAACCTGTGTAGTTCCAAGGAGTTATGGCCCTGAGCTCCTCCTTCACGGACTCATTGACATCAAGTCCGTTGATGAATGTCTCGATGGTATTCTCATCGATGACGCTTCCGGTTCTTGTCAATGCCTTGAGAGTCTCGTAAGGGTTCGGATAACCTTCGCGGCGGAGGATTGTCTGGATTGCCTCTGCAACCACTGCCCAGTTCCTGTGGAGGTCGGCCTGGAGGGCATCCTCGTTCAGGATGAGCTTTCCGAGTCCTTTCTTGAGAGATGCGAATGCGATCATTCCGTGAGCCAGAGGAACTCCGACATTACGCAATACCGTTGAATCCGTAAGGTCTCTCTGAAGTCTGGAAACAGGCAATTTCATTGACAGGAAAGTAAATACGGCGTCAGCCATTCCGAAGTTGCCCTCTGCATTCTCGAAGTCGATAGGGTTCACCTTGTGCGGCATCGCGGACGAACCGACCTCGTTCTTGTTGACCTTCTGCTTGAAGTACTCCATCGAAATATATGTCCAGATGTCGCGGCTGAGGTCAATGAGAATCGTATTGATGCGGCGGAGACAGTCGAAAATAGCAGCCAGATTGTCATAGTGCTCGATCTGTGTGGTAGGGAATGAACGCTTCAGCCCCAGTGAATCCACGAACTTGTCGCCGAATGAAATCCAGTCGATTTCCGGGAATGCGACCTTGTGCGCGTTCATGTTTCCGGTAGCGCCGCCGAATTTTGCCGGATAGGTGAGCAGGCCGAACTGCCTGATCTGTTCCTCAAGTCTTGCCTGATATACCCTGAACTCTTTTCCGACTCTGGTAGGAGAAGCCGGCTGGCCGTGGGTCTTGGCGAGCATCGGAACATCTTTCCACTCGTCAGCCATGCCTCTGATGATGCCGAGAATTTCTGTCAATGCCGGCATGTAGGCGTTTTCCAGCGCCTCTTTCAGCATGAGCGGCTGTGATGTATTGTTGATATCCTGTGAAGTCAGGCCGAAATGGACGAACTCGGACCATTTGTCGAGTCCCATTTCATGGAAATGTCTCTTTATGAAATATTCCACAGCCTTCACGTCATGGTTGGTGGTCTTTTCGATTTCCTTGACCTCCATGGCCTCTTCCGGAGTGAGATTGAGGTAGATGTCCCTCATCTGGCCGAACTTGCTCCTGTCAATGTCAGCGAGCTGTGGCAGCGGAATTTCGCAGAGCGCAATGAAATACTCGATTTCCACGCGCACGCGGTACTTTATCAATGCAAATTCGCTGAAATATTCTCTCAGCGGTTCGGTTTTGGATGCGTAGCGGCCGTCAACCGGTGATACGGCCAATAAAGAGTGAGTGTCCATCTTCTAAGGTTTAAGCCCCTTGCGGAACTTCGATTATTTGGTTTGGAGGAACGTCGTGAAAAACCTTGAGGAATATCCCGTCTGTTCCAAAGTGCAAATATAGTCAATGTTGGCGGGCGGAGCAAAACTTCGTCCGTATTATTTCTCCAGTTCGCGGTATGTCGATACTGTGCGTACGGCTTCAGCCACATCATGGACTCTCAGGATGTCGGCTCCGAGGCAGAGAGCCTTGTAGTGGAGTACCTGGCTCTGCGGGAGAGATTCTTCCGGAGTGATGTTGAACTTTCTGAATATCATGCTCTTGCGGGAGATGCCTACCAGAATTCTCTTGCCGAACTCCTGGAACTTGTCCAGCTCACGCATCATCTGGTAGTTCTGCTCTATGGTTTTCGCGAATCCGAATCCGGGGTCCAGAATCCAGTCCTTAATGCCGGCCTTTTCCGCTTTTCTGCTGAAGTTCCTGAAGTACTCCACGACATCTTCAGTCACATCATCATATACGGTAAGAGTCTGCATTGTCTTTGGGTTTCCTCTCATGTGCATTGCAGCGAATGGAAGTCCCAGTTCGCCTGCCGTGAGGAGCATCTCGCCACATTCATTGGCATTGACCTTATCATACATTCCCTCTCCGGCGGTAACGTCATTGACAATGAACTTTCCGATGGCCCCGGAGGCTTTCCGCACGATGGACGGCCAGTAGGTGTCGATCGAGATGGTGATGTCGGGGAATTCGGCTCTGATGGCTTTCAGGGCCGGTTCCAGCCTTCTCCACTCTTCGTCGGCTCCGACAGGGTCCGAGCCCGGTCTTGTGGAACAGGCTCCGATATCCAGAATCGTGGCTCCGTCCCGGATCATCATTTCCGCTCTGGACAGGATGTGCGGAATGTCGTCATTGCCGTCCTGTCCGAGGCATCTGCTTTCGCTGTAATATGAGTTGTCCGTGATGTTTATGATTCCCATCACGTCGATTTTTCTGTTCTTGTCCATTTTGTTGCCAGATTAGGTAATCCTAAAAAAATAACTTGGTAATCTTTGCTCGTCTTTTCGGTCTATATTCCTTTTCTCATCAGTCGTGTACGTCCAGTACACTCCATCTTCGAAAAGAAATCTATCCTCGAAAATCCTTCACAAATCTTTACCAACTTATTTTTTTATGCTTACTAGATGTCAAATTTAGCAAATTTCCCGCAGTTTTTTTGTATGTTTGTACTATGTGCGGCCATCCGGAAACGATGTCTGCGCTGAATGTGAAACTCCGGAACATGATGCCTGCGGGATGATGTTCCTTAATATACTTGACACGATGCTGATTGTAATAGAAGGGCTGGACGGCTCCGGAAAGTCAACTCAGGTGAAGCGCCTGAGGACATATCTTGAAAGCAAATGCCCGAATCTTGAATATATCCATTTCCCGAGATACGATTCCCCTGTCTATGGGGAACTCATCGGGAAGTTCCTCAGGGGAGATTTCGGTGCCATCAATGAGGTTCATCCCCAGTTGGTTGCGCTTCTCTATGCGGAGGACCGTCATGCCGCAGCGCCGGAAATGTGGAAAACTCTGAATGAGGACGGTATCGTGCTGCTGGACAGGTATGTATATTCGAACATTGCCTACCAATGTGCCAAGATGAAGGATGCTGGGGAGCGTGAAAAACTTCGCAAATGGATTTTCGATACTGAATACGGACAGTTCGGACTGCCAAAGCCTGATTTGAACATCTTCCTGGACGTCCCGGTCGGTTTCGTGGAGCAGAAACTCGAGAATCCGCGCAACGGGGATGACAGGGATTACCTCGCAGGAAGGAGCGATATCCATGAGGCGGACATCAATTTCCAGAAGGCCGTGCGGGAAGTCTATCTGGGTCAATGCAAGGTTGACCCGGATTTCATACGTATCGACTGCAGTGATTCTGAGGGGAATATGCTTCCTCCGGACATGATTGCGACTGAGGTGCGGACTGAAATCGACAAAAATTGGAAATAAATCACTTTAGGAATTGGAGAAACTATGAGCATTCGTTATCCCGGTAATAAAGTGAGGCGTCTGTGCGCCGTAATCGTCGGACTGGTATTTTTTGTGGCCGGCATCCTGAAACTTATGGACCCTGTGGGATCAATGTTGATTGTCAGGGAGTATTTTTCTTTTCTTCACCTCGGATTCTTGCGTCCGGCAGCGGGTGTGGTGGCGGAAGGCTTCGCCTTTCTGGAGACGTTCCTTGGCGTGTGCCTGGTGACCGGAGTTGCCAGAAAGATAGCGGCCTGGACTTCTACCGTGGTCATGGCCGGGTTTACCCTGCTTACGCTTCTGTTGTGGATTCTGAATCCCCAGATGGACTGCGGATGTTTCGGAGAGGCTGTGCATCTTACTCATTTCCAGTCGTTTCTGAAGAACGTGGTATTGTGCGTTCTGATTCTCGCAGCCTTCCTTCCTTACAAGGAATTCGGCAAGCCGAAGAAGAGCAAATACGTCACATTCGCATTGACAGGAGCCGCAGTCATATTCTTCGCGATTTACTCTCTCATGTTCATTCCGATGCTGGAGCTCACTCCTTTCAATCTTTCTTCCAAACTGGAGGCGGCTGCGGGGATTCCGGACAGCGACGAGGAAGAGTATATTTCTACGTTCGTGTATGAAAAGAATGGAAAGACCGGAATATTCACATTGAACAATCTGCCTGATTCCACCTGGACTTTCGTCGAGACGAGCACTGTCCGGAAACAGGACCATATAAAGGAAAGCAGCTATCCGCGCCTGTCGTTTACGGATTCGACAGGAGAGTACCGCGACACACTCGCCGCTGACGGGCTCGTAATGACCATATCGGTGCCGGAACCTGCCAGAATGAAACCTAAGAATTGGGCCAATGCCGCCAGAGTCCTTTCCGATGCTGCCGAAGCCGGGTTCGTTCCGCTTCTGCTCGTTGCCGGAACACCTGATTCATTCGCGTCGGAAATTGCCCATGCCGGTCTCGAAAGGGATAAGTCAATGCTATTGCTCACGTCAGTGTATTATTCTGATTACAAGACGCTTATCTCGCTCAATAGGTCAAACGGAGGAGCGGTATATTTCAATGACGGCAATATAATCAGGAAGTGGGCCGGCCGTAGTCTGCCGAGTTCAAGAAGGCTCGCAAAACTTGTGAGAATGGACAGTACAGAGGTCATGCTGGATGCGGACGGCAAGGGACGTCTTTATTTCGAGGCGTTCATGCTCTACTCTTTTGTTCTTATGTTGATTCTTTAGTAACTTATTATATTATGAAAGGCGTATATATTTTTCTGGCCAACGGTTTCGAGGAAATGGAAGCGCTTGCGCCACTTGATATCCTCCGTAGGGGAGGCGTAGATGTAAAGACTGTCTCGATTCATCGCGACAAATTCGTGACTGGATCGCACAAGGCCACTGTTGTGGCGGACATGACCTATGATGAGTTCAAAGCCGGTGTCCAACTCGATGGTACCGATGAGATGGATACGATTATTTTCCCTGGCGGCATGCCTGGAACCAAGCATCTGGCAGAGAGTTCGGAGATTATCAATTTCATGAGACTCCACTATGCAGAAGGTGGTACTGTAGCTGCAATATGCGCTGCTCCCGGACTGGTGGTTTCACAGTTGCCGAGCCTTGCCGGCAAGCATTTCACATGCTTCGACGGTTTCGAGGATGCTCCTATAGCACGTGGGGGAATCTATGAGCAGAAACCTGCCGTTTCAGACGGAAATCTCATCACAGGACGCGGTGCGGGCTGTGCAGTGCCGTTCGCTCTAGCGATTCTCGAGCACCTGAAGGGAGCTGAAGTGGCAGAGAACGTCAAGCATGGTCTGATGTTATAGAGATTACTCAGGTTTAGTAAGTAGTCAAACTTGCTGCACTTGGACTATTTGATTATTTCGCGGTCGATTCTTCTCGGGATGCTTGTCATAATCTCGTATGGAATCGTTCCCAAGATATCAGCCAGCTCGGAGACAGTCGGGTCTTCACCGAAAATGGTGACCGTGTCTCCGGGTTTTGCATTTGTGCCTGTCACATCGAGCATGCACATGTCCATGCAGATATTCCCTATGGTCGGTACCCTATGGCCGTTGAGTGAGAATGACGCCCTTCCACAGCCGAGATGCCTGTCAATGCCGTCCGCATATCCTACCGGTATCGTGGCGATATCGGTTCCTTCTGGTGCGATCTGCCCGTGACGGCCATATCCGATGGTTCCGTCTGACGGAAGCAAATGCTTGACTTGCAGAACTTTGCATTTCAATGATGCGACAGGTGACAGTTTAACGTCTCTCAGTGCACTGATGCCATAGATTCCGATACCGAGACGCACCATGTCGTGCTGATAGGCCGGGAATCTCTCTATTCCTGCAGAGTTGAGGATGTGCAGCATTGGCCTGTATCCGATTTCCGAGATTATCCTTTCGGCATTGGCCTCGAACATTTTTATCTGACCGAGTGTGAAATCGTCCGATTCCGGGTCTTCTGCGGCGGCAAGGTGTGAATAGATCGACTTGACTCTGACATATTTGCAGTCTTTCAGAAAGTCTGTCAGTTCCTGCAGTTCGCTTGTCATGAACCCCAGCCGGTGCATGCCGGTATCCAACTTTATATGTATCGGAAAGTCGGTGATTCCCCTTTTCTCCAGGGTGTCGCAGAGGATGCGGAGTGAGTAGATGTTCGGGATTCCGGGCTCCAGTCTGCTGTCGATGATTTCGTTGTAGTAGTCCGTCCCGGCAGTGAGTACGAGTATAGGGAGACTTATACCTGAACGGCGTAGCTCCATGCCTTCTATCGGGTATGCAACTGCCAGGTAATCAGCTCCTTCCTTTTGCATCATCGCTGCAAATTCCACTGCTCCGTGCCCGTATGCATTGGCCTTTACAAGTACCAGAAGTTTGGTCGTCGGCTCTAGAAGCCCCCTGAAATATCTATAGTTGTCACGGCAGGCTCCAAGTTTCAGCTCCAGTCGTGAAAAATCATTTTCCTTCAGCATTGTCCTGAAATATGTGCCGGTCCGCCCGGCGTTTCATTTTTCCCTTTTTATGATGCAAAAATACCAAAATTATCTGAGTGAGGGAATATTTTTTATGCTATCTTCGCGGTGGTCTGTTATTTGATTTGTTCCGGACTGGTTCATCTGCACCATGTGGTGCATGGAAATATGGTCCGGTTCCATTCCGGACGGGTTATTAACAATTGTTCCGGTCAGTTCCGGAATCGAAAATTTGAAAATTATGGGATATTGGAGTTTTTTTATTCTGCTGATGTTTGCCGGCATGATCGTCCAGTTCATGCTGAAGAGCAGGTTTGAAAAGTATTCTAAGGTGTCTTTGCGATCAGACATGTCAGGAGCTGAGATTGCCATGAAGATGATGCATGACAATGGCATTTATGATGTCAAGGTGGAGTGCATAGAAGGTCAGCTTACCGACCATTACAATCCGACCACCAAGACTGTAAACCTCAGCAAATCTGTTTATTATGGACGTTCAGTGGCTGCAGCTGCCGTGGCTGCCCATGAGTGCGGCCATGTCGTCCAGCATTCTGTCGGCTATGCTCATCTGAAACTGCGTACAGCCCTTGTTCCTGTCGTTTCTTTCGCCAGCAACATCATGCAGTGGATTCTTCTCATCGGTATTCTTGTCGTCAATACTTTCCCTGCCCTCCTTTGGCTCGGAATCGCTCTTTTTGCCATGACGACTTTGTTCAGTTTTGTAACTCTCCCTGTCGAGATCAATGCCAGTGCACGTGCTGTGAGATGGCTTGAGACTGCCGGCATCACCGACTATGAGACCAGACCGATGGCAATCGATGCATTGAAGTGGGCTGCATATACTTACGTGATTGCTGCCGTCAGTTCTTTGGCTACCCTGCTTTATTATATAGGTATCGCACGTAGAGACTAGGTCATGGCTGAACTTGATGAGAAATTCATGAAGGAGGCCTTGCGCGAAGCCAGGGAGGCGGAGTCAGAGGACGAGATTCCTATAGGTGTCGTCATCACTTTCAAGGGTCGTGTGATTGCGAAAGGTCATAATATGACCGAAAGGCTTCATGACCCTACTGCCCATGCAGAGATGATTGCATTGACGGCAGCGACTGAGGCTATGGGAGGCAAGTATCTCAATGACTGTACTTTATACGTGACAGTAGAGCCTTGCCCTATGTGTGCCGCGGCTTCCGCCTGGGCTCAGATAGGCCGGATTGTCTATGGTGCGTCTGACCCGAAACGCGGCTATTCCCGTTTTTCCCCATCCCTGCTTCATCCGAAGACGGAGGTGTCGTCAGGTATCATGGCTGACGAATGCGGCAGCATCGTGTCGGAGTTCTTCAGGAAGAAGCGCTGACGTAGTACTCGGTCTTGATTGACGTTCCGGTTTGCCACGGGCAGGGACTGCGTATAATTACTTAACGATTATTCGGGGTTTTCCCCGTTGTGTGGAATTTTATAACCAATTGATGATATGGAAATTAAAGGAGACGATTTCAAAATTTTGAGTGATACTGTCAATGATGGCGTGCGTCATATCACTGCGGCTACAAGTGCCCTGGTCTGCTCACGTCAGATTGACTTTGACATTATTGACGGCAAGGTTCACAACTTGGCCTATGTCCGTGGCTGTGAGGGTAATCTCAGGGCTATCGGCCGTCTTGTCGAGGGCATGGCCGCAACGGACGTTGCCCGCATTCTTGCCGGTGTCGATTGTCATGGCCGCGGTACATCCTGCACAGACCAGCTTTCACGCGTCATGACCAAGGTTCTGGGATAAGACGTTCTGTGGCGGAAGTCTAGTAACCTTCAAGAAATAATCTGCATCATCTAAGGGAATCTTCTCCTAATCTGATGCAGGTTATTTTTTTCTCGTTACTTAGCGAAGTACATTGATGAGTCCTGGACGGACGTTGGGTAAGCGTCTCCGGAGTTACGTCTTGACGCGTTTTCAATGGTTCCATACTTTTGTTCCTAGTAATCCAAACGTAAGTAAAGATGGAGACAAAAGAAATGGTCATATCAGCTCAAGCCGCAAAACTGTATGAGCGGACATGGACGCGATTTAATCAACTGTCAAGTATTATTCCGACAATGACGCTGCGGTCGGCGGGACGGTGCCACAGTCTATTTTGTAACGCATTTATTATCAATGCTATCTGATTTCCAGTGTGGATTGTCGCCTGTTTTTTCTCTGATAATCCACACTAAAAACGCATATCTTACTAAATATCAACCAATTAACAAGTATCAATGTGGCGCCGTCCGGCGTGTTCTCTCCGCAATCTTATTTCGCAGTTTCAGATAGCAGGACAGATGTATTCGGAAAGGTCAGATTATTCCATCCCGACACATTCTGTGCGGAGTTTTCTTCAAACTCCGTGTTTTCCGGGATCCGTTTCGAACACCTCAGTGGCGTGCCCAGACCGCTGTCCATGCTGTGTTTCGGTACTTTGTTTTCGACCCTCTTGACATATAGTAGTTTTGGTCTTGCTGCTATAATATGTTGTATGCCAATATGTTACATACTGGTATGGAGCTAGAGGCTCCTGCCAAGACCCCATTTCGATGCTACCTCTTGGCTCTCTTTCAACCGGCTAACTTTCTGATAATTAATACGTAACGCCGGATTGCAGTTGTCAAGAGGGTCAAAAATTAAAGGATCTTGCCCCGATGACGTAAACAACTTCGCAGTTTCGTGTTGTTTGTCTTGCAAGCGCGTTTCCGTTTTTCGAGAGACGTCGTAATTTGACGCAATATCATTTGCCATTTATCTGTTCAGGTCAATGCTGTATTAGCATGGCTAGACACTGAAATATTCACCATCTAAACATGACTGGCCGGCAGGGGCCTTCGGAGCGGCGTAGCCGCCCATGGCTTCGTGAATGGGAGGGGCCCGCCGCGGTAGCGGTGGGAGGGATAGCCCCAACGGGGCGTATCGCTCCGAAGGCCCCTGCCGGCATAACATGTTCCAAATTCTTCTGATTTTAAAAGTGGATTTTGAAGATATAAAGATTTAAAAATCATCACAGAAATTTAAGAATCATAAAAATCTTCTGAAACCACCTGCCATTTTCGGGGCATTTCGCCACATTTTCGGGTTTTGCGCGAAATTTTTATATAGTATTGCAACCTTGATTGACGCATGGCCGAGGGGTCATCACCTCCGGTTTCAACGTCAACAATTTGATTTAATTAAATAAATACTTAATTTTATGACAGAATTAGTCAAGGTTGGAAGCGAGGGCAAGTACATCGACCTGATGGTCGACTGGAGCTTCAAAAAGATTTTCGGGACGGAAGTCAACAAGGACATTCTCATCGAATTCCTCAAGGTGATTTTCCCGCAGTACGCAATATCGGACATCACTTACGTTCCGACGGAGCAGTTGGGAATCATGGAGGACGACAGGAAGGCAATCTTCGACGTGCTGTGCAGGACCGTGGACGGAAAGACGTTCCTTGTGGAGATGCAGCGCGGCTACCAGAAGCACTTCTTCGAGAGGGCCCTGTTCTACACTTCATTCCCGATAATGAAACAGGGAAAGAAGGCATTGGCAGAAGAGGCAAGGGGGAACAGGCCGTGGGACTTCAGTCTGGACGGGGTATTCTTCCTCGGAATCCTGAACTTCAAGTATGAGGATGACGAGATGACGGAGCACCGGTACCGGCTGATGGAGGCGACGTCGAAAAAGCTGATGACGGACAAACTGGAGTTCGTCTTCGTGGAGGTGGAGAAGTTCGACAAGGGTGAGGATGAACTGGAGACGGATCTGGACAAGTGGCTGTATCTGCTGAAGAACATGTCCAACTTGTTGGAGCGTCCGGAGAGACTGAGGGACAGGATATTCACGAAACTCTTCGATGTTGCGGAGCTCGCCCAACTTGACGACAAGGACAGAACCAATTA
>CAKUXR010000011.1 GCA_934700615.1 uncultured Bacteroidales bacterium
AAGTACCCCTTGACGGGCTATTGTATACGTAAGTGACTGTGTGTCACTGTGTTTTAAGATTTCTTAACGTAGTATTGGAAGATAAAAATTATTGTTTTTTTATCGTTGCTTCTTTCGTCAATGATAAGTCTGTCCGCTCAGGATACTTGTCAGAAAGAGGTGAATTCTGACTTCAGAAGCCGTGGGTATAAGGGCAGTGTTTTGTATACGAACCACTACTTCGTATGGCAAGGTATAGAAACGTCTCATGGATATATGTTCAATCGTCATCATTATCTTGGAGCAGGTGTGGGTGCTTTTTTCTTGCCATTCGACAGCATGCCGGCATTCGGGAGAGTCTTTGCGGAATATAATGCATACATTAATGAAAAGAACAGCACACCTACTGCAGGTGTAAAACTGGGCTTTTGTCATGCTCTGAATTATAACAGTGACTGTAAATTCCGCAATGCGGCCGAGATAGAACCCGCATTGGGCTGGAGCTGGACACTTAAATCCGGGAAAGGCTTGTTGTTGGGTCTGTCATATCCATTTTATGTGACATCGAAGCCTGAAACTAAGGTTTCTATTTATGGAATGCCTAAGATATCGTTCGGCATTGAGTTCTAGAATTGGTTTAGGCTAGTTGCTTGAATCTCAGTATAATAGTCCTTCCTGGTGAATATTACCCGGAAGGATATTTTTGTTTGCGAGAAAACATGTCTATCAGGTAAGCGTCTTCGGAGTTACGGGTTGATGCGCGTCCGGTGGTTTAACTCGCCCGGCGGAGGTGTGGCCGCGGGAGGTTCGCTTCGCTCATCCCTGTCGGGCTCGCGCCCGACATCCCATTCACAAGGCCATGGGCGGCCATGCCTCCCACGGCCACACCTCCGGCCGTGCTTTACTGAAACAAACGGGTACTTCCGGGCGGAAGATGTTAAAGGTGATTCTGCCCCTATATCATGTCTGAGGAAGTGCCCGATACGTCCAAATGAACGTTTCGCGCATTGATGCGCCCCCTACTTCGTAATGGAATCGAGGAGCTGGGCCATGCGGGCTGTGAGGGCTTTGCGGGAGAACTGGCGGATGGCGTCAGTCTTGTCGTTTTCAGTGAGAATCTCGTCCAGTTCGGCCTCTCCGGCGTGCTCCACCTCGATATCTTCTTCGTCATCGGCAGCATTGAACTTGTTCCAGCACATATTGACATATGATGAAATCGAGGCCTTGTCATCCCAGCCGAACACTACGCCGGCCCCAGTTTGATTTACAATTCTGGCCATTGCCCCGTCAGTCTGACCGATGCCGAGAATCGGATTCATGGACGCAAGGTATTCGAAAAGCTTTCCCGGAAGCGTCGCACGATACTCCGGCTCTTTACGCAGAGGAAGGATGAGAAGGGATGCGTTCTTCTGTTCCCGCACAGCGACATTGTGGTCCTGATAACCGAGATTGATGACATGGCTGCCGAGACCGGCGGCATTGATAGAGTCAATGATTTCCTTGTCGGTCTTTCCTATTAGCCTGATATGCAGCATCTTGTCGAACTCCTTATCCGTTCTGCACTTCTCTGAAAGAACATCCCAAAGAGTCTCCGGATTTCCGTCCGAAGCGAAAAGACCGGTATGGGTAACATTGAAATAACCGTCCGGCTCTACGACCTGGCTGAAATCATCGTCATCGAAACCATTGGTAATCAGCTCGACAGGGGTATTCGTCATGATCTGGAACTCCTCCTGGACGAGAGGGGACACAGCCACCACTACAGTCGCATCATCCAGAACCTGCTGCTCCAGGCGGTGATGCTTCCGCTCCGCCCATTTACAGAGACATAAATGCTTGAAATAGAACATCTTGGTCCACGGGTCACGGAAATCCGCCACCCACGGAATGCCGGTCGCCCTGGAAAGCTGTCTGGCTATGAGGTGCATCGACTGCGGAGGGCCGGTACTTACAATCGCGTCCACAGGATTCTCCTTGAGGTACTTTTTCAGGAACCTGACAGAAGGCCTTACCCATGTCACCCTCGGGTCTGGAATAAACAGATTGCCACGCAGGAACAGCATCAGTTTCTGCTTGAACGTCTTCTTCTGGCTATTGATAGGATTGACCTCCTGCTTCGTGGCATCCTTTTTTCCGGTCAGCTTCCGGTAGAAAGAATAAAACTCCGTGATATGCCTCTTCACGACAATGGCCTCCTCCGGAATATCCTCCTCGAGAGTCTTGTCAATGCTGGTCATTTCCGGATTCTCCGGGGTATAGATGACCGGCTGCCATCCGAACTGAGGCAGATACTTGCTGAACTTCACCCATCTCTGGACACCGGAACCTCCCGTAGGCGGCCAGTAATATGTTATGATAAGCACCTTCTTCATAGTCACGTAAAGATAGTTATAATTTTTGGTAGAGGTTATTGAATTATGGGGTGAAAATCTGTAAATTTGTTTGTTTTGGTAATTGGAGACAGATTATGGCGAAGAAACAAGCGGAGGATACACCTCTACTTAAACAATATTTTGCGGTCAAAGCCCAGCATCCCGAGGCAGTTCTGCTTTACAGAGTGGGCGATTTCTATGAAACATATTCTGACGACGCGGTCCTCGTAAGCAAAGTTCTGGGTCTTGTACAGACCAAGCGTTCAAATGGTGACAAAGAAGCCGTGCCTATGGCCGGATTCCCACATCATGCTATAGAACAATATCTTACACGTCTTATCCGTGCCGGCTATAAAGTGGCCGTGTGCGACCAACTGGAGGATCCGAAACTGGTAGGCTCCAGGACTCTGGTGAAAAGGGGAGTGACGGAGATGGTTACGCCGGGAATCGCCTTCGGCGAGAATATGCTCGAACAGAAGGAGCACAACTACCTGACAGGACTCACATTCTCCAAAGACCAATGCGGAGCCGCATTTCTCGATGTCTCCACCGGAACATTCCAGGTGGCACAGGGTAGCACTGCCTATATCGGAACTCTCATAGCATCATTGGCCCCGAAAGAAATCGTAGTCCAGCGCGGCAACGAGAAACGTGTCAAGGAACTGTATGGGGACACCCTATATGTATCGACACTTGACGAATGGGCATTCGTATATGATGCGGCTGTCGAAAAACTGAAACGTCAGTTGCGCGTGGATTCATTGAAAGGCTATGCCATTGATTCATACCCGCTTGGAGTGAGCTCTGCCGGCGCGCTCATCGTCTATCTCGAACAGACGCAGCATACCGGCCTTGCCAACATCTGCTCGATTTCCCGCATTGACGAAGATAAATTCGTGTGGATGGACAAATTCACCATCCGCAACCTCGAAATCTTCAGCGCGTCGGCGGGAGGGGAAGGCGTGTCACTTGTCAGTGTCATTGACAAATGCTGCTCTCCGATGGGTTCGCGTCTTTTGCGCGGCTGGCTGGCGATGCCGTCACTCGACTTGAATGAACTGAATGCCAGATACGACATCGTAGGCCATTTTACTGACAACGGCGAACTTCTGAATGAGGTTCAATGCCATATCAGCAATATCGGCGACCTCGACAGGATAATCTCCAGGGCGGCCACGGGTAAGATCATGCCACGTGAAGTCCTCCAGTTGGGACGAGGTCTGGCCCAGTTCGACCCTATCAGAAAATTATGTTCCGGGCAGGGAACCGCATCGGGCGTTTGCGCCCCGCTCGCTGAACTGACAGCCTCCATAGGCGACTGCTCAGAACTGCTCAAGGCGATAACAGAGACATTGACCCAGGACGCGGCAGCAGCCATCGGAAAGGGCGATGTCATCGCTGCAGGCGTGAGTGAGGAGCTCGACAAAGTGCGCGAAATCTCCCGCGGAGGCAAGGATTATCTCCTGAAAATGCAGCAGAGGGAGATAGAAAGGACCGGAATAACCTCATTGAAAATAAGTTACAACAATGTCTTCGGTTATTACATCGAGGTCCGCAACGCCCACAAGGACAAAGTCCCGGAGGAATGGATCCGCAAACAGACGCTTGTCAATGCAGAAAGGTATATTACTCAGGAACTTAAGGAATATGAAGAGCAGATTCTTTCCGCCGAGGACAAAATCTACGCTCTCGAGTCTGCTATCTATAACTCGCTGATTGCCAAGATACAGACCGCTATAAGGACCATTCAGAAGAACTCGATGGTGATTGCCAAGCTGGATATTCTGGCAGGGTTTGCAGAACTGGCCTCGGAAAACAGATATTGCCGTCCTGAAATCGGTGACGGGCTTGCCTTGGACATCAAGGCCGGCAGACACCCTGTGATAGAGACACTTATGAAGCCGGGGGAGGAATATGTACCTAACGATATCCATCTGGACAGAGACAAGCAGCAGATAATAATATTGACCGGTCCGAACATGTCCGGAAAATCCGCTCTGCTCCGTCAGACAGCATTGATAGTGCTCCTCGCCCAGATCGGTTCATTCGTGCCTGCGGATTCGGCGAAAATCGGCTATTTCGACAAGATTTTCACCCGTGTCGGTGCATCGGACAACATCTCCAGAGGCGAATCCACATTCATGGTGGAAATGCTGGAAACGTCAATGATTCTGCACAATCTTTCCGAGCGTTCTCTTGTGCTTCTGGACGAAATCGGCCGAGGTACATCCACTTACGACGGAATGTCCATTGCCCGGGCGATAGTCGAATTTATACATGAATACGGAAAGGGCGCCAAGACCTTGTTCGCCACACACTATCACGAACTGAATGACCTGGAAGGTATCTATCCCCGTGTGAAGAACTTCCATGTGGCAGTCAAGGAAGTCGGCAAAGAGGTCATTTTCCTCAGGAAACTCAAGGAGGGCGGCACGGCCCACAGTTTCGGTCTGCACGTGGCCAGGATGGCCGGAATGCCTAAAGAAGTGCTTGCTTCCGCCGAGAGGACTCTGTCTGCCTTGGAGGCCGGTGGTGCCGGTTCCATAAGCAATGGGGCGGCACCGGAGGACAAACCGATAATCAAGCCTTATAATACAAAAGAGGGCAGGGTGGAGGCTGACGGCACGATCCAGCTGTCTCTTTTCCAGCTGGATGACCCTACATTGTCCTCACTCAGAGATACTTTGAAGTCTGCGGACCTTAACAATATGACTCCTATGCAGGCCTTTGACCTTCTCCGTGACATGAAGAAGGAATTGGGAATATGATAACTCCAGATTATTGATAACGAACACATTTAATTATGACACTCAAATCTTTCCTTGCCACAGTATTGGCATTGGCAATACCGGTTTTCGCATCGGCGAATGACGGGGCGTATCTGATTCAGTCTCCTGACGGACACCTTCAAGCGACCGTCGTAGTCGGAGAAAATATATCATATACGGTTTCCAGAGACGAGCTCCAGCTGATAGCTCCGTCCTCCATTTCAATGACAGTTTCTACCGGCGAGGTCTTCGGTCTCAATGACAAAGTCCGCAAGGTCCGCCGCACCAGCATTGACCTGATCCATCAGGCTACGGCTTACAAGAAAGCTGAGGTGAGGGACAATTATAACGAGATGACATTGGAATTCAAGGAGTTCTCCCTCGTGTTCCGTGCGTTCGATGACGGCGTGGCATATAGGTTCGTAAGTTCGCTGAAGGGTGACTTCAATGTCGTAGGCGAGCAAGCTGAATTCGCTTTCGCGAAGGATTGGAATGCCTATGTCCCTTATGTGAAGCAGCATACGCAAACACTTGAGAGCCAGTTTTATAACTCATTCGAAAATACATATTCCGTGCAGCCTTTGTCAGAATGGAACAAGAAACGTCTGGCCTTCCTTCCGCTTGCGGTCGCTGCCGACAATGGCGTGAAAGTTCTCGTCATGGAGTCTGACCTGAAGCATTATCCGGGAATGTACCTTTACAATGAGGGAGAGGGCTCTACTCTTACGGCCCGTTTTGCCCCATATCCCAAGGTCGTGAAACAGGGCGGCCACAATATGCTTCAGGGTGAAGTCGTCGAGCGTGAGGACTATATCGCTGAGTGCTCAGGAAAAGAGGCTTTCCCTTGGAGGATAATTATGGTGACTGCCAATGATGCCGAGATGGCTGTCAATGACCTTGTATGGAATCTCGGAACTCCTGCTGACCCGTCCGCTGATTTCAGCTGGGTGCGTCCTGGAAAGGTTGCCTGGGACTGGTGGAATGACTGGAATCTCTATGGTGTGGATTTCCGTGCCGGAATCAACAACGAGACCTACAAATACTACATTGATTTCGCTGCCGCCCACGGTATCGAATATGTTATCCTCGATGAGGGCTGGGCTGTGAACAAGAAGGCCGACCTCATGCAGGTAATCCCTGAGATTGACATCCCTATGCTTTGCCAATATGCTCAGGAGCGCAGTGTGGGCATCATCCTCTGGGCCGGCTATCTGGCCTTCGACAGGGACATGGAGAATGTCTGCCGTCATTATTCCGAGATGGGAGTGAAGGGTTTCAAGGTGGATTTCATGGACAGGGATGACCAGGCGATGGTGGACTTCCACAGGCGCGCTGCCGAGATGGCTGCCAAATATCACCTCCTCATTGATTTCCACGGCACCTACAAGCCGGCAGGACTGAACAGGACCTGGCCTAACGTCATAAATTATGAGGGAGTGCATGGCCTTGAGCAGATGAAGTGGTCGGATTCTTCAGTGGACCAGGTTACATATGATGTGACCGTTCCGTTCATAAGAATGGCTGCCGGCCCTATGGACTATACCCAGGGCGCAATGCGCAACGCGACCAGGAAGAATTACCGTCCGGTAAATACCGAGGCCATGAGTCAGGGGACACGTTGCAGGCAACTTGCTGAGTATGTGGTATTTGACTCTCCTCTCAATATGCTTTGCGATTCGCCGTCAAACTATATGGCCGAGCCGCAGTGCACCAAGTTCATTGCAGAATGCCCTGTCATCTGGGATGAGAGCCGTGCCGTAAATGGAGAAATCGGCAAATATATAACGCTCGCGCGCCGTCGCGGAGACGTATGGTATGTCGGGTCAATGACAGACTGGAACGCCCGTGACATTGACATTGACCTTTCCTTCCTCGGCGAAGGCGAGTGGGTGATGGAAATTTTCCGCGACGGTGTCAATGCTGACCGCGCGGCCAAGGATTTCAAACACGAAGTGGTCAATGTCCCTGCAGACCGTCATGTGACAGTCCACATGGCTCCGGGAGGCGGCTGGGCTGCAAGGATTCGCAGATAAGTAACCTTCAAAAAATAATTGAGGCTCCGTTTTTGCGGAGCCTTTTTCTATTGCTTTGTATAGTCTCTGATTGCAGGAAGCGTACCTGTCCAAGAGCCGTATATCTTGTGTGGTGTCAATGACTTGTCGTACAGATTGTAGTCATCCTGGAACTCGAACTCCACTGTATAGCTGTTTCCGTTTCGGGATATCTTCATGGTTCCGCCTGCTATAGGAGCGCTCTTCGCGGCATGTCCGGACTCATCGTATTCGATGTAACATGAAGGGTCGGCACTGGTGTATCCGATATTTCCGGGATATACAGTCCACGCACCGCCGGAGGTTGAAACCGTGTAAGTCCCTTCAGGAAGACTCGTCGCATCACCTGTACCTGCGACAAAGTCAATGGCTATTTCCCGATATCCATTGTCCAGGACGATGGCATAATTTACGGTTCCGTTTCCGTGATAGTCTCCGTAATAATTGACTACAGAACAGATTTCAGGATTCATCTCCACGTCCGAGTCCAATGTCGTCTGAGGTGCTTCAATGTTCTGATAATCTTCGAGTTCCCCTTTCCATGAGGCTTTGACAGTGTAACCGTCTTCATCTGTGAAATCGCAAGTGATGGAATAAGTCCCGTCATTGTTATTCACGATTTTTACCTCGCCGTCTTTCATCGCGCAGAACTTGGTTTTGTAAGAATTGTCGACCTGCATGCAGAATGTTCCGAGAGTCTGTGCGCCGAGCCATACGCCCGGATAGAAAGTGCCGGGAGTATAGGACATTCTGGTTCCTGCCTTATATGTGCCGGCCAAATCCGCTCCCTTTTCGGTGTAAAGGTCGATCTGAATCTTGTGTCCCGGGCCTTTCGGATACAGGCCGTCATTGGAAATGCCCTCAGTATCAAAGCATCTCAGCACATAATTGTCGTAGTTGCTTTCATTTCCATACTTCTGGCTCGTAACTCGTTTGAGGTTGAGGTCAAGATTGGCCTTTATATGTCCGTTGTCCGTCTCCTCTCCCTCCCCGCTCTTGTCGCTGAGCGTGATGGCTCCCTTATATGTGAATACGTATTTCTTGCCCTCGGTACTCGTTATTGCAACATTGATGTCATACCCCTCCTCGATATGTTTCACGGTAATGGTGCCATCCTGGAAAAGGACGTTCTCGATGCGGAAGAGGTCACCGACCTTCTCTTTATTGAAAGTGGCGAAGGTCAATTCCGTATTGAATGTCCCGTTTGCGCGTCCTTTGTGGGCGGTATATGTGCCTTCCGGGATAATCGGGTTGGTATGGTCCTCCGAGATGGCGCCCCAAAGGTCACAATACAGGATGTAGTCTCCCGGATTCATCGGCGCGAGGTCCACCTCCGAACTCTGTCCGATTTCGCCGGATGACAGGATGAAATAATAGTCTGCATATCCTTCTTTCCAGAAGTTTCCGAAGTAGATGCCGTCCTGGAAATTCTTGACTTCCACAGCGGTGACATCTTCAGTTTCAGTTTTTTTGTCTTTCTCGCACGAAACGGCCACAAGCGAAAGAATCGCCGCCAGCGCAATGCTGGAAAGGTCAATGAATTTTAGGATTTTCATATTTTCAGTTTATCAATGTTACAAGATTTTTCTGGTCTGTATGCATGTAAAGATAAATAAAAATCAGTACAAGCATGAAATTATTTGTTATATTTGTTGCTGTGCGTGACGGATGGATTATTGGTGCGGGAATATGGGATATTGCTTAAAACTTTATAGTAAGATGAAAAAGACATTGATGATTTTGCCGCTTCTCATTTTTGCGGCCAGCTGCTCCAAAGAGAACAAGACACCGGAGGATTCCACTGTATATCAGACGATTTCCTTTGAAAACCATATGTTTGCAGACAAGAAACACAACAACTTCCCGAGTGCTTCCGGGATAGATTCCACATATACTGAGTTCGGTGCGACATTCACGGCACAGAACTACTATTATTTCCTGTCAGGCATCCTGATTGCCGATGATTACGAGAAACCTCAGCTCGAAGGAGAATTTATCGCCTATTCAAACGGCAAGAGAGTCGTCTGCAACAAGGACTTCGAGGAAGGAAAAGAACCTCCTATGGGGGCTGACGGCACGTCCAAATACTCCGTATGGTCTTATTCCCAGTACAATAAGGATGTGCGCCCGTCATTCAGCTTCGCTGACGGAGCCGAGCATAAGGCCGTGTCAATGAAAGTGAACAATGATGCGATGGTATGGCAGTACATGAAAATAGGATTCTACTCCAAGCCGGCATTCACTACAGGAGATTATTTCGAGGCCATCTTTACAGGCTATGATGCGGCAGGCAACGAGACAGGTAACGTTACAGTCCCTCTCGGGGATTTCCGTGACGGAAAATCACTTCTTGTCGAGGATTGGCAGGACGTGGACATATCTCCTCTCGGCATGGTGAACAAGATAGTCCTCACCGCTGATTTCTCGGACAATTTCATGTCATTCATGTATGTCACGACGAAGGAGGACTGCCCATATATGGTTTGCGTAGATGAAATTAAATTTGACATAACAGAAGAAGCCGCCAAATAATGCGGCTTATGTTGGTGATTACCAGATGGATAAGATAGAAAAAGCGATTTATAACAGAACAGAGCTCCTGCTTGGCGAAGATGTCATGCAGGAGTTTTCACGTACACGTGTGATAATATTCGGTGTGGGCGGAGTCGGCAGCTGGTGTGCTGAAGGACTGGTCAGAAGCGGAATCACTCATTTGACGATAGTGGATTCTGACCGTGTGAGCATTACCAATGTCAACAGGCAGCTGATGGCCACCACCAGGACTGTAGGCCAGGTCAAGGTCGAGGCTCTCAAAGCTCATTTGCTGGAAATCAATCCAAATGCGGAAATCGATGCGGTCCAGGCAATCTATTGCGAAGAGACGGCGGACTCCTTCGACCTGGATTCGTACGATTATGTCATTGACGCCGTAGATTCATTGAAAGACAAGGCTTTGCTGATTTTGCGCGCGACCGCGAGCAAGGCGAAGTTCTTCTGCTCCCTCGGGGCGGCATTGAAAACGAACCCGTTGAAAGTCAAGGTTGCGGAGTTCTGGAATGTCCGCGGATGTCCTCTCGGGGCTGCTCTGCGCAAGAAAATGAAACGTGCCGAGACTTTCCCGGCACGTAAGTTCATGTGTGTCTATGATGATGAGGTGCTTCCGAACAGGGGGCAGTACCAGCCTTGTGAGATCGATCAGGCCATGTTCCGGGATACGGAAGATGGACCTGGAGACCCGGAACTTCTCAATCATGACTGGAATGCGTCAAAAGCTCAGATCAATGGTACCACAGTCCATATTACAGCCATATTCGGAATGACCCTTTCAGGGCTTGTGATAGATGACATCTATAATAAAGTCGTCAATAGTTAGTCCAGATGTTGTCAGGCAGCTGCCATTTAGGAAGTCTGACATTGAAAGTAGACGCCGTCATGACGGAAACCAGTCCCGTTCCTCCCTTGACGTTGCTCGGATAAGGCAGCTCCGAGACCAGAGACCAGTCGCCCTGGCTTGAGTGGTCGAACATGTAGTCATTCATGTAGAGATAAGTCAGCTTGGACATTGACATTATTTTTACCACTACCTCGCGGTCCTCTTCTACCTTGACATTTTCCGGATTATAGCCGAAATTACAGAAATTGTGCAGATACCTGTAGTGATTCACAATCAGTTTCATGGTATATTCTGAATTGCGGAACTGGATGTCAGTGAAGATGTTGTATCTGTTGTTGTAGAAGTTCCAGTCGTCATCGTCTTTCTTTTCCTTGCCGATTCTCCTCCTCAGCAGCGGCTCCTGGGAATTGTCAATGACAAGAGATTTGGATCCCTCATCGACGCAGTCCCCGACCTTGTGCTCCGTTTCCTCTTCCGATACCCATTTGATGAAGTACTTGGAATCCAGATCCATCAGGGCCCTGTAATAATTGTCTTCACCTTTCACGTCCTGCACTGTAACGCTGAACAGCGTGAAGTTCTCCAGATTACCGGAGGAATCTTTTGCCTTGATAGTGGTCGTGTCGGCCTTGACGATTACTGGCGCCTTAGGTGCCACTGATACTGATTCCACGCGGGTCCCCTCAGACTCTACAACTACCTTGACCTCGTCGCCGGCATTGAAATTAGCATTGAAAGTCATTCTCTTGATGGCGGAAGTGCTGTTTTCGGCCTTGTGCAATTCGGAAGTCTCGGAAACCTTTGTACCATTGACATAACACTCCAGATGGGCGGCATTGACGGGCTTGACTTCTTTGAACGTGCTCCAAGCCACCAGGACGCTATGCTCCGATTTGTCGCTCCTGATATAGCCGTTCACGACGAGCAATTTCTCCGGGCCTGTCCCGGTCAGTTCAATGTACCGTTCACATGAAGTGAGTATTGTCAATGCTATGACGAGTGCTGCTGATATCTTGTTTTTCATTGTCTTCAGAATTTGAATGTATAACTGAATGAAGGGTAGAATATGAGGAAAGTCTTCTTTATGAGTGCCGGGGACGTTATCTCTTCTCCTGTCGTCGGGTCCTTCTTTTTATGGGAACCGTCATACATGATGAAGTTCGGATTGAGTGCCCCATAGGCATTGTAAATACCGAAATTCCAGATTCTTTCTCCACGCTTCTTCTGCTTGTGGAAACTGAAGTTGAAGTCCAGGCGGTGGGTAGGAGGAAGCTTGTAATTGTTCCTGCTTTCCACGTAGTCGTAATCGTTCGTTCCGTCTCCGTCTGGAGTAATGACGAAGGATTTTCTTGTAGGGACCGTCATCCTGCTGCCTGACATGTAGGTCCATACTGCACTGAGTTCCACCCGTTTGCCTATTTTCTGAATGAGGCTTAAGGTAACGTTGTGCCTTCTGTCATAGACGAAAGGGAACCAGTTCCCGTTATTGATAGTGCCGTCCTTGAACCGTCTGTTTGCCCAAGCCAGTGTATATGAGGCGGTTCCGGTGGTCTTGCCGGTTGTCTTCTGGACATAGAACTCTGCTCCGTAGGCGCGGCCCTCGCCCATTTCCACGTTCTCTTCCCAGTTGGCGGCTGAGGTGAAGGCCATTTTCCCGTCCTTGTACTCGAGAACATTGTTCAGCCTCTTCCAATAGCCTTCCAGGGAGAATTCCCAGCCTTTGAGACCGCTGAAATATGCTCCGAGCGAGACGATGTCAGATGTGACCGGCCTGATGTTCTTTGTGATCGGCACCCACAGGTCTGTCGGGAGGCTGATGTCTCCGGATGTCAGCAGGTGCACATACTGTGACATTCTGGAATATGCCGTTTTCAATGCCCAGCCTTCGCCGAAGGAGTATTTCAATGCTACTCTGGGTTCCGGGCTGAAATATGCCTTTCCGTCCACGAAGAACAAGCTCAGGCGTGCACCGGGATTGAAAGAAAAGTGGTCGCCCAGAGTCATGTCATCCTCCATATACAAGGAGAGTTCTGAGCCATAGACGTTAGGGCTGATGTCCGTCTTTTCATCCGTGAGTGTCTTTTTTACTCCGTCTTCATTGATTTCCCTGACTCTCTGCACCGATGGTCTGTAGGCGTGTCTTATGAACTCCGTTCCGAACCTTATAAGATGCTGAGGTGCAGGGGTATAGTCGAAGTCAATCCTGCCTCCGAAGTCCATGATTCCGGAATTGTAGCCATACTTGTAGGTGTTGTCGTAGAATTCTTTTTCAGACTTGACCATTTCCCGGATGTCGGATTTGATGTTCATGTCATACTTGTTCCAGGAAACTGAGGTGTTTGCGAACAGTTTGTTGCTGAAGACATGGTTCCATCTCATTACTGCCAGCATATTGCCCCATTTCAGGTTAGCTTTGACGTCGTCTTCTGAATATTCTTGATAGGAACTGCCACCTCCTGAACTGACGGTGGCGGTCCCTTTGTCTGACTCTTTATATCGGAAATAGTCCCGTCCATGGTAGAATGAGAGGAAGAGTCTGTCGCGGTCGCTGAACCGGTGGGCCACTTTGGCATTGATATCATAGAAAGCGTAGTTTGCGGGGCTTCCGCAGGCGCGGATTATCTTGTCGAACAAGAAGGTGTGCATTCCTCTTCCGCTGATGGAGAATGTGGTCTTTTCGCTTCCGAGAGGGCCTTCGAAGTGCAGTTTGTCGCAGAGCAATCCGGCGGTTACCGAGCCGTGGAAGCCCTTTGCGTTACCGTCGTTGGTGCGGACATCGACGATGCTTGAAACTCTTCCTCCGTATTTGGCCGGGAATGAGCCCTTGTAGAATGTCACTTTCTTCACGGCCTCCGGGGTGAATACGGAAAACAGGCCGAGCATGTGGCTGACGTTGTAGAGAGGGGAGCCGTCCAGCATCATGAGGTTTTCATCCACTCCGCCTCCGCGCACGTAAATGCCTGAAAATCCTTCCATTCCGGGCTGTACTCCTGGCATCATCTGGAGTGTCTTTATGATATCCGCCTCACCGAATATGACCGGTGTGTTCTGAATCATCTCCTGCGGGATTTCCAGCGCTCCCATGTATGTGGAACGGATGCCGGCATCTTTCCTGGCGACCACTGTCGCGGCATCGAGAATGTCGGCTTCTTTCAGGGACATGTTGATGGTCGTGTCTCTTGTGAGGTCAATGCTGACTGTCTCTGTCCTGCAGCCTACGTATGAATAACTCAGGGTGGTTTTTCCTGCCGGAATCGTCAATGTGTAGAAGCCGAAGTCGTTGGTTACAGCGCCGATGGCTGACGATTCCGCCGCGACTACTCCTGCGCCGATAAGCGTTTCTCCGGTCGTATCATCATGGATGTATCCGCTGATTGTGATTTTCTTGTTCTGTCCGTGTGCGGACACCGTCAGTACTGCTGCCAATGCCGCCAGAAGGATTTTTCTCATAAACGTATTTTTTAGATTCACTGCTCTGAAATTGCAGAACAGCACCCTATATAAATGCACATCGTAGTGAAATCGTTGCATTGCAAATGTGCAAATTAGTCGTAACTTTAGGTCTGATAAGGAGGCCGTTTTGCCTCAGGTTACGTCCAGAAGTCCTGCAAATCTCTGACAATAACACTGATACGAAAATTTTACAGTATGAAACCATTTCTGAAAGTGGCAGTCGCTGCGGCTGCCGGTCTGATGATGACTTCGGTCAATGCCTCTGCGGCAGCCGGAACAGAAAAATCCGCAATCGCCCCGGAGTCTGTCGGGTCAATGTCAATGGACGCTCTACAGAGGCGTTTTGTAGATTTGCGCTTCGGCATGTTCATCCATTTCAACATGCCTACTTTTGTCAATGAAGACTGGCCTGACCCGGATGCCTCTCCTGAGCTTTTCAATCCCGGGAAACTTGATTGCCGCCAGTGGGCCAAGGCTGCCAAATCAGCAGGCATGACCTATGGCTGCCTTACTACCAAACATCACAGCGGATTCTGCATCTGGGATACAAAGACCACTGATTATTCGGTAATGTCCAGCCCTCTGAAAAGGGACGTCGTGAAGGAATATGTGGATGCATTCAGGGCCGAAGGCTTGGATGTGATGCTGTATTTCTCTATCCTTGACACCCATGCCCATCTTCGTCCTGGCTGGATTACGCCTGAGCATACTGAACTGGTAAAGAACCAGTTGCGTGAACTTCTTACCAACTATGGAAAGATAACTGCATTGATAATAGACGGCTGGGACGCGCCGTGGAGCAGGATTTCCTATGACGAGATTCCTTTCGAGGAAATATATGCATTGATAAAGTCCATTCAGCCCGAGTGTCTGGTCATGGACCTGAATGCGGCGAAGTACCCGACTGACGCGCTTTTCTATACTGACATCAAGTCTTATGAGCAGGGTGCTGGCCAGAAGATTGACAAGAAAAGCAACGCGCTTCCGGCTCTGTCATGCTATCCTATCCAGAAGAACTGGTTCTGGAAAACAACTTTCCCTACAGCGCCTCTTAAGAACGTGGATGTGCTTGTAAATGAGAATATTGTCCCTATGGGAAAGGCTTACTGCAATTTCATTCTCAATGTCGCTCCGAACCGTGACGGTCTGATGGACGAGAACGCTCTCAAGGCATTGAAACAGATAGGAAAAGAGTGGGAGAAGGCTGAGCCGGGCGCTGCGGCTAAGGCAGCATTGGCAATTGCACCTGACTATACGGCTGACGATGACCGCTTCTCCGGGTGCGCCGCTCCTGTCATTGCCTCGAATATTGCAAAACACCGTCGTGCGGACAGTAGCTGGAGCTACGATATGGAGATTTCTGAATTTGCTTGTGATGACGAGTTCGAGTCTGCCTGGGTTGCCAATGCCCTTGCTGAGGAAGACCCTCATCTGGAGATATTCCTGGATAGGGAAGAACCTTTCAATCAGATAGTTATGACGGAGGAGAAGGGCTCGGAGATTTCCGGCTATCGCATCGACTGCCGCCGCAATGGAGAATGGCACGAGCTGATGACTGTCAATGCTGCCGGTTCTTCGCTTTCTGTCAATGCCGGTGATGTCGTGGCCAAGAAGAGCGGCCGTGTCACGATTCTGCGTTTCGGGGAGACTTATGGTGATGCCGTCCGCATCGTGGTGACCGGTTTCCGCAAGACTGCCGCTCCTGACGGAGTTTACCGTTCGGGAAGCACTGTCGCCATCTCGGAATTGGGAGTATATCGCGAAAGACGATAGCCCGGGGCCATCATATTTAGGGACTTGAATTATAACATTAATCGGGGCGCTATTCCGTTTTTGGAGATAGCGCCCCGACTGTATCCGGTGTCCGGTGGGGATTACTGCTTGGCGATTGTCTCGCGCATGTCAGTGTCCGCCTGGACGTTCTTTATCTTGTAGTAGTCCATAACGCCGAGATTGCCCTTGCGGAATGCCTCAGCGATTGCGAGAGGAACCTGAGCCTCAGCCTCGATGACCTTTGCACGTGCTTCCTGGGCCTTTGCCTTCATTTCCTGCTCGAGGGCTACCGCCATGGCTCTGCGCTCCTCAGCCCTTGCCTGTGCAATGTTCTTGTCTGCGTCCGCCTGGTCCATCTGGAGGACGGCACCGATGTTCTTGCCTATGTCAATGTCAGCGATGTCGATGGACAGGATTTCGAATGCGGTACCTGCGTCAAGTCCCTTGCCCAGAACGACTTTTGAAATTGACTCCGGCTTTTCGAGAACTTCTGCGTGGCTTTCTGCGGAACCGATGGATGAGACGATTCCCTCACCGACGCGGGCAAGTACGGTCTCTTCTCCGGCACCTCCGACGAGCTGGTTGATGTTCGCGCGGACGGTAACTCTGGCCTTGCAGATGAGCTGGATACCGTTCTTTGCTACAGCTGTCACAGGAGGAGTATTGATGACTTTAGGATTGACAGACATCTGTACTGCCTCGAATACGTCTCGTCCTGCGAGGTCAATGCCGGCAGCGGTCTTGAAATCGAGGGCAATATTGGCCTTGTCTGCTGAAATCAAGGCATTTACGACCTTTACCACATTTCCTTTTGCGAGGTAGTGGGCCTCAAGTTCATTGGACTTGAGCTTCAGTCCGGCCTTTGTTCCGGTAATCATCGCGATTACGATGGTGTTCGGGTTCACACCTCTCCAGCGCATCAGAACCAGCTGGATAAGAGGTATATGCACTCCTGAAAGGATGGCCTGGAACCACAATGTCACAGGGAAGAACCACAGGAGGATAACTAAGGCGACAAATGCTATCGCCACCCAAATAATCAAAGGAATTATCATAGTATTCTGTTTTGAGTTTTTCTATTGTCAATGTTGCCCTGCCCGTTAGAAGGCTTCGTTCGGCATCACGGCCCTTACATAGACCTTATTGTTCTCTATATGAACGACTTCCACCTCCTGTCCGGCATCTATCATACCTTCCAGAGCTGTTACTTCATAAGATTTTCCGTCGAATCTTGCGGTACCCATAGGTCCGAGTCTGGTCACGGACTTGCCTTTGTCGCCCAGCCCGATTGTCGCTTCTGACGGGGTGTTGTCGATTACTGTGCTCAGTTCAAGTTTCTTCCAAGTCTTCGCTCTGAGAGCGTAGAAAAGGACAACGGCAAGCAGGACAATGTTGACTGTAGTGACGATGGCGCCTGCCATAGGACTCAGGAAAGCGAATGCATAGTACGAAGATCCGCAGAGGGAGATGAGTCCCAGAATGCCGGCGATGCCGATTCCCGGTATCAGGAAGATTTCTGCCAACAGGAGAATTATCCCGAGGATAATGAGTGTTATTACAAATCCCATAATGGTGCGTTTTAACTGGGGAAGACTGATTGCTCCGCCCCGACAACAAATATATGATATTTGCTCAAGTTACGCAAGAGCCTCGCTATTTCGCCTCAGACATCCCGGCAGACTCTACCCGCAGATTGGAAATGCCGGCGCTCCTCAATGCGGAAACAATGGCGTCGGTTTCGTCGCGGTCATCGTAAGGTCCTAAGATATAGGATATTATGCCTCCCTCAGTGGTGCGGGCCATGTCTGCTGAAGTTATCGCCTTTACAGAAGTGAGTTCCGTTTCAGAAAGAGTGTTCCCGTCGGCAGGGAAGATTCTTATCTGGAAGAGTTCATGGATATTCTTTTCCATTGCCCTGGCCTTCTGTACCGTTATGTTCTTGCCGTCATGGAATGCGACAATGATTGCACTGCGGAAGCCTAACCTCTTGACTTTGTTCAGATTGGCAAGGACATCCTTGTATGAATGGAAGAGTCCCACGGAGTAGATTCTCCTGCCGTTGGTCCCTTGTCTTTCGAAGACAGGGCTCAGGCCTTTGATCTGCTTTACGGTAGCCTTCGCTGTCATTGAAAACAACTGGATCTGGTAGCAGAGTCCGCCCGGAAGGGTGTTGTCCTCGGCGAAACGGCCCTGCGGCAGAATCATGAATGTATAGTCGAACGACTCCTTAGGTTTTTCCATGTCAAGGTGGAGTCTGGCTCCCATGTTTTTCTTGGAGAATGTATATGCAGTTTTTGCTCCGACTACCTCTCTATCTGCTTCATATTGAAGCTTTTCTGGATCTATCACGACTCCACTCTGGAGGAATTCCATTTCGATTTTCTGGAGCTCCTTTCTGGCACGTGAAAGAGAATCCTGAAGTTTCGGAAGCATCGCCTCCTTGCTTATGATGGATGCCGCGAGCATACTCTTTTCCTCGCCCGAAACCTCCGAGAGCCTGTTCCTGTCATTGTCAATGCCAGTGCTGCATCTATATATGGAGTCCCGTAAAGACCTGACTTCCTGCAGTTTGCCGGAATATCTGCGCATATCTTCATTGTCTCTCACATCTTCTGCGGCGACCGAATCAGTGTCCAATTTTGACGGGTCTGCGGCAGGTGTAAGTTCGCAGAGTTTCTTCAATTCTTCCGCATCGGATACTGATTTTCTTACCGGCATGCTGTCGAATTCGAGGACATATACATCCACGCTGTCTCTGGAGCAAGACCTGTTGGACGCGAAAATCGAATACTTGCCGTCGGCGGTATTGATGAAAAGGAAGTCGTCATATGGTGACGAGTATGGGAAGCCCAGATTTTCAGGAATCCCCCAGTCTCCCAGCGCTTCGTCCCAGTTGGAGACATAGAGGTCATAGCCGCCCATGCCGTAGAGACCTCTGGATGCGAAGAAAAGCTGCTTTCCGTCAGGGGACAGCATAGGGTAAATCTCGTCGGATGAGGTGGTTACCTGTTCATTGATAAGTGCCGGAGCGGACCAGACGGTATCTCTGTACTCGCTTCGGTAGATGTTTCTGATTCCGTCGGAGTCTTTGGCCGACCAGTAGATGTTTTCGGCATCGGACGGGACATAGACTGCCTTGGCGAACGGGTCTCCTCCCAGCGAGTCGAGCTGGTTCGGCACCGGTCTCCAGCTGTTGTCCTTCAGAGGATAGTACAGGAAGAAGTCATTGAGAGAAAATCTCTCTCTTGCGATAGCGGTCGGATTGTTGCAGAATCCGGTCATGCTTTCCCCGTTCTGCACGGTCACCATGGCCTCATCAATGGCTATCGCGTCCAGTGAATCCGCGGAAGCCTTCGCTCCCTGGAAGAGGCTTACAGCTTCGCTGAATTTGTAATTGCGTGCCAATGAATCTGTTACGTGGATGAGTCTCTGCAGGTCCACCGGCTCTTTTACTGTCAATGAATCCGTAACAGTATTTCCTGCGGCTGAGACCGCCACGAAACTTAGTATTATTGCTGAGATGCCTATGTTTTTTCTAATCATGCCTTCTGAAAAATGATCCTGTAAGGTGCTGTACTAAGCCGACATGCCGTGATTTGCGCCTGAGTCGGATTGTACGCGGGCCCGAGGGCTTTTTATACACTGCAAAATTAAGAAATTACTTGCAGAAAGTTTCTTTCTACGAAAAAATTAGATAAATTTGCACTCTATTGCGACCAATAGAAAACAAATATAATTTAAAACATATTAACATGCAAAGCAAAGGTGCAATCAAATTTGTAGCGGTTCTGCTTGCAATCGCCTGCCTCTGGCAGCTGTCTTTCACTCTTGTGACCAACATTCAGGAGAAAAAAGCAGCGGCTTATGCTGAGAGTCAGGTAGAAGCATTCAAGCAGTCTGCTGACTATGCCAAAGTCCTCGATGTGGACAAGGCTTATGTCCTGGATTCCCTCGCAAAGAACTACAATCGCAGGTACATTGATTCTATTTCTAGCGAGAAAGTCTATTTCGGATACACTTACAAAGACGTAAAAGCTAAGGAAATCAACCTTGGTCTTGACCTTAAGGGCGGTATGAACGTTATGCTTCAGGTTCAGCTTGAAGACCTCGTGAGTGCTCTTGCAGGTGAAAACAAGACTCCTGAGTTCAACAAGGCTGTCGCTCTTGCGAAAGAACGCAGCGTGAACTCACCTGACGATTACATCACATTGTTCGCACAGGCATGGAAGGAAGTTTCCAACGGTCAGAGACTTGCACAGGTGTTCGGAACATATGAACTCTCTTCTCGTATCAACCCTCAGTCAACTGATGATGAGGTTCTTACCGTGATCAGAGAGAATGCAGAGAGCGCTATCGCGAACTCATTCAACGTGCTCCGTAACCGTATCGACCGTTTCGGTGTTACCCAGCCATCTATCCAGAGACTTGGAAACAGCGGCCGTATTCTTGTCGAGCTCCCAGGCGTAAAAGAGCCAGAGCGTGTAAGAAAGCTGCTCCAGGGTACTGCATCCCTCGAGTTCTGGACAACTTATGACAATACTGAAATCGCTCCATATCTCCAGGAGGCTGACGCTGCACTCGCAGTTACAGCAGCTGAGGATTCCACATTGACAGCATCTGCAGAGGAGGCTGCAGCAGACTCTTCAGTTCTCGCCCGTGAGCTCAGCAACAGCAGCGACGCTCAGACCGCAGCACAGAGAGCAGCTCATCCGCTCTTCTCGGTTCTCCAGCCTTCAGGCTTCAGAAGCGGTGCCTGCATCGGTTTTGCACAGGGCAGCGATACTGCAAGGGTGAACAGACTCCTCAAATCTCCTGAGGTCAGAGGCATTTTCCCTCCAGAGTTCAGACCAATGTGGTCAGTAAAGCCTTCTGAGTACGTTCAGGGCGGCAACATCTTCGAACTCGTTGCCATCAAGGCTGCTACAAGAGACGGAAAGGCTCCTCTCGACGGAGGCGCAGTTACCGATGCCCGCGTATCTTACAGCGGCCAGGGTGTGAACAAGGGAAATCCTACTGTGTCAATGTCAATGAATGCAGAGGGCGCTTCCATCTGGGCTCGTCTTACAAAGGACAATATCGGAAAACAGATTGCCATCGTTCTTGATGACCTCGTATATTCTTATCCTAACGTGAACTCTGAAATCTCAGGCGGTAACTCTGAAATTTCAGGACACTTCGGAGTAGAGGAGGCAACTGACCTTGCCAACGTATTGAATTCAGGTAAGCTTCCTGCACCTGCAAAGATTATCCAGGAGCAGGTCGTAGGTCCTTCACTCGGATCAGAGTCCATCAGGGCAGGTCTCATCTCATTCATCATCGCCTTCCTCCTGGTGCTCGCTTACATGGTATTCTTCTACAGCGGCGCCGGTGTGGTTGCTGATATCGCGCTTCTTGTCAATGTTCTCTTCCTGTTCGGTACACTCGTATCATTCGGTGCAGTATTGACATTGCCGGGTATTGCCGGTCTCGTCCTCACAATGGGTATGGCGGTCGATGCCAACGTGATTATCTATGAGCGTATCAAGGAAGAGCTTGCAGCAGGCAAGGGTCTTTCAAAGGCTATCGCTGACGGTTATTCCAACGCTTACTCTGCAATTATCGACGGTCAGGTAACCACATTGCTTACCGGTATCGTTCTCTTCGTGTTCGGTTCAGGTCCTGTCCAGGGCTTCGCTACCACACTTATCATCGGTATCATCACATCTGTCATCACTTCTATCTTCATTACAAGAATCATATTTGACGACAGAGTTACCAAGGGCAAGAACGTATCTTTCGAGAACAACCTTACAAAGGATTTCCTCAAGCACACTCATTTCGATTTCATCGGCAAGAAGAAATTCTCTTACATGTTCTCAGGCGTTCTCATCGTAATCGCCATTTTGTCTATCGGCTTCAAGGGCTTTACCTATGGTGTTGACTTCACCGGTGGTCGTACATACGTCGTAAGATTTGACGCTCCTGTTACTGCTGAGGCCGTCAGAGAGGCTACCGAGAAGGAATTCAACGAGTCTGTAGAGGTTAAGCAGTTCGGTGGTGACAGCCAGATGAAGATTACTACCAAGTATAAGGTTGAGAATGAGTCAAGCGAGGTTGACGCAGAGGTTGAGTCAATGCTTTATCACGCATTGAAGGGCTTCTTCGCAGAGAAGGATATGACAATCGACGAGTTTACTTCTACTCTTGACAACCCTAACGGTATCATTTCTTCTGACAAGGTAGGTCCTACTATCGCCAACGATATGAAGAGATCAGCAATCATCGCCGTGCTTATCGCGCTGTTTGTAATCTTCGCTTATATCGCAGTTCGATTCAACGGCTGGGCATGGGGTCTCGGCGGTGTCGTTTCACTTGCACATACTGCAATCATCGTCATCGGATTCTTCTCATTGTTCTCCGGAATACTTCCGTTCAACCTTGACGTTGACCAGACCTTCATCGCGGCGATCCTTACCATCATCGGTTACGCTATCAATGATAACGTGGTGATCTTCGACCGAATCCGTGAGTACAAGACTCTGCATCCGAAGGCTGATTTGAGAACCAATGCAAACCAGGCTATCAACAGCACCCTTACCAGAACAATCAATACTTCTGTATCAACCCTCGTTACTATGCTTGCTATCGCAATCTTCGGTGGTGAGTCCATCAGAGGTCTCTCAGTAGCATTGATCCTCGGTATCTGCTTCGGTACCTATGCATCTATCTTCATCGGTACTCCAGTGATGTATGATGTAACAGCATTCATTGAAAAGAGAAAGGCTGCAAAGTCTTCTAAATAATAAGACTTACAGATAAGTTTTTAAGGCCGGCTGGATTAGCTTCCAGCCGGCCTTAATTTTATCTATGCGTACCTGCTCTACAAGCCGCAATATATTGTCAAGCGTGCTGAGTGTCAGCTGCGTATATGACGCTTAAAATAAATCGTTTGCCTGCATTTGTAGGGCCATTTGTCGATTGCAGTGTCGGGCTAGCCCGCTCTCTGATATGCAAGTATATGATACAAAAAAACGCCGGAAATGACGATTGCATTTCCGGCGTTATGATGAACAGCGCTAAAGCGCTATCTGGAATTATCTGTACTGAGCGAACTCGATATCCTTCTCAGCGCGAGCCTTGAGCTCAGCGTTTGCGCTAGCCTTCTCAAGATATGTCTTGACGTCAGCAGCCTTACCCTGACGGGCAGCGATGATAGCGCGGAGGTAGTTAGCTCTAGGGCACTGGCACTTGAGAGCGGCAGCAGCCTCAGCCGGTTTGCCTACGAGTACATCAGCGAGAGCCTCGTTGAATGAGTTTGTACCCTTGAGAGCGGCAGCAGCCTTCTCATAGTTACCGTTGAGAATGTCAACTACAGCCTGGTTTTCTTTAGCACCTGCAGCAGCGAATGACTTCTGTGCAGCAGCGAGGTCACCCTTACGGAGAGCGATGACACCATTAGCGTTCTCGAGGTCAGCATCTTTGGTCTGAACCTTAGCGAATGCGTTCTCAGCAGCCTTGAGGTCGTCTGTATTGAGATAGAGTACGCCGAGGTTGAACTGAGCGCGGTCGCTGTTGTATTTCTCGACAGCCTTCTTGTAGAGAGCCTCTTTTGTCTTGGCGTCTCTTACGAGAGTAGCTGAACGGAGGAGAGCCTCTTCGTCAAGAACATCGCTGTTCTCTTCAACGAGCTTGAGGAGCTCATCCTTGGTGTAGTTCTGATATTCAACGTTAGCGATGAATCTTGCACGACGGAGTTCAGGGAGAACCTCTTTCTTAAGAGTTGTGTAAACTTCAGACATGTTCTTGATCTCGCTCTCACGAACTGCAGGATCGCTGTACATAGAAAGAACGCGGATGATGAGATCCTTATCCTCGATGTTAGACTCAGCAACGAGCTCCTGGAAGCCTTCCCAGTCCTGACCTACGCTCTTCACAGCCGGATCAGAAACCTCTTTGCCCTTAACGACCTTGCTCCAAGCCTTGTCAGCGCTCTTAGAACGCTTGTCAGAAAGTTTGGCGTTCAGGTCCTGTCCGCCATCTGGAGATGCGTATGCAACAACCTCAGTTCCCTTGAGGGTCTTTCTGTCGTTGTTCTTGATCTCATCGAGAGCTGCCTGGAAATCCTTGATAGACTCTGATTTCAGCTCTTTGCTGCGGACATCAGCAGAATTGATAGTGTAAAGAATCTGGCCTTCAGCTGTCTGAGGGATAACCTCCTGGTAGTTGTCAGCCTTGTAAGCTACTGAACCGAGACCCTCGCCGATACCAACGAGCATGTAAGTTGTGTTAGCTCCGTCAGCAACCTTCTTTACAGGAAGATCAACTGATTTCTTCTTGTATTTTACGACACCGCGGAGTTCGAGGTGAGACTGCTCCATACCCTTTACATAGTCGAAGTGAACTCTTTCTGTAACGGTCTGGCCGTCTGAAGAAACTACGGTGTAGTTGTCCTTAACTTTTTCGCCCTGATACATGAATGGAGTCATGGTAACCTCGCCTCCATCATAAACGAGAACTGGAGTAACCTCGAGGATAGCCTTCGGATGGAAGTAGTCAGCAGGATAGGTTACAGATACAGTTGCGTCGATTTTACCGGCTACAACTTCAAGTGGTGAAGGATCGCAGTTCACGATAACGCTCTCTGCCATCTCAGCCATCTTCTCAGGAGAAGCACAAGCAACAGCTGCAAGTCCCATGACTGCGACTGCCAATGATTTGATTTCCTTTCTCATGATTGATAAAATAAATGTTTTTTATAACTGAATTGTAAATTTCTCCAAATTTTGCGCCAAGTTACTAATATTTTTGCGATTTTCGATGGCATGGCTTTATAATTTCAATCGATTTTGTAACTTTGTCTTGATATGGATACACAAGACTTACAGAAACTTAAAAATAAGTACGACATAATCGGTAATGATCCGGCCCTGAACAGGGCTCTGGAGATGGCTGTAGCTGTGGCTCCGACCGACCTGACAGTCCTTGTGACAGGCGAAAGCGGAGTCGGAAAAGACAACATTCCGAAGATAATCCACCAGTTCAGCAGGAGGAAAAACGCAAAGTATTTTGCTGTAAACTGCGGTGCGATTCCGGAGGGTACCATTGACTCGGAACTTTTCGGTCATGAAAAGGGTTCTTTTACCGGGGCGATTGAGGCCCGCAAGGGTTATTTCGAGGAGGCTGACGGCGGTACGCTTTTTCTGGACGAGGTGGGTGAATTGCCGCTTTCTTCCCAGGCCAAGCTCCTCAGGGTGCTGCAGTCCGGGGAGTACATCCGTGTCGGTTCGTCGAAAGTAAGCAAGACAGACGTGCGCGTCATTGCCGCCACCAATGTCAATCTGATGTATGCCGTCTCGCAGGGAAAGTTCAGGGCTGACCTGTACTACAGGCTCAATGCCATCCAGATCACCATGCCTGCACTCCGTGACCGCAAAGAGGATATCTATCTGCTGTTCAGGAAGTTCACTTCGGATTTTTCCGAGAAATACGGCATGAGCAAGATAACATTGACACACGATGCGATAGAACTTCTCACCAAATACCGCTGGCCGGGAAACATACGACAGTTGCAGAACGTCGCCAATACCGTGTCCGCGCTTGAGGGCCAGAGGCTTGCGCCGGGTCTCACGAGGTGCGAGATTGATGCTGCGTCTCTCTCGTCATACCTGCCGAAAGAGGAGGCTGAGTCAATGCCGGTGCAATATAAACGTGAGGGGAGCACCATCAATGATGATGAAAAGCAGGAGATATACAAGGCCTTGTATGCCCTCAATGCCGAGGTCAACAAGCTGAAGGCTATTGTCGCTTCAGGGAATTTCCGTCAGGCTGCCGAGCCGGTGCATGACGACAGGAAGACATTGGCCCCTCCGGCTTATGACATGGGCGGAAGTTATGTGTCCAAGCCTGAACCTGACTGGGCCGCTGACAATCAGGATGTTGATGTTCAGGACCATAGAGAAGAGGTGAAGGAGGCGGAGAAGCTTGACAACTGCTCGATTGAGCAGGCTTATCAGGATATGATCCATAAGGCTCTGGAGAAGTATAACGGAAACAGAAAGAAAGCCGCCAAGGAACTCGGAATCTCCGAGAGGACATTGTACCGCAAGATATCCAAGGACGGAAAAGATGCCAAGGCGGGCGAATAAAGCATTGAAAGGATGATAATCAGAGGACATAGAAGCATTTTGGCATTGACAGGAATCGTCCTGTCATTGATATTTGCCGCGCTGGTGGTTCACTCCTGCGGAATATATTCATTTACAGGAACTTCCATTCAGTCGGATGTCAAGACGGTCACTATAAACTATTTCGAGTACAAGGCTCTCAAGGTGAATCCTACATTGAGCAACAGCCTGACCGAGTCGCTTAAGGACAAGTTCCGCAAGATGACCCGTCTGGAGCAGGTGGATATGGACGGAGACCTGGAGATAACAGGTTCGGTCACAGGGTATGACGTGAGGGCTATGGCGGTGACTGCCAATGAAGTGGCCGCGCAAAACAGGCTTACGGTCACGGTCCGCATTGACTTTGCGAACAGGAAGTATCCGGAGGATGATTTCCAGAGCAAGTCGTTTTCCGCTTATGCCGACTATGACTCCACGCAGTCTCTTGATGCTGTGGAGAGTACGCTCTGCGACGAGATTATCGAGAAACTCTGCGAGGATATTTTCAATGCTACTGTAGCTAACTGGTAATGAGTATGGAGCAGAAAGCTATAAATCTCAAGTCATTGACAATGGATGAGTTGGCAGGAGTTGTCAATCTTTATCCTTGGTATGGTGCGGCGAGGAAGGAACTCTGTCAGCGCATGGCGGGAATGGGCGGCGAATCCTGGGGCGTGTCCCAGTTTTCCGACCAGGCGATGTATGTCGGGGACAGGGGAATGATTGCCGAGATAATGAGGCAGGGAAAGAGCGCTGATTACGCCGACAAGGACCTGGAAAGTCTGCTCGGGACCTACATTGACGAGAAAAAACGGGAGGAGAACTCCAAGACGGAAAGCGAAGGCAGGAAGGTACATGTGGTCGGAGGCGATTTCTTTTCACAGACTGACTATGAGAAAGTCAGAAAGGCGGAAGACAATGTGTTTGTTCCTCAGCCGATAAAGAAAAAGGCCGGTCAGGAGTCCCCGGAGGGTGGTCCGGGACTGGATTTCTGCACAGAGACATTGGCGCAGATTTATGCGGAGCAGGGCTATTTCGAGCAGGCCAGGAAAATTTATGCTAAACTAATTTTGGCATTCCCGGAAAAAAGTGCTTACTTTGCATCCCTTATTAAAGAATTGGACAAATTGATAAATAATCAATCATTATGAACATAGTTTTTACTATTCTTGTTAGTCTTGTTGTTATCGCAAGTATTCTGCTTACTATCGCAGTTCTTCTTCAGAACGGAAAGGGCGACAGCATGGCAAGCAACTTCGTTGCAGGTAACCAGACTTTCGGTGTAAGACAGACTGCCAATATCCTTGAGAAAGTTACATGGGGCCTTGTCGCATTTATCGTTATCGTATCAGTTATTTCTTCTTTCACTATGGGAACTACTGGTACTCAGGTAGATATCACCAATAAGATCGAGGGAGCGGCTACAGAGCAGCCTGCATTCCCTTCAGCTCCATCTCAGACAGCACCTGCACAGCAGGCTGATACCCAGAACGCTGCAGAGGCGGAGTAATAATCTGACAAGATAAATCTCCGGATATGACAAATTGTCAGTAATCCGGGTCGGGAATATAATTTGAACTATAGCCGTTTGTTCTTCGGAGCAGACGGCTATAGCCCGTTAGAGGTGTTGCCGCTCCCAAGGTCAGTGCCTCGGGTGGTTCCGGAGACAAAAAGGAGATTTATTATATGGATAACTACAACATGCAGAACAACGGATCCTCCGGGAAATTGGAATTCCTGAGCAAGTTCGCCACCAATCTGAATGAGCGGGCGGCTGCGGGGAAACTGGACCCGGTGATCGGCAGGGATGAAGAGATAAGGCGTGTCCTTCAGATACTTAGCAGAAGGACCAAGAACAACCCTATCCTGGTCGGTGAACCGGGTGTGGGCAAGACCGCTATCGCAGAGGGTCTTGCGCAGAAAATCGTAGATGGCGCTGTGCCTGAGAACTTGAAGGACAAACTGGTCTATTCGCTTGATATGGGCGCACTTATAGCAGGTGCAAAATATCAGGGTGAGTTTGAGGAACGTCTGAAAGGCGTGGTCAAGGATGTGGTCGACAGTCAGGGACAGATAATCCTGTTCATTGATGAGATCCATACCCTTGTCGGTGCCGGCAGGGCATCAGGCGCTATGGACGCTTCCAATATCCTCAAACCGGCATTGGCAAGAGGAGAACTGAGGACCATCGGTTCCACTACATTGGACGAGTATCAGAAGTACTTCGAGGCTGATAAGGCATTGGAAAGAAGATTCCAGATGGTTATGGTCGATGAGCCTACGCCGGCTGAATCCATCGCCATCCTCAGGGGCCTGAAGGAAAGATATGAAAACCACCATAGGGTACGTATCGAGGATGATGCGCTTATTGCTGCCGTGAACCTGTCCCACAGGTATATCACAAGCAGGTTCCTTCCGGACAAGGCCATTGACCTGGTCGATGAAGCCGCTTCAAAGCTTCGTCTTGAGATGAACTCGGTGCCTGAGCCTATTGATGAACTCAACAGCCAGATCAGGCAGCTTGAAATCGAGAAGGAAGCCATCAAACGCGAGGGCGTGTCCCTCAAACTTGAGAACATCGAGTCCCAGCTGAAGGAACTTGGTGAGAAGAAGGCAGTCCTCATGAAGAAATGGGAAGAGGAGAAAGGTATCCTTTCAGGTATCCAGACTGCCCGCCAGCAGCTTGAGGAGTACAAGATACAGGCTCAGGCCGCCGAAAGGAGCGGTGACTATGGCAAGGTCGCTGAACTGCGCTATGGCCGTATGGCAGAGGCCCAGAAGAAGATTACCGATCTCGAGACAAGGCAGGCTGCCATTAAGGATCCTATTATCACTGAGGCTGTTACCCCTGAAGACATCGCCGATGTAGTATCCCGTTGGACAGGTATACCGGTCAACAGGATGCTCGAGAGCGAGAAGGAAAAGCTGCTCCGTATGGAGGATGAACTCCATAAGAGAGTAGTGGGCCAGGACCAGGCTATCCATGCTGTCGCTGATGCGGTCAGAAGGAGCCGTGCGGGTCTGTCCAACGAGAAGAGACCTATCGGTTCATTCCTGTTCATGGGTACCACCGGTGTAGGTAAGACCGAACTTGCGAAGGCTCTTGCTGAATTCCTTTTCAATGACGAGAATATGATTACCCGTATTGATATGAGTGAATACCAGGAGCGTCATACAGTGAGCCGTCTTATCGGTGCCCCTCCGGGATATGTGGGATATGATGAAGGTGGTCAGCTTACAGAGGCAGTAAGACGTAAACCTTACTCCGTAGTGCTTCTGGATGAGATAGAGAAGGCACATCCTGATGTGTTCAACATCCTTCTTCAGGTGCTTGATGATGGTAGGCTTACTGACAATAAGGGCCGTACGGTCGATTTCAAGAACACAATCATCATAATGACCTCAAATGTCGGTTCTGATATCATACAGAACTACATGGACAGGCTTCCTGAAGTCGGTGCCAAAGGAATGGATCCTTCAGCAGAGGCTTCTGCGATGACCAAGAGGGGTGAAATGCTCGAAGAGTGCAAGTGTAAGATTCTTGACGTTCTCAAACAGACGATACGTCCGGAATTCCTGAACAGAATCGATGAGATCATAATGTTCGAGCCTCTTACCAGAAATGACATCAGGGATATCCTACATATCCAGATGGCTGCTCTCAAGCATAAACTTTCCGAGGATGGCGTCGAGATATCATTCACCGATGCGTTCGAGGACTATATGACCGACAAGGGCTATGATCCGGCATTCGGTGCCCGTCCTATCAAGAGGGTGATGCAGCGTGAACTGGTCAACAAGCTTGCGAAGGCTATTCTTGACGGTACCGTGCACAAGGATTCTGTCGTGGAGGCTGATGTCGCCGATGGCGAGATTGTGCTGAGAAACAGACCTGATGAGGCCAAAGCCGAAAGAGTATTGTAGCTGATGGCGGGTAATCCGCTGTGACATAATCGAAAAGCGTTTCCAAAACCGGAAGATTTTGGAAACGCTTTTTTGTGTTCCGCCTTGGCGGAATGTCTGTCGGCATTGACAGTGTCCTTATTTTTCCTCGATTACGTCTCCGTGGAAATGGACGACAGCCTCTTTCCATACGTCGGTGTAGCCCGGCTGGGTGAGGTCTTCAGGAATGCCTGTCGAATATTCGGAATGCTTGAATGTCCCGTCAGGGTTCTGTGCCTTCACATTTCCGTCGATATATTTGACCAAGAGGGTGATTTCCAATGCTTTCCACTCTCTGAACATCTGCTGTGCAGTATTGACAGAGTACTTGGTCAGAAGTCTCCTGACAGGGAGGAAGGCGTTTCCGGTATCGGACATTACGTCATATGATGCATTGGTCTTCTTGCCCTTCTTCTCGGCGCTGTCCATGGCTTTCTTGTACAAGTCGAGAGCCTTGTTGTCATTTTCATGAATCTTTGCAATCTGCTCGTTTTCGAATTTGTCAATGCGCTCGCGTACGTATGGAGCCATGATGTTGTACATCCTGTAGCAGGAGTTGGAAATCCTGTTGTTGATCCAGAATGAAGAGTTTGCGCTGTAGTGGAGAAGGTCTCCGTTGCCCTCTTTGAAACATCCCGGAACCTTGTCTGTATTTGTGTAAACAGGTGTCAGATAAGATGTTGCAGCATCATCAGTTCCAAACCAGATTATGCCTCCGATTACATCAGGATAGTTTCCTCTGGCCTGACCTACGAACCAGAAACCGGTCTGCTGGGTAGCGATTGCCCTCTCATTGGTATATTTCTTTCCGTTGTACTCGAAATCCATAGGACGCCATCTGTAAGGCAGTGCATTGCCGCCGGCTCCGATATCCTGTGTCATGTCCATAGGGGTGCCCTCGTAGTGGTCCCTCATCACGTCAGCGACGTTTTTCAAGGAGACTTTCTTCGAAGGTTTGATCCACAAAGGCATCTTGTTCTCGGCATTGTGGCCCATAGCATAGTCGATGTATGAGTATGCGTCCTTGGTGACGAGATTTCCTGATTCATCCTCGAAAGTGAACCAGCCGCCGCTCAGGATATTGAAAGCGCTCCATGCCCTTGCCTCGCATCCTCTGAGAGAACCGAAATCTGCAGGGCAATAGGTGTCGCAGAAACTGAACTCGCTGTCCGGACCGCTGTACCAGCCCTTTCTGCGTGCGAACTCGATGACGTCCTCTGCATAGAGGCAGTTCTCAGGGTCGTCGAGAGGGAAAGTGGAAATCCTGGACTGGTTCGCGTGGCTGCAGATATATCCGTCAGGAATTCTTCTGGCAACCCATACGGAACCTTTGTCGGTATTCTTTCCGTTGACGACATTCGAACCTTTTCCTACCATTTCGAGAATCCAAGCCTCGTTCTTGTCGGCAATCGAGAAAGACTCTCCGCCTGAATAGTAGCCGTAAGTAGCTGTCAATGATGTCATTATCTTGATGGCTTCCCTGGCTGTCTTCGCCCTCTGGAGTGTAACGTAGATAAGTGAACCGTAGTCCATGACTCCGTCAGGGTCAGCAAGCTCGGGACGTCCGCCGAAAGTGGTCTCGGCAATGATAAGCTGATGCTCATTCATGTTGCCGACTGTCTTGTAAGTGTGCTCAACCTGGTCTATAAGTCCGAGAAATTTTCCGGTATCCCACTCATTTATGCGTAGTTTGCTCCCGATTTTCCAGTCTGCCTGAGGCTTGAAATAAAGTTCTCCGTAAAGGAAGTGCGAGTCCGCTGCGTATGATACCATGCAGGAGCCGTCGGTGCTGGCTCCCTTTGTCACGATGACATTTGTACATGCCTCTGCGTTGTTCGAAGCGAATGCGGAAAAAAGAACCGCCGCCGAGCAGAGAAATGCTTTCAACTTCATAGTCAATGCTGTTTTTTGTTTCTATACTAATTATTCATTACTTTTGTCGGAACGGGATGTAGTGGTCCCGCTTACAAATATAATGAAATAATACGTTCTACAATTAATAAAACGGATTCTTGCTTATGAAGAGGCTTCTGTATATTATCTTGTCAATGCTGATTTTCGGTTCTGTCAATGCTTTTGCGCAGGAGCAGGAGGAGCAGAAAGTGCAGACTCCTGAGGAAATGGCGGCCAAAGAGGCAGACCGTCTCGGAGAACTTCTGAAACTCGAATATTGGCAGGTGTTCTATGTCGATTCCACTCTCCAGCACGATTTTACGGCGCTTCAGGACGAAATGAACAAACTCCAGTCAGCCCGCGTCGAGAACTATGACCTCTATATGTCAGTGAGAGACAAGTGGTTCGAACAGATTGACAATACCTACAAGAAGATTTTTACTCCTGAGCAGTGGGCCCTGTATCTGAAAACCGGAGCCGCGAAGAACATCAAGGCCAGAGAAAAGCGTAAGGAGAAGATGCAGAAGTCGTCCGCAACCGCGCAGCCTGCGAAGAAAGAAAAGCCAATGTCATTTTAACGTTTACTAAAAGTGCATTGCATTAGGATATCTTAACGGGAAATTGATTAAATTTGCAGTTCACACTAAGGAATTGAATATATGAAAGAGGAAATAGAGCAGCTCTTTGCTGAGATCAGGGATCTCAAATGCAAGACAGAGAAGGATGTGGAAGACGCCAGAGTCCGTCTTCTCGGAAAGAAAGGTGAAATTACCAAGCTTTTTGAGGAGTTCAGGACAGTAGCTCCGGAGCTCAAGAAAGAGTTCGGACAGAAACTCAATGTCCTGAAGAAGGAAGCGTCAGCCAAAATCGAGGAGTTGAAAGCTGCTGCAGCGACTTCAGCATCAGCATCTTCTGAAGCATTCGACGCGACAATTCCGGGAGACCCGATTGCTCTTGGAACAAGGCATCCCGTATCTATAGCAAGACAGCAGATCGTAAATATCTTCCGCAAATTCGGTTACGATGTTGCCGAAGGACCGGAAATCGAGGATGACTACCACGTTTTCGAGGCATTGAACTTCCCTCCGAACCATCCGGCGAGAGATATGCAGGACACCTTCTTCGTGTCTGTAGGTCATGAGGATCCGCTTCTTCTCCGTACCCATACATCCAGTGTCCAGGTCCGTGCGATGGAGAATATGAAACTCCCTATCCGTGTGATTTGTCCTGGCAGAGTGTTCAGAAACGAGGCTATTTCAGCCCGTGCCCACTGCATCTTCCATCAGGTTGAGGGACTTTACATCGACGAGCATGTGACATTTGCAGACCTCAAGCAGGCTATTCTCCTGTTCGCGCGTGAGATGTTCGGTCCTGATACACAGATCCGTATGCGTCCTTCTTACTTCCCGTTCACTGAGCCTTCAGCTGAGGTGGATGTAAGCTGCAACATCTGTCACGGAAAGGGCTGCAACATCTGTAAAGGAACAGGCTGGCTCGAGATTCTCGGCTGCGGTATGGTGGATCCTAACGTGCTCGAGGCTTCCGGCATTGACAGCAAGAAATATTCCGGCTTCGCTTTCGGAATGGGAATTGAGCGTATCGCGATGCTGAAGTGGCAGGTCAATGACCTCCGTCATTACTTCGAGAATGACATGCGCTTCCTTCGGGAGTTCAGTTCTTGCGTAGAGGTTTAGTCTTTTCATGGGCTCTTTCACTGTGGTTTTATGTAAATATTCCGCAATTGGGCTGCTCAATTGAAGAAATTTGCAAAAAAACATCAAAAAAATTTGGAGAGCCAGAAATTATACCTATCTTTGCAATCCCGAAACACCAATAGGGATTACAAAATGCGGAAATAGCTCAGTTGGTAGAGCACAACCTTGCCAAGGTTGGGGTCGCGAGTTCAAGTCTCGTTTTCCGCTCTACGAAGCCGCTCATTCCGAGTGGCTTTTTTTGTTTTTAACCATATTGACGAACTAATGACAACGATGAAGAAAATCTTGACAATTGCCGTGCTGGCACTTCTGGCATGTACAGCCAAGGCAAAAGGTCCTGTAATCAATATCAGGACCGACAATGTTTCCATGATTATCCTGGTGGAGCAGGACGGGCGCCTGAATACGCTGCATTTCGGCGGTGCCATAGAAGATGCGTCGGCTTTTTCTGATTTCAAGAGCGGAATCCACGGCAATCATGGCGCTCCTTACGAGACCTATCCTACACAGGGCTGGAGGGGCTTCAACGAACCTGCATTGGCAATCACCCATAAGAACGGGGATCTGAATACCGAGCTCAGATATCTTTCCCACGAGACCAGGACATTGGCAGACAACAATATAACAGAGACGACCATACATCTGGCAGACAAGGCTGAAGGCGTGGATGTCGATCTGGTCTATACTGCGTATAAGAAACAGAATGTGATCACGGCCCATTCTGTAATCAGAAACAATGAAAAAGGTGCCGTGATATTGCGCAACTACTATTCGTCTGCATTGCCGATAAGGGCAGACAAATATCTCCTTACACATCTGTATGGCTCCTGGGCTCATGAGGCACGTGTTGACAATACCTTGCTGACACACGGGATAAAGACCATAGAGAGCAAGAAGGGAACCCGTACCACACATACGGAAAATCCTGCGTTCATGATAAGCCTTGATACCGACACGTTCAGCGAGACCACAGGAGATGTGATAGCCGGAGCATTGGCCTGGAGCGGAAACTTCAGACTGAACTTTGAACTTACCGAGTTCAACATACTGAATATCCTTGCCGGAATCAATCCATACGCTTCAGCATATACATTGGCCAAGGGCGAGTCTTTCTCTACCCCGGAGATGATCTGGACTTTCAGTGACAGGGGAGCGGGCCAGGCCAGCAGAAATCTCCACAGGTGGGCCCGCGATTATTGGATGCACAGCGGATATGGAATGGTGCCGACTCTTCTGAACAGCTGGGAAGGCGCGTATTTCGATTTCAATGCCAAGACATTGACCGACATGATCGATGATGCGGCCGACATGGGGCTTGAGATGTTTGTCCTGGATGACGGCTGGTTTGCCAACAAATATCCACGCAACAATGACAAGGCCGGTCTGGGCGATTGGCAGGTCAATGTTGCCAAACTGCCTGAAGGCATTGACTTTATCGCATCCCATGCGCACGAGAAAGACCTCAAGTTCGGCATCTGGATCGAGCCGGAGATGGTCAATCCTAAAAGCGAGCTTTATGAGAAGCATCCGGACTGGATTGTCAAGGACAATGTCCACGCTGCTACTGCGATGCGCAGCCAGTACCTTCTGGACTTGTCAAATCCTAAGGTTCAGGACTTTGTCTATGGCGTTTTCGATGATGTGATGAAACTCTCCGACAAGATTGACTATATAAAGTGGGATGCCAACCGTCATGTGGAAAATGTGGGCTCGTCTTGTCTTCCGTCTGATGAACAGACGATGTTCTGGGTAAGGTATGCGCAGGGATTGTACAATGTGATGGAGCGTGTGCGTGCCAAGTATCCGGATGTGATGGTTCAGGCATGTGCCTCAGGCGGCGGAAGGGTAGAGTATGGTGAGCTGAAGTATTTCGATGAATTCTGGACAAGTGACGATACAGAGGCATTGACAAGAACCGGCATCCAGTACGGTACAAGCCTGTTTTATCCTGCAAACCAGATGGGTTCCCACGTCTCGGCGGTTCCTAATCACCAGACAGGCAACATAACTCCGATAAAGTTCCGTTTCGATATCGCATGCGCCGGAAGGCTCGGTATGGAACTTCAGCCAAAGTCAATGACAGACAGCGAGAAGGAGTTCGCCAGAAGGGCGATTGCCAGCTATAAGGAGTATCGTGACATCATCATGACAGGAGATTTGTACAGAATCGGTTCTCCTTATGACAAGTCGGGTGCTTATGGGGTACTTTACGTGACTCCTGACAAGAAGCGCGCTGTATTCTTCGCTTATTGCATCAGTTATGACACCCGCACTTCGGCTCCGCAGTTCCGTCTGGACGGGCTTGATGCCGACAAGAACTATCGTATTGCAGAGGTCAATGTCGACAAGTCTTCGAGCTGGTTCTCAGGAAAGGTCCTGTCTGGGTCAATGCTGATGAACAAAGGCGTGAATCCGCCTTTGAAAAAGGTGTATGACAGCGCTGTATTTGTGTTGGAATCAGAGGAATAGACGTTTCCAGAGCCATAGCATTGGCCTGCGTAATGGTTTGAGAATCATCCATATCCTGACGTTTCGTCGGTATGTGGATGATTTTGTGTTTATGGCGTCTTTGCCGCAGCGGATTATTGTGCTGACGCGGGCCAGAATCTGGTCCCTATGGCAATGTTCTTTGGCATTGAGGATGCCGTCGCCCTGGATTTCCGCGATGTCATTGTCATTGATTTTGAGGATCCGGTGGAGGATATATCGGTCCCCGAGGCGGAACAGGACAATATCATTGACATTGACCTTTACCCTTTCGCGGCCGTCAGGCGTGCCGGCTTCGGCTCCTTCGAGAATGACTTGGTCGCCGCGGCTTTCCGAGAGAAACGGGAGCATGCTGGCGCCTCTGACGTTGATGGTTACGTCCTGTCCTTCCTTCAGCATCGTGGTGACGGCGTCGAAGTAGGTGTTGTTGTCGATGGCCCGGTTTTCCTTCATTTGGTTATGGTGTTTCTGCAAATGTAGAAAAATGTTACGTATTTTTCACGTACCTACGTATAATTACGTATGCCATCCGTTTGTATTGTTGGTCTCATTATCATAATATTGCAAGCCACGGATAACCACTTAAAACTACATACAATGAAAATGAGATTATTGACCGGATTGGCGATTGCGCTGGGAGTGGTGCTCGCCATCAGTTCCTGCAAGAAGGATAAGGAGCCGACCAAGATACCTGTGACCGGTGTCAGCTTGAATAAGACTTCGATAGATCTTAAGGTCGGGGATGATTTCCAGCTTCTTGCCAGTGTCTTGCCTGAGGATGCGACGGATAAGAGAGTTACTTGGGACAGTGACGACGAGAACATTGCGACCGTGGATGACAAGGGTCTGGTAAAGGCTGTGAAGGTCGGAAAGGCTAAAATTTCCGTATATACCCATGATGGAGATTTCACTAAGGTTTGCGAGGTGACTGTGGGTACTACCAGTGTTCCTGAACCGGGGCCTGATCCTGACCCTGATCCTGATCCTTCTTTGGATCTTAAACTTTCCAGAACCAGTGCTACAATCGGCGTGGGAGAGAAACTCAGCCTCAAGCCTTATATATGGTCCGAATATGAGAAGATTTGGGATGACCTGGCTTTCGAGTCCGAGAATCCGGAGGTTGCGACTGTAGATGCGGATTTGAATATCATCGGTCATTCGGCCGGAACTGCAAAACTTACCGGAACATGTCACGGTGAGGGTCTGGAGCTCAAGGCGGTCTTCAATGTTACAGTGGAGGATACGTTCACGACGTTTGTCGAGGATATATTTACCATTTCCGGTCGTGGAGTTGTGACGACAACCAAGATCAGTTCAGGAGTTGTCAGGACCAATGACAAGGTCAGGCTTCTTCAGGTGGAGGACACCTATAAGAATTATAATCTGACCATATCCCAGATTGAGATGCTCCGTAAAGTTGTTGATTATGCAGAGGCTGGTGACAATGTGGGATTTATGTACGTAGAGTCTCCAAAACTGGACAAAAGTGCCATTGGCAGGGGTGCAGCAATCTTTTCTCCTGATACGGAGAGGATTATAGCTGCCAAGAAGGTTTATGGTACGTTTACCATAACTGACAGGAAAACTCCTGTGGCTGCGGGCTACAAGCCGCAGTTCTTCTGCAATAATTATGATGTCAGTGTAACTCTTTCAGATTTGCGTGATGCCGATATGCTGTACCCGAACGAGACCAATTACTGCATAGGCTTCGAAGTTTCAGAAGGCAGAAAGCTTCTGTGCCGTCTTGGCCAGGAAATCTCGGTACGTGAGGGCGGAAAGACGATAGGAACTTTCGTAGTATCAGACTACGAAGAGGCGACCGTAAAATACGAAGATGTAGAATAAGCACTTTCTTGTGACAGTACAGGAGGGGCCCTTCCCTCCAGACAAAAGAGCCTCCCCGGGTTTCGGAGAGGCTTTTTCAAAAAGTTTTGACATTTTGATGCAAAATGTCACCTTTGTTGTATCATTAAGTAAGCGTCAAAAAAATAAGTTGGTAAAGATTTGTGATGGATTTTCGAGGATTACTAAGCCCTGTTAGTCACGAAGACCTAAGTCCTACTTGGGTATTTGGTAGTGATTGACAGAGTTTAGTGTTTATAGTATGATGAGTCATCCTTGAACTCTTTAGGGGGTTCGTAGCCGAGCATCGAGCGGTGTGAAAATCGGCCTGATTTCCCGACATGTCATAGATTTCCGTGGTTGGCCACGCCTGTATTGGCATTGACAATGCCCTGGATTCATTTGACGTGGCAGAGGTTCCCTTCACATGGTGGTTCTGCTACATCAGTATGACGCAAAAACATTTGCGTGGCCATGTCTCGTGGCCGCCAGCTGAATTTTACGATCATCTGGTCGGGACGAACTCAGGCAGGCGGGACGATGCCACGGCCCCCTCTGTAACACATTGATAATCAAGTGTCGTTTATTTTAAGCGTGGATTTCCGTTGATTTTTTGGCCACTAATCCACGCCTAATTTTGTAACTCCTTGCGAATCAAACTGTTGCAAAAACGAATGTGGCGCCGTCCCGACAACAAAAGTACTGAACCGCGGAACACAGGGTTTTTTCTCTTGCCCTGTTTCTTAATGGTGTACGCCGATGAGGCATGGCGTGAAGTGACGGAGGATTTCCAATATCCTTTGTCATTGAAAATGCAATATCAATGAGGGGATAGAGTAGAGTGTACTTTCGCTCAAACAAGTCTGAACCCCTTTCCTCTTAGACGACAAAGGCAGGTACCCATTTAAGGAATAGATACCTGCCTTGCTTGGTCAACAATGTTGTTTTAACAAAAATAATATCACAAAGGTACGAATTATTTTGAGTTTCGATGCTTATAATGTGTTATTTTGGAAATGCAATATCAAAAGAGGGGATAGAGTAGAGTGTCCGAATGCGGACACAGGGTTAAGTCTCAAAAACCACCGACACCCTTAATATCTGCGATAGTGTCCTTTCACCCTTTCAATCTTGCCGAAGCGAAGCCGTCTGTACGCCTTCACCCAAACAAGTCTGAAAACCTCCACTCCAATGGAGATTTTGACAACTGTGGAATATTGTCTTCTTTGCATTGTTGATAATTATTGTTGAGTGTGTGAAAGACAAATTCTCTTTTGTTCAAGCACCTCCCCTCTATACGACAAAAGCAGGTACCCATTTAAGGGATAGATACCTGCCTTGCTTTCTCAACAATGTTGTTTTACCAACAATGATATCGCAAAGATACGAATTATTTTGAATTTCGATGCGTATGATGTGTTATTTTGGTAATGTGCTAATTTAATTTTGCTTTGCTATATGACAGACTATTGAGATTATCTCAGATGTAGTGATGCAATTCTATTTAACTGACCGTAAGCCATATTTGATGCATAGTATAAGAGTATGTCCTTTGTCATTGAAAATGCAATATCCAAAGAGGGGATAGAGTAGAGTGGCCGTTCGCTCAAACAAGGCTGGGGGCCCTTCCCTCCAGACAAAAGAGCCTCCCCGGGTTTCGGAGAGGCTTTTTCTGTGCCCAAAGCCGGGCTCGAACCGGCACGTCTTTTAAAGGACATTGGATTTTGAGTCCAACGCGTCTACCAATTCCGCCATTCGGGCATTTCGCGAATTGGAATGGCAAAGTTAGGGATTTTTGCCGAATTACCAAATTTTTCAGCGGGCGGGTCCTAAAAATATGTCAGTAAACTCGTTTGTCTGCAGGATTTGCCTTCCGATTCTCCGAAATTATCGATAACTTTAACGGCTGCGATGTGGGCAGACCAGTTTTATGAAGTGCAAAATATTTAACGGACAGAAAAGTGCTGATGTGGTAGGGTATCTGGAAGGATATCCTGCTGTTTTCGTCGTCGCGGACCGGAATGTCGCGCGATTCGCGGAAGAAATCGTCGGGTGCGTGTCAATGCCGGAAGGCGGCAAGATTTTTTATGTCAATGCCACTGAAGAGGACAAGTCAATGCAGACTGTCCTTGATATCTGCAAGTGGCTGTTGGTCAATGATGCTGACCGGAATGCGCTGGTGCTGGCCGTCGGCGGCGGCATTACTTCCGACATGGCAGGCTTTGCCGCATCAATATACAAGAGAGGCGTCAGATATGCCAATGTCCCTACGACTTTGCTGGCTCAGGTGGATGCCGCAATTGGCGGAAAAACCGGTGTGAATCTCGACAATTATAAGAATATCCTCGGTGTCATAAGGCAGCCTGAGTTTACGTATATCTGTCCGCAAGTTCTTGAATCATTGCCATATGGGGACTTTGTTTCCGGTTCTGCCGAACTGCTGAAGACATTTGTCATTGACAATTCTGACAACAATTACGAGAAGGCTGTCCAGGTGCTGGCTGATATTCACAGCAGCATTGACCATGGTCGTGCGATAGCTGCGCATAGCGCTGAACTTCAGCGACTTGTCTCCGCGGCTGCGGCGATAAAGGCGGGTGTTGTCGAGCGCGATGAATTTGAGCATGGCGAACGCCGCAAACTGAATCTGGGGCATACTTTCGCTCATGCGATCGAGTGGGAGGCAATGTCTGGCGCTAGGAAATCATTGAATGTCAATGCAATATCGCATGGTGAGGCCGTTGCGATAGGGATAATTCTCGCGGCAAGGCTGTCAGAGCGCTATTATTCGACGCGGACTGGCATTGACAATAACTGTTCTGGATCCAAGTCATTGAGTGACAAACTTCAACAAGATTTTATCCGTTGTGGCTTGCCGACATCTTGCCCGTTCCCGACGGAGTCTTTGGCTGCCGCCATGCGTAAGGACAAGAAAGCCGAAAACGGAATCATCCATTTTGTGCTCATCCACGACCTCGGTGATGTCCGTATCGAGGACCTGCCGGTGGAAATGTTCATTTTTTGATACAAAAGTTTGAACAAATTTTGATGTATCAAAATTTGTACATTTTGTTTTTTGGGGTGTGAGTGTAACGTGTTGCCGGTCCTGTGGCTCTCGACAAGGCTGCTCGGGCCGCAAAACTGTCGGGACGGCGCCACATGAGTTTTTGGAAATGATTGGTTTTCAGCGTGTTATGAAATGACGTGTGGATTTCCGTTCAAAAAAAGGTCGATAATCCACGCTTAAACAAAATGGTGCTTGATTATCAATGCGTTACGAGTGTGCCCGTGGCGCCGTCCCGCCACCGTGGGTAAGCGTCTCCGCGGTTACGGGTTGACGCGCTTCCGGTGGTTTGACGCGCCGTAAGCGTCTCCGCAGTTACGTATTGCAACATAAACCCAGAAAGCTATTTGTCTTACTTTCGGGGTTCATGTCATTTATTTGCTCTGCTCTTTCTTTGTCCACTTCTCCGGAAAGAGATTTCTGTAAGCTTCGACTGGAGTCGATAATCGTCACCGCGGTCATGGTACGGTCCCATGTTCAGAACTGATGCGTCTCGGCAGTCATGTCTCCGTTCTGCCGTCCAGCTGCCGGACATTTGCCTTCCTTGCCATCTTACTCCTTTTCGTCCAGCTGCTATCCATGTCCATGTCCTCAATACCGTCCAGCGCCATTCATTCTCCCGGCCATTGTCACCTCATCGTTCTGTCTCAGTCCGCAAACGATTTCCAGTCTGACTTACCTTCCCAGCAATTCAGCCAATAAATTAGGTGGCAATGAACTTATTCGGGACGCCCTAGTTGTCGTTACGCGGAATTTTCTTGCCATTTCTATCGTTGCAAGACATCTCTTCTCGACAGATAAGTTCTTATATTCACTATCGAACCGTCGCTTGCTGATATCTTCAAGTGATTGGAAAAGTTCATCGTCTCTAAATTTGACGGATTTCAGAATACCTGAATCTGTTTCGAACTCTACATCATTGTTTTTGGAAAGATAAAATGAAAACTGTCTTGGGTTTATGAAGAGTTGTTCCAGTTCTGTTACTTTTACATACTGCGCAGGATAAATCATATCATTATTGTCAATGAATAAATCTTGTGGTAGAAGTTCCTTTGTGGAGAACAACTCTCTTTGTCTGCGGATTCCCAATGAGGATAGCTGTCTTTCTTGAACATAACTGTCAGGTTTCTTGAAATACAAGTTTGCCGATGACCATGGGTATGCAGTCGGTATGACATTCATGCCGGCCGACATTGGATTCCGCAGGATGTAACCGCAGACCCCACGGAGATACTCGATGTCTTTTATGACTTTGATACTCAAATCGATATCTGAGGCATATTTGATTTCGCAATATTTCTTTCTTATCAGGCGGATTCTCCGTTGAAGGTAAAGTTGAGCAAACTTTCTGGCGTTTTGATAGTCCCCGCGAACTAGAAAATGAAAGTGATTGTTCATCAGGCAGAATGCGTAAATGTCAATGTCATGTTTCGTGGAGCAAACCAACAAATCATTCATCCCGATTATGAAATCGGAATCGCTTCTGAACATAAGGGAATTATATGTCCCCGATGAGCAGATGTGGTAAAAAGAGACGTCCATCGTATTCAAGTTTTTTGCGTGAATATAGCAGAAGTCAATAAATGCTCCTATGAAACTTAAAAATTGCAATGCAGGTTTTTATGTTTTTTAAATTTTTCCGGAAGATTTTAGTGTTTTTTTAATATTTAACTATTCTGATACCACCTGTTTTATGGAAGTTGTAAGCATCTCGACAGTCATGTCTCCCGTTCCGTCGTCACGGGTCTGTAGTCGTTTTTGCATGTCTTATTGACGCGCTGTCGGCAGTTCCGTACTTTTGTTTTCCAAAATCAAAGCGAGCAAAGTCTGGAACCTAAAGAAATGGTCACATCTGATCGGGCAGCAAAACGTAAGCGTCTCCGGAGTTACGTATTGCAACAGCCTCCCCGTCGGGACGGTGCCACATGCGTTTTTGGAAATAATTGGTTTTCAGTGTGTTATAAAATGGCATGTGGATTTCCGGCAAAAAAAAGGTCGATAATCCACGCTTAAATAAAATGGTACTTGATTATCAATGCGTTACGAGTATGCCCGTGGCACCGTCCCGCCACCGTGGACAGTCATGGCGCCGTCCCGCATAAGAACAGAATGCGTCACCGTAGTCATGGCATGGTCCCGCGTCCAGAACTGATGCGTCCCGACAGTCATGTCTCCCGTTCCGCCATCCCGCTCGGGTGGTAATCGTCACCTCGGTTGTGGCATGGGCCAATTTCCTGATCCGAGCGTGTTTCTGCGGCCATGTCTCCATTCCACCACTGGACGCCTATCCGCAGTCATGGCACCGTCCCGCCATCCCGTTTCCCGTCCGGCAATTCCGGTCCTGGCTGTGACTCGTTGCTCCGAATACGTATCCCTATGCACGCCCTAAAGCGAATTCTTGATTCTTATTGGGAAATGTTTGACTTTTAAGACAGCCTCCCCGTCGGGACGGCGCCACATGAATTTTTGTAAATGTTTGACTTTCAGCGTGTTATAAAATGACATGTGGATTTCCGGCCAAAAAAAGGTCGATAATCCACGCTTAAACAAAATGGTGCTTGATTATCAATTCGTTACGAGTATGCCCGTGGCACCGTCCCGCCATCCCGTTTACCGTCCGGCAATTCCGGTCCTGGCTGTGACTCGTTGCTCCGAATACGTATCCCTATGCACGCCCTAAAGCGAATTCTTGATTCTTATTGGGAAATGTTTGACTTTTAAGACAGCCTCCCCGTCGGGACGGCGCCACATGAATTTTTGTAAATGTTTGACTTTCAGTGTGTTATAAAATGGCGTGTGGATTTCCGGCCAAAAAAAGGTCGATAATCCACACTCAAATTAAATAGTGCTTGATTATCAATGCGTTACGAGCTTGCCTGTGGCACCGTCCCGCCACCGTGGACAGTCATAGCATGGTCCCGCGTCCAGAACTGATGCGTCCCGCCGTCCCGTTTGTCATCCGGCAATTCCAGTCCTGGCGGTGACTCGTTGCTCCGAATACGAAAAAAAGGTATCTTTGTGGGTTAAGAAAAAAATGGATAATGATTTGCACGACAATACAGAATAAGACGATAGACGAAATCTATGCGATACTGGAAAGCGGGGATGTGGAAATGGCTGAAATCAGGCTGGACAGCTGCCCGCTGACCATGGATGAGATAGAAGAACTGTTTTCGACGTCGGATGTGCCGCTGGTCGCCACCTGCCGCATCAATGCCGTTAAAGAACGTCTGTCTCAGACACTTGCGGGACACACGCACGGAAACGGCACCCCACGGAATGTTCAGCATGGAACCCTTCAGGAAAACATTTCGGAAGACCTTCAGGTTGACCGGAACGGGACCTCATATGAAAACCGACAATGTCACGTGCAGGCCAGCCGGCAGGAAACCGGCAGTCACCAGCAGGACGACAGGAAACTTGAGATGAAAGCCTCGCAGGAAGTCGAATCCAAACTGATAACGGCAATACACGCGGGAGCTGCATTTGTTGACCTGGAAATCGAAGCCCCTCCGATGATGTCCAAACGGCTCAGAAGAGAAACCAGGGAAAACGGAACCGTGTTCGTCAGATCATACCACGATTTTAATGGGACCGACTCGGCAGAAGCCCTTAAGGCATTGACAGAAAAGTGTTTTGCCATCGGAGCCGACATTGCGAAAATAGTCACCATGGCCGCGCCATGCACAGGCGACAACCAGAGCGCAGACGTGGACCGGGTCCTCTCGCTCTATGACCACTTCGACCCTGCCAAACTCATCGCATTCGCAATGGGCGAAGCCGGAAAAACATCACGGATACAATGCCTGGCCAAAGGCTCTCCATTTACCTATGCCTCACTGAATGAGGCAGATACCGCTGCCCCTGGACAAATGACGACCAGAGAAATGCGCGACATCGTATATGGGAATTGCGTCAATGTCAATGCATACGGAATCGGCAATCCTGGCGGCTCCGGAACCGACGACGCGACAGGATCCTCCTCTGACATTGACAATGGCCCCGGCGCAGCCGAAATCCAGATGCCCTCATCCAAGAGCTTTGCACAGCGGGCGATAATCGCGGCAGCATTGGCAGAAGGAACGACTACATTGAACGGGTACTCCCCATGCGGCGACAACGAATCAGCCATCTCCGTTGCCAGGGCCCTTGGCGCGGAAGTGACTGTAGGACTGGCATATAAAGAAGGGAAAGTAGCCAAGGACAGCTCGACATTGACAATAAAAGGACGCGGCGCGGCAGCATTGGAGCCGGAAACTATCAATGCCGGTGAGTCCGGACTTCTTGCACGACTGATGATTCCGCTGATGGCGGTGCTCGGCGACGGAAACGCCACAGTGAGCGGCGAAGGGACATTGACAAGAAGGCCATTGAAAGGCGCCAGGGCCATCATGGGCGCATTCGGCGTCAGACTCGAAACCATTTCCGGGACAGGGCAGGAATCTTTCTCTGAAGTGCACGTGCCACTGACAATTTCCGGAAAACTCGAAGGCGGGAAAGTTACCGTATCAGGGTCAGGCGGATCGCAACTGATATCAGGCCTGCTTATGGCACTGCCTCTGTTACAGGAAGATACGGTCATCAGACTGACTGAGCCGAAGAGCATACCATACCTCTTCATAACAATGGACGTGCTCAAGGCCTTCGGCGTGAAAATATGGTGCGACATGGAAGGCGGACCTGAATTCGCCGAGTCCCAGGACTGGAACGACTGCACCGAAATCGTATTGCACATCAAGGGCGGACAAAGCTACAAGGCCACGGACATGGACATCGAAGGCGACTGGAGTTCAGCAGCGAACTTCCTCGTTGCAGGAGCAATTTTCGGAAAGGTCAATGTCTCAGGTCTGGATACCAAGTCCCTGCAAGCCGACCTCTCCATAATGGATATCCTCATGGAAGCCGGAGCGAGCCTGTCCCAGATGGGCGACGACGATCCGCGCGGAGTAATCCACGTCCAGAAAGCCCCTCTCAATGCCTTTGACGTGGACGCGAACAATTGCCCCGACCTCTTCCCGATAGTTGCAATCCTGGCCGCATTCTGCCAGGGAACCAGCAAAATCGCAGGCGTGGGAAGACTTGCAAATAAGGAAAGCGACAGAGCTCAAGCGATATTGTCAATGCTGGTACAGCTTGGCGTAAAGGCCAGAAAATCAGGCGACAAGATGATAATCGAAGGCCATTCGCTGGCTCAGAGATGCCTCACCGGCCACCTTCTCAAAGGCGGAAACTATACCTCAAGCCATGACCACAGAATGGTAATGGCATTGAAAGTCGCGGAACTGGGCGCAGACGGACCGATAGTCATTGATGACATCGAATGTGTATCCAAGTCCTTCCCGACCTTCATGGAACTTTTCGGAAAACTGTAAATCATAGACAATATGAACACATTCGGCAGAATATTCAGAGTCTCCATCTTCGGAGAATCTCATGGGAAAGCGATAGGGGTAGTGCTCGACGGAGTACGTCCTGGCCTGCCGGTGTCTGAATCGGACTTCATGCCGGACATCCTGAGGAGAAAAAGCGGTGCCAAAGGAACTACATCTAGACAGGAAACCGATGAACCTGAGATACTTAGCGGGGTGCTGGACGGCTTCACAACAGGCGCTCCCATGACCATAGTCTTCCGCAACGGGAATACCAGGCCGGATGACTATAAACAGTTCAAGGATGTTCCCCGTCCGGGCCATGCTGACTACACTGCCAATGCCAAGTGGCTGGGATTCAATGACTCGCGTGGAGGAGGACACTTCTCCGGACGTCTTACCTTGCCTATAGTAGCGGCCGGAGTGGTCGCGAAGAAGATGTGTCCGTTCAATATCAACGCACGTCTTGTCGAAGTCGGAGGCGTGAGCCGTGAAGAGGCTCTACAGGGAAAGGTCAATGCCGGCAAACTGTCTGATTCCGAACTCTGGCGCGAGGTCCTGGACAAGGCCATCTCCGAGCGGGATTCTGTCGGAGGAATTGTGGAATGTACCGTTACGGGCCTGCCTGTTGGCCTTGGGGAACCGTTCTTCGACTCAGTAGAATCACTTGTCTCACATGCGATATTCTCCATCCCCGGAGTCCGCGGAATAGAATTCGGAGACGGATTCGCTGCCGCGAGAATGACTGGATCGGAGCACAATGACCCGCTGGATATACAGGAAAAGGTCAATGCCGGAGCAAATGCCGGAATCCACGGACAACATCTCATGTTCCGTCCGTCGAAAAATGGAGCGGGCGGGGTCAATGGCGGGATAACTAATGGCAATCCATTGATTTTCAGGGTGGCTTTCAAGCCGACATCCAGTATCGGAAAGACTCAGGAAACCATGAACGTGGCTACCGGACAGATGACGAGTCTGGAAATCGGCGGCCGCCACGATGCCTGCTTCGCCCTGCGCACCCCGCCAGTCGTCGAGGCAATGACTGCAATAGTTCTTGCCGACCTGCTTGGAGTGTCATTGTCAATGACTTCCGGACGCTGAACGGCAGCATTGACAACTTCCGAAACTTGCTGAACACTAACTTTGCTACTGTCTTGTGAAAATGCTAACTTTGTAAATTCGCAGTGCCGGGATTCCGGATTCGGGCGACTGCAACTTGTGATAGATTGTAACTATATGGACATTAACGAAGAAAAGGAACTTCTTCAGGATATAACGAAGAAAGAATATAAAGAAGGATTCGTCACCGACGTTGACCAGGACTTTATTCCCAAAGGCCTGAACGAGGACATCGTACGCATGATTTCTGAACGGAAAAGTGAACCACAGTGGCTGCTTGACTTCCGCCTGGACGCTTTCCGCAAGTGGCAGAAGATGGAAATGCCTGAATGGGGCCATCTGGACATGCCGCATATTGATTATCAGGATATTATATACTATGCTGCGCCTAAAAAGGATGCTGACAGGCCGAAGGAGATAGATCCGAAACTGGCAGAGACTTTCGACAAGCTCGGAATTCCTCTGAAAGAACGCGAAATCCTGGCGGGTGTGACAGCCGTGGATGCTGTATTCGACTCAGTATCAGTGGCTACGACGTTCCGCAAGGAACTCGCCGAGAGGGGAATCATCTTCTGCTCGTTCAGCGAGGCCGTAAAAGAACATCCTGACATGGTGCGCAAATATCTTGCGACAGTCGTTCCGTCAGGCGACAACTACTTTGCGGCATTGAACTCAGCCGTTTTCAGCGACGGCTCATTCTGCTACATCCCGAAGGGCGTGCGCTGCCCGATGGAACTCTCCAGTTATTTCCGTATCAATGCGAAGGGAACCGGCCAGTTCGAGCGTACTCTCATCGTTGCTGACGAAGGTTCGACATTGAGTTATATGGAGGGCTGCACCGCTCCTATGCGCGACGAGAACCAGCTTCATGCGGCTGTCGTGGAAATCATTGCACTGAAAGATGCAGATGTGAAATACAGCACGGTCCAGAACTGGTATCCGGGAGACGAAAACGGCAAGGGAGGAATCCTTAACCTCGTGACCAAGAGGGGAATATGTATGGAAGGCGCACATCTGTCATGGACTCAGGTTGAGACAGGATCCGCCATCACGTGGAAGTATCCGAGCACCATTCTCAAGGGAGACTACTCCTCATCAGAGTTCTATTCGGTCGCCGTGACCAACAACTACCAGCAGGCCGATACCGGAACGAAAATGATTCACGTCGGAAAAGGAACCAAGAGCCGCATTGTCAGCAAAGGAATCTCTGCCGGACACAGCCAGAACAGTTACCGCGGTCTCGTCAGAATGCTTCCTGGAGCAGCCGGAGCCCGAAATTTCTCGCAGTGCGACAGCTTGCTTATCGGTTCGCTCTGTGGGGCGCATACCTTCCCTGACGTCAGGAGCGACAATGCTACCGCCGTCGTCGAGCATGAGGCCACCACGTCCAAAATCAATGAAGACCAGCTCTTCTATTGCAACCAGCGCGGAATCGGCCCTGAGGATGCCGTAGGGCTCATTGTCAATGGCTATGCACGTGAGGTCCTGAGCAAACTGCCGATGGAATTTGCCGTCGAGGCTCAAAAACTTCTGCAGGTATCACTCGAAGGATCAGTGGGTTAGCCGAGCTGGCAGACCCGCAAATCTCAACTCGGTTTTTATTGAAATCAACTGGTCTCAAATGATATACGTTTGGGACAGATAACGAATTGGAAATAAAATAATGGACTGGATAAACTTTACATTGTTCACTATAGGAGGGGATACGCCCGTCCTGCTCATTGACCTGCTCACATCCATCGTGGGCCTCACATGCGTATTCCTTGCCGGACGAAATAGCAAATATAATTTCTGGGTGGGGTATCTTTACTCCCTTCTCCTGCTACTGATGTTCTGGAACAAGAACCTTTACGCTAACTTGCTCCTTCAGCCTATATCTTTGGGAATCAATGTCTTGGGGCATTACAGATGGACGCATCCCCGCAAAGACGAACAGAGTTCGGAAGATAGCGGAGCTCTAAAAGTGACAATGCTCAGCTGGAAACAGCGTGCCATGGCTATCGCCTCAGTCTTCGTCATAGCGGCGGGATGGGGATGGTTCATCAGCCTTGCAGGCAATGTCGTATTCCCTGGCAAGATTCCTTCAGACCCGATACCATATCTGGATGCCTGTGTGACAGTGCTTATCCTTGTCGCCCAGTTCCTCTCGGCCCTCAAGAAATGGGACTGCTGGATTGCATGGCTTCTGGTCAATGTCTTCCAGCTGGCTATGCATGTCTCTGTGGGACACGTCTTTATGCCGATTGTCTGTGGCCTCTACCTTATAAACGGAATTTGGTCACTTGTCACTTGGTCAGGCCTTTACAAGAAAAAAGCCTGACTATCAGTCAAGCTTCATAAGTCTGCAAATCAGTCGAGAGCATTCATCAATGCTTTCAGGTATTCTGTCGGCGACTTTGCCTGCCAGAGCGCACCCAGAACGACCGCCCCGCCGAAGCCCATCGAGCGGATATCCGGAATGTGCTCCAGATTTACGCCGCCCAGCGCGAGTACCTTGTCGTCAATGATTCCCTCATCGGCAGCACGTTTTATGTCAATGCGGGAGTACGCAGCCCCGTAGCCTTCCTTGGAGATGCTGTCGTATATCGGGCTTAGAAACAGGTAGTTGCATCTTCCTTTATGCTCTGCCACCTCATCTATACTATGACATGATCTGGAAATAGTGATGCCCTGTATATTCTCCGGGGCCTCCGGATTGCGCGAGTTCAGATGCACACCTCCCAGGGAAAACTTCTCCACAAGAGAAAAGCAGTCATGCAGGACAATGCGCCCATAATATTGATGGTCAATGTGTTGCAGCCAAACTGACAACTCGTCTTCCGAGGCCTTTGGCTTTCTCAGATGCAGCCGCTCCATACCGGAACGGAAAAGGTCATTGACAATATCGGTCTCGCCCTCGAAGAAGTCCGGGCGTGTTATAACTACAAGTTTCATTTTTTTTTGAGAAAATCAGAACAGGTCAATGATATATGACTCCATCGTCCTCAGGTCAATGCTCCAGAGCTTTCCGATGAGCGGTTCACCGAATCCTGCAGCAATCTGAAGAACCTGATTGGCTTCCACGATGCCTGTTACAGCTGGGGTAATGCCCAGTACAGCCTTGCTTGGAGGAGTCATGGAAAGCAGTTCCTGCTCATCATACAAGTCCCTGTAGGAGTGGACTTTGCCATTGGCATCCGGCATTCCGAATACCGAGACCTGACCGTTCAGGCCCTGGATGCTGCCATAGACATAAGGCTTGCATAGCGAAAGGCAGGTATCATTGACAATGAATCTTGTCGCGAAATTGTCGCATCCATCGACGATGATGTCATAGCCGGAAATGATTTCTTCCGCATTGTCCGCCGTCAGGAAACAGTCATAGACATTGATTTTTACATTTCCGTTCAGGCGCTGGAGGCGTTTGCGGGCACATTCTACCTTGCTCATCCCGATTTCGTCTTCGCTGTAGAGTGTCTGGCGCTGGAGATTCGATTCGCTTACTTTGTCGGCATCTATTATGCCCAGGGTGCCGATTCCGGCCGCTGTAAGGTAAGTTGCTATGGGTGAGCCTAATCCGCCGGCTCCGATTAGCAGAACTTTGGAAGCGGAGAGCCTTTTCTGACCCTCCGCACCAAGTTCAGGCAGCATAATCTGTCTGGAATATCTTTTTGTGAAATCCATATTCCTGAAGATATTATTTCTTGAGATTCACAGTGTCGAAACTTGCGTCCCAGTCTTTCCAGACAGGTTCACGTCCGAGTTCCCTCAGTCTTCTGTCGATTTCGGCGGCAGTCCTGTCGTCGCTGACGTGGAACTGCTCAAGTGACTGAGGATAAGTGTGATATCCACCCGGATCTGTCTTGCTCTCGGCACTCATCGTAGTGACTCCGAGGGTAGCCATGTTGTCCCTGATTTTGGCAGGTTCGCGCGTAGAGTAGGAAATATCCACGTCATGGTCGAAGATTCGCATTGCGAAAGTCACCTGTGCGAGCTGCTTGTCTGTCATCACGCAGTTTGGCTCGAATCCGCCGTTTTCAGCCGGGCGCATACGAGGGAAATTGACACTGTATTTGGTTCTCCAGTAATGCTTCTGGAGATAACGCAGATGGTAAGCCATCATCGTTATATCAGTGCGCCATTCCTTTTCCAGACCGATGAGGACACCCATTCCGATAGAATGGACGCCTGCCTGGCCCATACGATCAAATCCATTGCAGCGCCAGTCGAAATTGGCCTTCATTCCGCGAGGATGGTAAATGTTGTAATGTGCTCTGTTATATGTCTCCTGGAAGCAGATTACTCCATTCATTCCATGCTTGGTGAGTTCTGCGTAATCTTCTGCGGAGAGAGGCATGACCTCGATTTTCAGATTCGAGAAATACTTCTTCGCGATGTCTAGGGCCTTTGCCAGATAAGGCACGCCGGCCTTCAGCGGATTCTCGCCGGTGACTATCAGAAGGTTCTCGAATGGAGCCAGTTTCTTGATGGCCTTGTACTCATCCTCGCACTGTTCCGGAGTAAGGATTACCCTTTTCATCGGATTGCTTGCGTGGAATCCGCAATATACGCAGGAATTGATGCAGGAGTTGGTGATATAGAGCGGAATGAACATTGACATTGTCCTTCCGAATCTTTCCTCCGTGTATTTGCGGCTCAATGCCGCCATTGTCTCGAGGTACGGCTCAGCAGCAGGAGAAATCAATGCCATGAAGTCTTCCACATCGCAATGCTCTTTGCACAGAGCCCTTCTTACATCATTGTCGGTTTTTGCGGCAATTCGGGCGGTTGTCTCGTCCCAATCTATTTTTGCCAGTTCATCTGTAAACATTTCCGACCTCCTTTATTCTTCGTCAAGGAAGGCTGTGAGCGGTGAACTTGCCTCTGCGACAAACATATCGCTCTGGGCGCCGAGTCCTGCTTCATAAGCCATTCTTCCGGCTTCAACAGCATTCTTGAATGCAACAGCCATTGCGACAGGGTCACCTGCGACAGCGATTGCTGTATTGACGAGACATGCGGAAGCTCCCATTTCCATCGCTTCGGCAGCATGGCTTGGCGCTCCGATGCCGGCATCTACGATGACAGGAACAGTGGCCTGCTCGATGATGATGCGGAGGAAGTCTCTGGTCTGCAATCCTTTATTGGTCCCGATAGGGGCGCCGAGAGGCATCACTGTAGCTGCACCTGCCTCCTCGAGATGTTTACAAAGAGTCGGGTCGGCCTGGCAGTATGGAAGCACTACGAATCCGAGTTTGACAAGCTGTTCTGTAGCCTTGAGGGTCTCGATAGAGTCCGGAAGAAGATATTTAGGGTCCGGATGGATCTCGAGTTTGAGCCAATTTGTGCCGAAGGCCTCACGTGCCATCTGGGCAGCGAAAACAGCCTCTTCTGCGTTTCTTACGCCGGATGTGTTAGGAAGAAGCTGGATGCCCGGATGTGTAATGTGGCTGAGCATGTCATCTTCCTTGTCTGCGAGTTCAACTCTTTTCATTGCAAGAGTCACCATTTCGGTGCCTGATGCGAGGATGGCTTTCTCCATCAGAGTGTTGGAATTGAATTTTCCAGTTCCGAGAAACAGTCGGGAATTGAATTCCTTTCCTGCAATAATCAATTTTTCCATTTCAATTTGTTTTATGTCGAAGCTCCTACTTTTCGAAGGGCTTCAGAGTTTCTAATATGCTTTCTGTCATTGACTTCGGGTCTTCCGCATTCAGAATTGCCCCGCTCAATGCTATGCCGGTGACGCCGGTTCCCATGATGGCGGGAATGTCGTCCACCGTAATTCCGCCGATTGCGACGATGGGAAGGTCAATGCCGTTTTTCCTCATTTTCAGGACAATGTCCCTGTATCCTTCCAGCCCGAGTACCGGCGACAATTTTTTCTTGGTGGTGGTGAATCTGAACGGACCGCAACCGATATAATCGGCGCCCTGACGGTGAAGACGGATGATATCGTCAATGGTATTGGCGGTACCTCCGATGATTTTGTCAGGTCCGAGAATCTTTCTGGCCTCATCCACCGGCATGTCGTTCTTTCCGAGATGGACTCCGTCTGCCCCGGCAGTTTCCACCAGTTTCACGTGGTCGTCAAGGATGAATTTTGCTCCATGCTGACGGCAAAGCGGAAGTGCTTCCTTGGCGCAGGCCAGCACTTCTTCTTCAGGGGCGTCCTTCATGCGCAGCTGGACCCATTTGCATCCTCCTTCCAGAGCCATGCGTATCCCATCTACATATCCGATAGAGGGTGTATAGTGTGAAATGTACTGGAACATAGCCTGTTAACCTCCGCAAGAAGCCCTGATGACGATGATGCTGACTCCTTCTGTTATAGCGAAATTTTCCCATTCACTGCGTGGGACCATCTTGTTGGAAACGGCGACCGCAACGCCTTTCTCAGGCAGTTCCAGCTGCAATGCCAGTTCCTTGAGAGTGGAGGCGCCGGTCTCCACAGGTTTGTTGTTTACTGTTACGTTCATGATATGTAAATTTTATTCTTTCCACAATGCCCAGAAATGCTTCACCGGACCGAAGCCATGGCCGATTTCATACTCGGCACCTGCGATAATTGCATCATTGATGTAATTCTTCGCTGCGGCTGCGGCCTCAGGCAGAGGCAGGCCCTTCGCCAGCATTGACGCGAATGCGGATGAGAGGGTGCAGCCTGTTCCGTGCGTGTTTTTCGTATGGATTCTGGCAGACGGCAGTTCGTAGATTTTTCCGTCCTCGACATCGTAGAAGATGTCCACGAGTTTTTCTTCGGTCAGATGGCCGGCCTTGAGCAGCACGCTGGCCCCGCATTTGTCCGCGAGACGTTTGGCCGCATCCGGCAGTTCTTTCTGGACGGACAGTTTCTCGCCGCCGAGCAGAATTTCCGCCTCAGGAATATTCGGGGTGATTACCCTGGCTCTCGGAAGAAGGTCTGATACCAATGATGCTATGGCCTCTTCTTCGATGAGCCTGTGTCCTGATGTAGAGACCATTACAGGGTCCAGAACCACATTCCTGGCCTCGAACTTGTCCAGCATCTTTCTGACGCAGCGGACTACTTCAGAAGAGTGCAGCATACCGATTTTTATGGCATCTGCTCCGATGTCGGAAAGCACAGCTTCGATCTGGCCTTCCAGAATTTCTACAGGAACAGCATGTACTGCGCTGACTCCCAGAGTGTTCTGCACAGTGATGGCTGTGATTGCGGATGCAGCGTAGCAGCCGCATGCCGAGATGGTCTTGATGTCAGCCTGAACTCCTGCGCCTCCGCCTGAATCGCTGCCTGCTATGGTGAGAACTTTATTGTATTGTTTCATGATTCATTGATTTTTAGTAACATGAAAAAAATAAGTTGCCTCAGATTAAGAGAAGATTTTCGAGGATAGATCTGTTTCCGAAGAAGGAGTGTACTGGACGTACACGACTGATGAGAAAAAAGATATAGACCGAAAAGATTCCTTAAGATGATGCAGGTTATTTTTTGAAGGTTACTTATAAGCCTGGTCCCAGAACTTGAGTTCGAATCTGACGGATTCGACGAATGCAGATGTCATTGACTCGCGCTTCTGAGGAGTTGCCTCTTCGGCCAGTTCATCCGTCAGCCTCACACTGCATTCCGCACCTTCATCCATCATCTGGGATGTGTAACATTCAATCCATGCCCTGTAAGGATTTCCTTCCAGCCTGGCGATGCCCAGAATGTATTTCCCGACCTCGTTATATACCCACATGCAAGGAAGCATCGCCGCCATTGAAACTGCCAGATCCCCTCCGGCGATAATGCCGGAAGTGTGCCGCATATATCCCGTCGTGCCCGCAAGAGGCTCAGTGTCAATGCTGTTGAACCCCATCTCCCCGAGTTGTTCATGCAGCGCGTTTTCCGAGTCAATGCTGTCCTGCGCGAACTTCCTGTAAAGGTCCTGCAGCGGCCCGTCCGGCAACATTGACGCGAGGTCTCTCATTTCCTGGCCATAATTTGCAAGATAAATCTTGTCCTGCGCCAGATATGTCGCGAACTTCTCCTTAGGGAGCGTCCCGTCGGCAAGTTCCTTCACGAAAGGATGGTTCCGGATTTCTTCCAGAATCGGCCCGATGCTGTGCCATGCTTCTTCGCTCCAGCTCATTGGTCTTACTCCTTATATCCGATAATGGCGACGTAAGAGCCTCTGTCATAGCCCTCTATCGGGTCTTCTACAGTGGTGTACGAATAGTGCGGATCCAATGTCAATGTCTGGCTGTATTCCAGTTTTCCGAATCCGTTGGCCTCCATGATGTCCGACTTTTCCTTGGTGGTGCGCCATGAAGCCTGCTTCACGAGTTCTATCGGATACGGGTCCTTCGGCTTGCAGCCTTCGAGAAGCGGATGGTCCCAAGTGCCCACTGCCAATGCCAGATTGTAGATCAGGCCGTAGGAACTCTCCTTTGGAACGTCGATGACGACAACTTTTCCGCCTTCGCGCAATGCGCAGTGGGCTTTTCTCAATGCCAGTCCGAGGTCCTGCATATAGCATGGACAGCCGTTGAAAAGTACTGTGTCATAGAGGTTTTCTCCGTAGTCGGCTTCTTCTGCCGTATTGATTTCCACATCGAATCCGCGTTTTCTTGCGATTGCCGCCATTCCTTCAGCCGGCTCGATTCCGTGTTCGATCCGGATGTCATAACGGTCTGCAAGAAGTTTCTCGAACAATGCGCTGCCGCATCCGATAGAAAGAATTTTGCCTGAATCTTTCAGACAAGAAGCCACGAGCCTGAGCTCAGTTTCAAGGACGTTGGTGTTTTCCATAAACCATGCATCGTACTCTGATGCGTACTGGTCAAATGCCTGATATCCCATAATTTTCAGTGTTTGAATTATCAATGTATTATATGGCAGACATCATCGGGGGAAATTATCCGGCCGAATGCGGATAACATTGAGATCAATTCCTGCGGCAGCATTATCTGCGTCAGGTTTGAGGGTATAATCTCAGCCTTCTTCCCGCATGCGCCGTTTTACGCACGGCCTGATGCATCGGCACCCCTTTGATGTTCATTTGGCAAATATAGTAAATAGTTGGCATAAATCATTTCCAAATATGTTGTATCTTTGCAATGCGATAAAAACTACGAAATATGGCAAACGATATATTATTGGAAATCAAAGGTCTCCATGCATCAGTAGGCGAGAAGGAGATATTGAAAGGCATTGATCTGACTATCAGGAAGGGTGAAATCCATGCTGTCATGGGACCGAACGGCGCCGGTAAAAGTACATTGTCAAGCGTGCTTACCGGAAAGCCGCTTTATACAGTTACCGAGGGTAGCATAAACTTCATGGGCAAGGATCTGCTCGCAATGTCTCCGGAGGAGCGTTCTTGGGCCGGAATCTTCATGTCATTCCAGTATCCGATCGAGATTCCTGGTGTCACCATCACGAATTTCATGAAGACAGCTGTCAATGCCAAAAGAAAGGCGGAGGGGCTGGATCCGATGAAAGCCGGTGATTTCCTGAAACTTATGAGGGAGAAGATGGCCTTCGTCCAGATGCGTCCCGAGTTTGCGAAGAGAGAGGTCAATGTCGGTTTTTCCGGTGGTGAAAAGAAGCGTAACGAGATTTTCCAGATGGCTATGCTCGACCCGACTTTGTCCATTCTTGACGAGACGGACAGCGGACTTGATGTGGATGCGCTCAGAATCGTCGCAGAGGGTGTGCGTTCTCTGCATACTCCGGAGAAATCAGCGATTGTGATCACTCACTACAAGAGATTGCTGGACTATATAGTTCCTGATATTGTGCACGTCCTCAAGGACGGAAAGATTGTCGCTACTGCCGGGAAGGAGCTTGTAGATGAAATCGAGGAGAAAGGTTACGACATTTTCTAGGGAGGCTGTTATGGGTATCAATGATGACAAGGCTTTGGAGAAATGCCTGAATGAGCCGGAGGTGAGCATCTTCAGGAGGCTCGACCCTTCTCCGAAACATGACTCCGGACATTATGTCGAACTTCCTTTGGTCAGAAACGGGAAAACGCTGGAGGTGGCTGATGGTGAGGTCTTTGATAAGGTATATGTACTGGGGGGCGACTCTGCATTGACGGAACTTCCTTTCGAAAATATCATTGTCGGAGCCGGAGCCAAGGTCAATGTCGTGACACTTGTGATGCCGGGCACCAGCATTGATCTTCCCCTTGCGGTGGATATAATCGGCGAGGGTGCGGATGTCAATGTTTCCGGACTTTATCTCTGCGGCGGTGAGGAGAAGGTGCAGATACGCACGGAGGTTCGCCACAAGGTCCCTTCATGTACCTCGTACCAGCTTTTCAATGGTATCGCGGCCGGCAAGTCCAATGTCAAATTCTATGGAAAGATAGTCGTGGCTCCTGATGCCCAGAAGACAGAGGCATATCAGACGAATCATAATCTAGTTATTTCAGAGGGTGCCAGGGCTGAGTCCAAGCCGCAGTTGGAAATCTATGCTGACGATGTGAAGTGCTCGCATGGAGCCACTGTAGGTCAACTAAATGAGGATGAGCAGTTCTATATGCGTTCCCGCGGAATTCCTGAGAATGAGGCCCGTGTCCTTCAGATGATTTCGTTTATAGCCCCGGTCCTTGCCAAGGTTGAGGACGAATCCAGAAGGGAAGAGCTCCAGTCCGCCGTTGAGGCTGCCGTCAGAAAGAGCCTCGCAACTTTATAGATCTGATTTAATCTGAACAACAAATGGTACAATATCCCGGAACATTCTGGAAAGACTATGAACTGGTCGATTCCGGAGAAGGCGAGAAACTCGAAAGATTCGGCAGCTATTATATGGTGAGGCCGGAGCCTAAGGCTTTGTGGGGCAGGTCAATGTCATTCGGCGAATGGGAGCGTATGGCTCATACGCGTTTTTGTCCGGGTGCCGGTTTCTCTAAGGCCGGCAAAGAGGACAGCGGTACGTGGGAAAGACTGAAACGTACTGATGACCAGTGGTATATCAAATATCGTGGGGAGCAGAAAGGTCTCGATTTCTCGTTGAGGCTCGGACTGACATCGTTCAAGCATGTCGGCGTTTTTCCGGAGCAGGCTCCCAACTGGGATTATATATTCAAGAATACATCTGAACTCGTGGCTCTGGACAAGACACAGACATTGACAGAGGAGCAGAGAAAGGCTGCCGGGCAGACTTCTGACGGCAGGCCGAAGGTGCTGAACCTGTTCGCATATACGGGAGGCGCATCATTGGCGGCAAGGGCAGCAGGCGCGGAGGTTACGCATCTGGACTCTGTGCGTCAGGTAGTTACGTGGGCGCACGGCAACATGGATGCGAGCGGTCTGGACGGAATCAGATGGGTTGTGGAGGATGCGATGAAGTTCGCGAAGAGAGAAGCTAAGCGCGGCAATGTCTATCAGGGAATCATCCTGGATCCGCCTGCATACGGACACGGAACCGACGGCGAGAAATGGAAATTGGACGAATGTCTTTTCGAAATGATGAAGACTGTCAATGCCATTCTGGCGCCGGAGAATAGTTTTCTTGTTCTCAACCTATATTCCAATGGTTTCTCTCCGATGATGGGGGAAACCGTAGTACGTGAGGCATTCTGCCTGCAGGAACCTGGATTCTTCAGCACGGAACCTACTACGGCGGACTCCGTGAAGGCGGCTCTCCGTGGAGGACGGGTATCGTCTGTGGTTCCGAGAAAATGCTCTGATTATGAATTGGAATCTGGGGAGCTCGCACTGCGTGACCGTTTCGGTAAAGTGCTGCCTCTCAGTATAGTAGTAAGACTTAGACGATAAGATTATGCCGAAAAAAGACAATATCCAAAATATGTTCGACAGCATTGCCCCGGAGTATGACAAGCTGAACCATATCATGTCTCTTGACATAGACAAGACATGGCGAAAAAGGGCATTGAAATATATCTTCAAGCCTGACCGTGCGGAACGCGCGATGGCGGCAGGGGGAGACAGCGAAACCGGAGGTCTTCATATCCTGGATATCGCTTGCGGAACTGGTGATTTCTCGATTGCGATAGCGAGGGAAATGCTCCGCAGGGCGTCTGCCTGCAAGGATGAAACGCGGTCTGGCATTGATGAGAACCCTTCTGAAGGAGCGATAGGCACTCACGGCGCGCATACGGGCGGCTATTGGCCCGGACATGTGACCGGACTGGACCTTTCGGAGGGAATGCTCAAGATTATGGGGGAGAAGGTCAAGGCTGAGGGGCTGGAAAAGATGATTTCTTACGAGATGGGAGATTGCGAAAACCTGCGTTTCGCGGACGGCTCTTTCGACAGGGTGACAGTCGCGTTCGGCGTCCGTAATTTCGAGAACAGGGAGAAGGGACTCAAGGAAATGCTGCGTGTGCTCAGGCCGGGCGGGGAACTGGTCATTCTGGAACTGTCAGTGCCTTCCAATGCTGTCATACGCTGGTTCTTTAATCTGTATTTCCTTCATATTCTGCCACTTATCGGCGGAAAGGTGTCCGGGGACAAGGCGGCGTACAAATATTTGCCTGCCTCTGTCCTTAATTTCCCCGGCAAGAAAGAATTCATGAATACGCTGCGTGAATGTGGGTTCCGGAGCGTGAGACATAAGGCTTTCACCCTCGGCATTTGCAGGATGTATAGCGGAGAAAAATGATTTTGCGCAAGATATTTGCCTGACAGACAACTGTTTCGCTGCCAGAACTTGGAGACTTGCGAAACTTGAACTAAATTTGCAGAATAATTGAGCCGGTTTCCGGTCTAGTACGGGATTTGCAGCGGATGTCCTCCCGGAGGCAATCCCGTCATAAAACGAAAGTTATAATTAACAATATTACAAATATGGCATCAAACATCAATTCTTACGACTTCAAAGGTAAGAAAGCTATTGTGAGAGTCGATTTCAACGTTCCTATCCAGGACGGCAAGATTACAGATGACACCCGTATCCGCGGTGCACTGCCAACTCTCAAACTCATTCTTGAAAAAGGCGGCTCACTCATCATCATGTCACACATGGGCAAGCCTAAGGGAAAAGTAAAACCTGAACTTTCTCTTTCACAGATCGTCGATACAGTAAGCAAGGAACTCGGTGTTCCTGTACAGTTCGCTTCTGACTGCCAGAAGGCTGACGAGCAGGCTGCTGCCCTCAAGCCGGGTGAGGTTCTTCTTCTCGAAAACCTCCGTTTCTATCCTGAAGAGGAAGGAAAGCCAGTAGGAATTGACAAGGAAGATCCTGCATACGAAGAGGCTAAGAAAGCCATGAAGGCTTCTCAGAAGGAGTTCGCAAAGAAGCTTGCTTCTTACGCTGACTGCTGGGTTATGGATGCATTCGGTACAGCTCACCGCAAGCACGCTTCTACCGCTGTCATCGCTGACTACTTCAAACCAGAGGACCGTATGCTCGGCCTCCTCATGGAGAAGGAAGTAAAGGCTGTAGATAACGTTCTCAGCAACATCAAACGTCCTTTCATCGCCATCATGGGCGGTTCTAAGGTTTCTACCAAGATCGGTATCATCGAGAACCTCCTCGGCAAGGTTGACAAACTCATCCTCTGCGGCGGTATGACATATACATTCGCTAAGGCACACGGTGGAGAGATCGGTGATTCTATCGTAGAGATGGATAAGCTCGATGTAGCTCTCGACGTTGAGAAGAAGGCTAAGGAGAATGGCGTAGAGCTTATCATGGCTCCGGACGCTGTCGTTACCAACGGTCTCGATTTCGCTACAATGTCTCTCAAGCCGGGTGCAGAGTTCAAGGTTGCAAAGGCAACTGACATTCCTGCAGGTTTCGAGGGTGTAGATGCAGGTCCTGAGGCTCAGAAACTTTTCGCTGGCGCAATCAAAGGCTGCAAGACAATTCTCTGGAACGGTCCTGCAGGCGTATTCGAGTGCGATGAGTTCTGCGCAGGTTCAAGGGCTATCGGCGAGGCTATCGCTGAGGCTACCGCTGAAGGCGCATTCTCACTCATCGGTGGCGGTGACTCTGTAGCATGCTGCACCAAGTTCGGTCTTACCGACAAGGTTTCTTACATCTCAACAGGTGGCGGCGCCCTTCTCGAGGCTATCGAGGGAAAGGTTCTCCCAGGTGTTGCAGCCGCTCTTCAGGAATAATTTTCCGAAAAGACGAGGGGTAAGGTCAATGTCATTGACCTGAAACCCTTTACGAAATAACCGGCCCGCGCAGGAAATGCGCGGGTTTTTTCGTCCCGCATGGGACGATACACCGGCATTGACATGTACTTTGGCATTGACTTTCTCCTGTGGGATGATGACAATTGTCGGAAAATACGTAAATTTGTGTGTTAACACGGGCGACAGATGAGGTCGCCGGCCAAATGATATACGTATGTTCGAGCTTTTGTTCATTCACTGGAACGTGAATCCGGTCATTTTCCAAATCGGCTCTTTCGGTCTGAGATGGTACTCTATTCTTTTTGTCTCCGGTTTTATCCTGGGATGGTTCATCTTCAGATGGTTTTTCCGTAGGGAGGGCGTTTCTGAGGACCTTCTGGATTCACTTCTTTATACCCTGCTGATAGGAACTATCGTCGGAGCAAGGCTTGGACACTGCATCTTTTATCAGCCGGAGTATTATTTCGGCAGCTGGCAGGGCTTCCTGGAGATATTCATGCCATGGAAGGGAGGTCTCGCCAGTCATGGAGGTACGATAGTCCTGTTCTTTGCAATGCTCTGGTACGCAAATCATTACGGAAAGAAAAACGGATTTGATTTCGTATGGCTGCTCGACCATCTGTGCATCGCCGTGGCATTCGCCGCCACATTCATCCGTCTGGGAAATCTCATGAATTCGGAGATATATGGTGATGTGACATCACTTCCTTGGGGCTTTATCTTTGACCTCAGGGGCGAGACGGAACCCAAGCATCCTACACAGCTGTACGAGGCATTGACTTACCTTATTCTGGGCATTGGACTTATCTGTCTTTACAAGTTCAGACTGAACAAGGTTTACAGGGGAACATTCATCGGAATCTTCTTTATCGTATGCTTCGGCATGAGGTTTATCATTGAGTTCATCAAGGAGCCTCAGGTGGCTTTCGAAAACAATATGGTCCTCAATATGGGCCAGATTCTGAGTATCCCGTTTGTTCTTCTCGGTATCGGATTCCTGATTTACGCATATGTCAGGAAACAGCCTGCCGCTGTAGTCCATACTGAAAACGAGAAAGTTGCAAAGTCGCAGACTCACTATGCCAAGCCTGTGAATCGCTGATTCCGCAACGTCCGATATTTCAATATTTTGTGATTTTATCCTTTTAGGGGTAAAATAGATAATTTCTTGTGTAAATTATGCTATTTTTTACCCTTTTCTGGTGCAGTATTTGCACCGGAGTGCGCCGTTGATTATAAATGACAGAAATATATACAATTAAGAGTTAATATTATGAAGAAAATCTTTCCGAGATTTCTGCTGGTTGCAGCCTCGGTGATGATGTCCCTGAATGCCGTGGCGCAGGAGGCGGACAGCTCCCAGACCAGAACGGTCATCACATTGGACGACGCGCTGAAGATTGCGTTGAGTGAAAATGCATCAGTCAGGGTGGCTGACAAGGAGATAGAGCGCATAGGATATGCGAAGAAAGGTACGTATGCTTCTCTCTTCCCACAGATTGACATTACCGGTTCGTTTATGAGGACGATCAAGAAGCAGGTGATGTATATGGATATGGACATGAGCAAATTTATGGGTGGTTCATCCAAAGGAGACGGAACAGGAAGCGGTTCCACAGGAACTGACGGTTCGACCGGTTCTGACGGCTCCGATGCGGGTTCCTCATCAATGCCAAGCATGCCTAGCGGCGGCGGAATCGAGGTCGGCCGTTGGAACACATACAACGTAGGTGTTTCAGCATCAATGCCTCTTGTCAATGCCCAGCTCTGGAAAAGTCTCAAGATTTCCGGACAGAACGTGGAACTTGCAGTGGAAAAGGCCCGTTCATCAAGGCTTGACATGGTTACACAGGTAAAGCAGTCTTATTATGCTGTTCTTTTTGCAAAGGAGGCCCTCAATGTCTATAAGGATGTCTATGACAATGCAGTAAAGAACTTTGAACAGACCCGGATGCGTTACAATGCGCAGAAGGCTTCCGAACTGGACTATACCAGAGCCAAGGCTACAGTTGCCAATGCTATTCCTAATGTCTATAATGCCGAAAGTTCAGTGATTCTCGCCTTGTGGCAGCTGAAGGCTGTGATGGGCGTGGATCTCGACCAGGACATCGATGTGGCCGGCACTATCGCTGATTATTCTGATACGATGATGTCAGAAACTTACACCTCTGACGCTCTGTCACTTGACTACAATACGACTATGCGTCAGCTCGCGATTCAGGCTGAGCAGCTCGCCGCTACGGTGAAGATGCAGAAATTCGCATACATCCCTTCATTGGCATTGACCTTCTCCTACAGTTTGAACGCGATGACCAATGACTTCAAGTTCAGCGATTACAAGTGGACCCCTTATTCTTATGTGGGACTGAGCCTCAACATTCCTATTTTCTCAGGCGGAAAGCGTTACAATGACGTGCGTCAGGCCAAGGTCCAGGCTTCCGAGCTTGCTATCCAGACAACTGATACCGAGCGCCAGCTGAAGATAGCTATCCGTCAGTATCTCAATACGATGGAGACCAAGCTGAAGAGTCTTGCAGCTGCTGAGGATGGTGTGGAGACAGCCCAGAAAGCATACGATATCGCCACACAGTCTTACAATGTAGGACGCAGCACCATCACCGAGCTCAATGATGCGCAGCTCGCGCTTACACAGTCCAAGCTCGCTGTTTCCCAGAGCATTTATGATTATGTTGTCGCAAAATCAAGTCTTGAGCAGATTCTCGGACATGATTTTATAGATGACAACGGCAATGTAGATCTTAACAATCGATAAAAAGACAATACAAATATGAACTTCAAAACTATCATTTACGCAGCTGCCGCTGTGATGGCAGCAAGTTGCGGAAACAGCAGCACAAAGACCGCTGAGCAGCAGCCTGCAGAGGAAAGACTTGTCAATGTCAGAGTGATGTCGGCACAGTCCAAGGATGTTCCTCAGTCCGGTGTATATTCTTCTACAGTAGAGGCTTATGCGAAGAACAACATCGCGCCTCAGAGCCCTTCCAGAATCCAGAAGATATATGTGGAAGTAGGAGATTTTGTAAAGGCAGGCCAGATTGTAGCCAAGATGGACGACGTCAGCCTGAATCAGTCAAAGCTTTCTTTGGCCAATGACTCTCTCGAGTTCAGCCGTCTCAAGAAGCTTTACGAGCAGGGCGGTGTGTCAAAGTCAGATTTCGATGCTATGGAACTGAAATACAATGTGACACGCAGCCAGTATGCCAACTTGCTCGAGAACACTGTTCTCCGTTCACCTGTTTCAGGCGTCATTACGGCAAGAAACTATGACAAGGGAGATATGTACGGCGGAAGCCCTATCTATGTAGTGGAGCAGATTACCCCGGTAAAACTCTTCGTAGGCGTTTCAGAGGCTGACTATACCAAGGTGAAGAAGAACGACAGCGTAACATTGACAGCAGACGCTCTTCCCGGAAAGACCTTCACCGGCCGCATCGCCAGAATCTATCCTACCATTGATGCCGCAACCCACACCTTCACCGTTGAGGTCAATGTTGCCAATGCGAACAGGGTGCTCAGACCGGGCATGTACTCCAGAGTAACCATCAACTTCGGTACAAACCACAATATTGCCGTTCCTGATGATTGTATCGTAAAACAGCAGGGCTCAGGAGTCAGAACTGTATTCGTGCTTCAGGCAGATAATACTGTAAAAGAGACAGTTGTAACACTCGGCCGTCACTTCGGTACTGAATATGAGATTCTTTCAGGCATCGCTGAGGGTGACAAGATCGTTGTCAAGGGTCAGTCAAGCCTCAAGAACGGCAGCAAGGTCAATGTCCAGGAATAATTCCGGGCCGGAACAATTTAACGTAAGAATTCTATGAGCATATATAGAACAGCGGTGAATAAACCGGTAACGACTGCGTTGGTTTTCATTGCCTTTGCAATCTTCGGTATATTCTCGTTCATGAAAACATCTATCGCCCAGTTGCCGGACTTCGATGCGAATGTCCTTCTCGTGATGTCATCATATCCGGGAGCAAGTGCGGCTGATATCGAGACGAACCTGACCAAGGTTCTCGAAAATGGCCTTAATGGTGTGAGTGACCTTAAGGACATGACTTCCAAGTCGAAGGAGAACATTTCCATCATTACTCTTGAATTTAACTATGGCGTCGATATTGAGGAGGCTACAAATAATGTCCGTGACAAACTGGACATGATTAACTCTTCATTGCCTGATCAGGCATCCACTCCAGTCATCTTCAAGTTCAGTATGGATGATATGCCTATCCTTATCCTTTCGGCAACTGCTGACGAGAGTCTTCCCGGACTGGACAAGATTCTCGATGATAAGGTGACAACCCCGCTCTCCAGAGTAAAGGGTGTAGGTACAGTATCCGTTTCAGGTGCCCCTACACGTGAGATTCAGGTCTATTGTGATCCGAACAAGCTTCAGGCTTACGGACTTTCAATCGGAACTGTATCCAATATCATCGCTTACGAGAACCGTAACATCCCTTCAGGTAGCATTGACATCGGTTCCGAGTCATTCTCTCTCCGTATCCAGAAAGAGTTCAAGGACCCGTCGGAACTTCTGGACGTGGTGCTTTCCTACAAGGATGGCAACGCGGTATATCTCAGGGATGTCGCTACTATCATTGATGGTCAGCAGGAAAAAGAACAGGAGGCTATCACCAACGGCAGGCGTTCTGCTCAGATAGTCATCCAGAAACAGACCGGTGCAAACACCGTAGATGTCATCAAGGGTGTCTTCAAGGAAATGAAGACCATTGAGCCGACACTTCCTTCCGATATTCATATCGAGACTGTCATTGACAGTTCCAGCAACATTATCAACAGTATCAACTCCCTGAAGGAAACCATCATAATCACGTTCTTAGTCGTTATGCTCGTGGTTTATGTGTTCCTCGGAAGATGGAGAGCTACATTTATCATCATCCTTTCCATCCCTATCTCACTCATGGCTTCGCTCGTTTATCTGTTTGCGACAGGTAATACATTGAACATCATATCAATGTCAGCGTTGTCTATTGCAATCGGTATGGTGGTCGATGACTCCATTGTGGCACTTGAGAACATCACGACCCACATTGAAAGGGGCGAGAAGCCTAAAGAGGCTGCCGTCCATGGTACTGAGGAAGTGGGTATTTCCATCATTGCATCTACATTGACAATGCTCTGCGTGTTCCTGCCTCTTACCCTTATCTCGGGTATGTCAGGTATCATGTTCCGTCAGCTTGGATGGATTGTCAGCATCATCATGATTGTCTCTACCTGCGGTGCGCTCTGCCTTGTGCCTATGCTTTGCTCAAGGATGCTTCGTGCCGGAAGGAAGAAGAACAAAATTCACGATATTCTGTTCACTCCTATCGACAAGGGTCTCAATGCCATTTCAGATGGCTATGCATGGGTCATCAACTGGGCAGTGCGAAACAGAAAGACCGTCATCTTCGGTGCATTCGGCATCTTCCTGGCAGTTGTTATCCTGCTTGGTCCAAGCATCAAGACAGAGTACTTCCCGCATTCTGACCAGGGCCGTCTGACAGTTTCCATCGAGCTCAATGCCGGTACATCTCAGGAGGTTACAGGTGAGTTCGCAAGAAACTTCTACAATAGAGTCCGTGAGGAAGTTCCTGAAATAAAGGTGTGCAGCTACACCTTCGGACAGGCTGATACCGACAATGCTTTCGCAAGTATGCAGACCAACGGTTCGAATATCATATCAATGAATATCAACCTTGGTAGTATGGAAGACCGTAAGCGTTCTTCAAGCGAAATCGCTGACATTATCCGTGCAGACCTTAAGGAATATCCTGAAATTCACAAGGGTACCGTATCTGAGGGTATGGGCGGAATGGGAGGCGCAGCCTCTGTTGCGGTCGAGATTTACGGCTACGACTTCCAGACCACAGACCGGATTGCCAATGAACTTCGTGACAAGATGGCTGCAGATCCTGCATTCGCTCAGGTAACGCTCAGCCGTGACCAGTACACTCCTGAGTATCAGGTGGATTTTGACAGAGTCAAGCTTGCTGCCAATGGATTGAACTCTACCTCAGCTGCTGCTGCAGTGAGCGCTGCGATGAGCGGTTCAGTAGGTTCTTACTATAGAGAGGACGGAGAGGAGTACAGCATCCGTGTCCGTTATGACAAGAGCTACAGGACAAGTGTTGAAGATATTGAGAATATCATTATCTACAATGCTTCAGGAAATGGAATCCGCATCAAGGACCTCGGACGTGTAATCGAGACAGAAGTCCCTCCTACCATCGAGCGTAAGAACAGACAGCGTATGATTACCGTTACAGGCGTCATCGAAGGTTCACATGCGATGAGTGATGGTATTACTGCCGCACAGCAGATTATCAAGGATACTGACATTCCTTCAGAACTCAGTGCCGTCATTGCCGGAGACTATGAGGACCAGCAGGATATGTTCAAGGACCTCATCACCCTCATGATATTGATTATCATCTTGGTTTACATGGTGATGGCTTCCCAGTTCGAGTCATTCATGAGCCCATTTGTCATCATGTTCTCAGTGCCGTTCGCATTTGTCGGTGTGATACTCGGTCTGTGGCTTACAAATACCGCTCTCGGTGTTATGGCGATGATTGGTATCCTGATTCTTATCGGTATCGTGGTGAAGAACGGTATTGTGCTGATTGACTACCTCATCCTTCTCCGTGAAAGGGGAATGGGTATTTTGGATGCCGCTGTGGCTGCAGCACGTAGCCGTCTGCGTCCTATCCTCATGACCACACTTACTACAGTGCTCGGTATGATTCCTATGGCTGCCGGCACAGGTGAGGGTTCGGAGATGTGGAAATCACTCGGTATTACAGTGGCTTGGGGTCTTTCCATCTCAACAGTTGTAACACTTATACTTATTCCTACAATCTATTGCGTATTCGCAACCAGACAGGAAAAGCGTAAAAAGAAGAAACTTGCCAAGAGGGCTGCGGAAGCTGCCGCGCTGAAGGCATAAACAATAAGACGGTATGAAAGCAATATTCATAGCATACAATCAGGCGTACAACGAGGAAATCGTGGAAGTGCTTGATGCTCACGGCCAGAGGGGCTTTACCCGCTGGCAGGATATAGACGGACGCGGCTCGGTAGATGGTGAGCCTCATTATGGCAATCATGCGTGGCCGGTTCAGAATCATGCTATTCTTGCATTTGTGGCAGATGACAAGGTCCAGCCTGTCCTGGCTGACCTCAAGGCAAAGGATGAGGAGACTAAAGATCTCGGTCTCCGCGCCTTCGTCTGGAATGCAGAGCAGGCATTCTAGCATTATTCGGCAAATTGTCGGCTCAAGTTTTGCATGTGCGGAACTGGGCAGCTTATAATCAATTAGTCTTCGATGTGGTCGGGCTTGTACCTGCCGCTGCGGAGACTATTTGTTTTAATACCGACAAAGGTTCCGTCAAAGGTTCGGACAAACCAATAAAATTTTGTATGTTTGTAAATTGATTAAAAACTATAAAATTATGGCACAAGTTATAACAAACGAGAATTTCTCAGATATCATTTCCGGTTCAGTTCCGGTAGTTGTGGATTTTTGGGCAACATGGTGCGGCCCTTGCCGTGCTCTTGCTCCGACTGTTGAGGAAGTTGCTTCCGAATATGAGGGCAAAGCCATTGTGGCGAAGTGCAATGTCGATGATTGTGAGGATATTGCAGCCCAGTTCGGAATCAGAAGCATTCCTACACTCCTTTTCTTCAAGGACGGTCAGATGAAAGACAGACTCGTAGGTGCAGTTCCAAAATCTGACATCACATCCAAAATCGATTCGCTTCTTTAAAATCATTAACGTTATGTTCCGAAAGATATTGATGTCAGTTGCCGCTGTTGCAGTGGCATTGACAGTTGCTGTCGGGGCTTCGGCCGGCGACAGGAACAGGGCGAGGGCAGGTATTGCCGTCGGTGTTACATCTTCTTCTTCAAATGCGAAGAACGTGGATGCAAGTTCTATCGGAAGATATCAGGTGGGATTGACCGCTCAGCTTCCGATTGCGTTCGGTTTTGCTGTGCAGCCGTCCGTGTTTTATCAGACCAAAGGTACCAAACTGAGCGATATAGGTCCTGAAAAGTTCAGGCTGGATGCCAAGGCGGGATATCTCGAGATTCCTGTCCAGGTGCAGTGGGGACCGGACCTTGTGGCGTTCAGGCCATATGTGTTCGCTGAACCGTTTGTCGGCTACGGCCTTTATGCAAAGGCCAAGAAATCGCAGGAGGGAATCTCTCCGGTGAAATCCACCACATTCAAGGGTTCGGGAATGGCCCGTTGGGAATACGGTCTCGGACTCGGTGGCGGAATCGACATCTGGAAGATTCAGTTCTCAGTGAAATATTTCTGGAATTTCGGTTCTCTCTATTCGGAAAGCGGAAAGATGAATGACGTCGGCAAGACTGTCAAGGATGTCTTCAAGGACGGAAGAAACTTCAACGGCGTGACATTTACGCTCGGATTCATGTTCTAGTACCATATGGGAGCTGAAAAGAAATTGGTCATATTCTGCTCGGCGAGTGCCGGCATTGATCAGAAATACAATACTGCGGCGGAGCAATTCGTCCGCAGTATTGCGGGTAAATATACCGTGGTGTCCGGAGGTACAGTGAAAGGTACTATGGGCGTGGTGTCCAGAACGGTGACGGAATGCGGCGGAAAGCATATCGGAATCATCCCGAAATTCATGGACGAGTTCGTCTATGACGGTCTGTCTGAGGTCGTCTGGACTGAGACAATGTCAGAACGCAAGGAAAAGATGAGGGAAGGGACCTGTGTTGCCGTGGCTCTCCCGGGAGGCATAGGAACACTGGATGAACTCGTCGAGACACTGGCATTGGCCAAACTCAAACAATATCACGGACAGATTTTCGCACTCAATATTGACGGATTTTACGACAAGTTCAAGGAACTTCTGGACTTCTATGTCGGAACCGGCATGATGGACAAATCGGCGCTTGGACTGGTCAAGTTCCCTGCTACTGTGGAGGAACTTGTTTCAATGTTAGGATAAAATGGATTATTGCAGCATAAAACAATATCTGGAGAAGGATCTTGCACGTGTAAATGCATTGATGCGGACATCTTTGTCAAGTGATATCCAGTTGCTTGACAAGACGAACATGTCATTGTTGGAACATTCCGGAAAGCAGTTGCGCCCGGTACTGGCGCTTCTTGCCGCAAGGGCCTGTTCCGGCGGATTTGTCACTGAGGATACGATTCACTATGCCGTGGCGACAGAACTTCTCCACAATGCTACACTACTTCACGATGATGTGGCCGATGACAGCCCGACACGCAGGGGCAGGCCTACCGTGATGTCTTTGCTGGGCGGCCGCGCTTCAGTTCTGCTGGGAGACTACTGGCTGGTGAAAGCCATTGACAATGTGCTTGTGAACAAGACTTCTTCTTCCGAAGTCATCAAGGTCTTCTCCAGGACATTGGCGGATCTGGCTGAGGGTGAGATACTTCAGTTGCAGAAAGCAGACCTCGGCGACACTGCGGAGAATGATTATTACAGGATAATTTTCAATAAGACGGCTTCGTTGTTCGTGACCTCTGCCGAGTCGGCTGCAATTTCAGTCAGCGCCAGTGCGGAGAAGATGAAGGCGGTGAAGTCGTATGCGGAGTATCTGGGCATAGCATTCCAGATCAGGGATGACATCTTCGATTACGAGGAGAATCCTGATACCGGAAAGCCTGTGGGCCTGGATCTCAAGGAAAAGAAGATTACCCTTCCGCTTCTCGGTGCATTGAAAAATGCGTCTGAAGAGGAGGCCAAGGATATCAGAAGGAAGGTTTGCCGTATAGATGAGCATCCTGAGTGGCAGAAGGAAATAGTGGAGTTCGTTCATCGTAACGGAGGACTGGAATATGCCAGGAAGAGGCTCTACGAGTATGTGGAAAAGGCCAAAATCTCATTGAGGCCTCTCGGAAAGTCCGAAGATGCGGACAGACTGGCGGACATTGCAGAATTTACAGCGGACAGGAAATCGTGAAATTTTCGGATATCATAGGAAATGATGAGGTCAAGGCGGCTCTGGTCAGGATGGCTGACAGCGGCAGGGTACCTCATGCCATGATGTTCCATGAAAATGAAGGTTGCGGGGCCCTTGCTCTTGTGGTGGCTTTTCTTCAGTATCTGAACTGCCATTCGAAACATGACGGGGATTCTTGCGGGACCTGTCCTGCGTGCAATCAGATTTCCAAGCTCATATATCCTGACTTGCATTTCGTATATCCTGTTGCAGGAGAGAAAGTTACGTCAGAGACATATCTGCCGAAGTGGAGGGAACTTTTCATAAGGAATCCATTCTTCTTGGAAAGTGAACTGTATGAGTCTCTTGAAATCGACAAGAAGGCGTCATCCATTTCCGTGGCGGATGCCAGGAATATTCTGAATTATTTGTCATTGGCTTCGTTCTCGGACGGTTATCGCGCCGTGGTGATATGGCTGCCTGAGAAAATGAATGCGGAAGCGTCCAACAGGCTGCTTAAAATCATTGAGGAGCCTTCTGAGAAGACATTGTTCATGATGGTTACCCATCATCCGGAAAGAGTCCTCAAGACCATCAGCTCGAGGTGTCAGCTCATAAGGGTGATGCCTGCAGGGAAACAGGAAATAGCGGCGGCACTACCAAGGTGGACCGGCATTGACAATGAAGCGGCCGGGTATGCGGCGGAATTCGCGTCCGGCAGCATTGGCGTAGCCATCAGAAGTCTTGCGGAGCACGATGACAATGTCGAGATGATGGATTTGTTCATGAATCTGATGGACGCTGTCACCGGAAAGGATTATCTCGGGGCACTTGACGCAGGAGAGATGATGGTGGCGCTGGATTCTAAGGAAAAGCAGAAGGCCTTCTGCAAATTCGCCGGGGATTGTATGAGGAAGATTTTTATGGTCCAGAAGAACATGCAGGAGATTTCCGGCATCCGTCCGTCAGACAGGCAGTTCTTCAAGGAAACCGCCGGAAAGTGCGGGCCAATGTTCTGTAACAGAGCACTTTCGGCATTGAACAGGGCCAATACTCTGCTGGTCAGGAATGTGAACCAGAAGATAATTTTCACGAACTTGGTCAATAGACTTTTTGTTAGTTGAATTTCATAGAACGGTGCCTCTGGTGCCTTTAAATATAACCGACAGATGGATAATAACGAAAATATACAGTTTGACTGCAACCGCGGATGTACGGTGACTCGTGATGCCAACGACGAACTGAACTGCACCTACAGGAGGGGCTGCTGCAAACTTGAAGACTATAACTGGCTGAGCGGCATTTCCCAGGGCCAGTATTCCGAACTTTTCGAGGTGCGTTTCAAGAACACCCGAAAGGGAATCTATATCAATGCTTCCGGGCAGAGCATCAAGATGGGAGACCTTGTGATTGTCGAGGCACAGAGCGGCCACGACTTGGGAATCGTCACACTTGAAGGTCCTGTGGTCGGCAGGCAGATGAAGTGCAAAGGCATTGACCCTGAGCACACTGAGTTCAAGAAGATTTACCGCAAGGCGAAGTCTCTTGATATTGAAAAGTGGCAGGAGGCGATTGCGCGTGAGCAGGAGACGATGATCCGTTCGCGTCAGATTGCGGTCGAGCTTGGCCTGGATATGAAAATCGGTGATGTGGAGTTCCAGGGCGACGGTACCAAGGCGATTTTCTATTATATCGCCGACGGACGTGTGGATTTCCGCCAGCTGATCAAGGTTTTTGCGGAGGAATTCCGTATCCGTATAGAAATGAAGCAGATAGGCGCCCGTCAGGAAGCCGGCCTCATCGGTGGCCTGGGTGTCTGCGGACGTGAGCTTTGCTGTGCCAACTATATCACGAATTTCAAGTCCATCACCACGGCCGCGGCACGTTGCCAGGACCTTTCATTGAACCCGCAAAAGCTTGCAGGCCAGTGCGGTAAGCTGAAGTGCTGTCTGAATTACGAGGTGGCTACCTATCTGGATGCCCAGTCGAGGATTCCGCGCGTTTCCGAGCCGCTTGAGTTTCAGGACGGACTTGCATACCTGATGAAGACCGACATCCTGAAGGAGGTCATGTATTTTTCATACGACAAGGGCTCTCTGGCCAACCTCTTCCCTCTGGCCGCTTCAGAGGTGCGTGAGATTATCAAGATGAACAGGAACGGTGTCAAGCCTGAGTCGCTCAAGACCGAACCTGAACCTGAGATGCCTGAGTTCATAACTGCGGTCGGCGATGACAGCATCACCAGATTCGACGCTCCGAACAGGAAGAAGCGCAGGAATCAGCAGCGCGGACGCCAGAACGACAAGCCGCAGGCAAAGCCTAAGGTGAAGGAAAATGCTGAGGCTCAGCAGACTGAGGTCAATGCTGATGTTCAGGAAAGGCCGCAGCGCCAGCAGCAGGACGGACGTCGCAGCGGAAGACCACGCCGTCAGTCTGGCGGTGCCCAGGAGGGCAATCAGAACAGACCGGATAACAGGCAGAATCAGCAGGGCCGCCAGAGACGCGGACCTCGCCCTCAGAAACCTTCCGGCAACGCTCAGAATGAGAATTAGCCTGAAATATATATTGATTTTTATGACGGCATTGTGCGGCGCAGTGTCGTCATGTTCCCGTCCGTCTTATTTGGAAGAGTTTGTAAGGACTTCTGACAGAGATGCTTACGGGAGATATGAATTTACGGCCGACATGTCGGACTCTTTGTCGTCTTATAACATATCGCTGATAGCGGCGTTCTCCAGCATTGACAAGAAATTCAATTCTTTCAGGTCATTGCCGATGCAGGTGGCGTGGGAGTCGCCTGACGGGCGCCTATACGAGGGAAGGGCGGCGTTGACCCGGAAAGACATGAGAGACTCCTCGTATTTCGACAAAATCCTTTCATCCGAGTTCGCGCAGGGGCTTGTTCCTGTCAATGCAGGTGTGTGGAAGTTGTATGTCAAGGTGCCTGAGGATTCTCTGAAAAAATACGGAATGACCGGCGTTGGAATCAGGATTGACAGGATTCCGGCGCAGAATATTGACAAACTCAAACAAATCAGATAAATGGGACACGGAAAACTTAAGAAATTCAATGAAAATGAGACTTTCGGATGCTTGCTTCAGCCGGCATCTGATGAGGTGTTGGACAGGAAGGGAGACGAGTCATGGACTCCATTGAATCTCAGGGACCATTCTGTCAAGGGGCATTGGTGCGAACAGATGTTCCACGGCAGGCAATGTCCTGTGGTTCTGGAACTTGGGTGCGGAAAGGGCGAATATACCATAGCCCTTGCCGAGCGTAATCCCGAGGTGAACTACATAGGTGTGGACATCAAGGGTGCCAGACTGTGGAAGGGTGCGAAATACGCTACCGAGAACAATCTTCCCAACGTGGCTTTCCTGCGTACCCGCATTGAATTTATCGAGGCTTTCTTTGCTCCGGGCGAGATTTCTGAAATCTGGCTGACGTTCTCTGACCCCCAGATGAAGAGCGAGAACAGCCGTCTTACCAGTCCGATGTTCCTGGACCGTTACCGCAGGTTCCTCAAGAAGGGCGGAATCGTGCATCTGAAGACCGACAGCACCTTCCTTTATGAATATACGAAGGCTGTCTGTGCTGCCAATGATTTGCATGTACTGGCTTCTACATCAGACCTTTACGGCGTAGGCCGTTCGGAAGGCGGACGTGATTCCCTGTATTCTTCCGAGTTCTCGTCAGTCTGCGGCAAGGCTGCCGTGGATGCCTTGTTCGAGGTCCAGACTTTCTATGAGCAGAATTTCCTCTCACAGGGATTCAATATAAATTACATGGCCTTCTGCATTGACCATGACGGCCCGTTCGTCTATCCTGAATTTGATGCGGCTTACTGGCGTGCTGAAGAGGCTCCGCGTTTCTTGCCGGGAAGCATCGGCTCCCAGATGGCTGCCAAGTCGGAAAAATAAAATCCCCCGCATGTCTGCAAGGGATTCATTTTCTTATGGTTAGGCGGTTTATGGTTCGACCCAGTGGATTCTGATGCCTTTTCGCTCCATTCCGCGGAACCATGTCATCTGCCTTTTGGCGAACTGGTGAATCGCGTTGCCAAGCAGCGTCTTCATCTCTTCAAGTGACAGGACTCCGAGCACATACTGCGTCACGAACTTGTATTCAAGTCCGTAATATGTCAGGTTCTCCGCCGGTATCCCTCTGGCCAGCAGGCCTTTGACCTCGTCTGCCATGCCTTCGGCGATTCTCGCGTCGAGGCGCGCGTCAATGCGTCTGTTGCGTTCCTCCCTGGATACCAATGTGCCGATATAGTAGGTCTTTTTCGGCAGATAAGATGTGTTCTCCACCTGATGGTCTTTCTGCCAGATGGCGATTTCCAATGCGCGTATCAGCCTTTTGCGTGTGTCAATGTCAGTCTTGTTGTGCAGGGGCTTCAGTCCTGCCAGCATTGATATGAGCTCTTCTGTACTTTTGGCTTCGAGTTCGGCCCGCAGTTCAGGCGATTGCGGCACGTCAGGGATTGAGTATCCGCATGTTGCGGCCTCCAGATAGAGTCCGGAACCGCCGCAGAGAATAGGAATTCCGCCTCTGTCAATGATGTCCTTATATGCCTTTTCGAATGCCTTCTGGTATTGGTAGAGGTCGAACTTGGTCCCGGCATCGACGATGTCAATGAGGTGATACGGGATTTCTTCATATTCGCTCAGGTCTTTTCCGGTTCCGATGTCCATGCCGCGATATACCTGGCGGGAATCTCCGGAAAGGATTTCTGCACCTGCATTGACAGAACCCCCACTGGCATTGACCCCTCTCAGCCTGTTCAGTTCTCTTGCGAGCGCGACGGCGTAGCGTGTCTTTCCCGAGGCGGTAGGCCCGAGTACGCAGATCAGGTCAATGTCTTTGTTTTCAAATCTTTGCAGGATTTCTTCGGGGTGGATTGTTTCCGGGTCCGGGAGGTCTGCAATCATCGTGTTGCTGTATGGATTTTTTATTGGCATGTCTGACTGGCATTTTTAATTCCGCAAAATTAGCGATAAATTCTTATATTTGCGTCCAAAGTTTTATTCTATGGCGAAAGAGAAGAAGAGCAGAGTGAATATCAATAACAAGAGGGCCTCGTTCGATTACGAGTTCCTGGAGACTTATACGGCCGGTATTGTGCTTGTCGGAACGGAAATCAAGTCTATCCGTGCCGGGCGGGCGTCGATGTCGGATGCGTTCTGCTTTTTCGAGAAGGGACAGCTCTATGTCCGCGGCATCAATATCGCTCTGTATGCGTGGGGCTCCTGGGGCCAGCATGCTCCTTTGCGTGACCGCAAGCTGCTTCTCCAGAAGCGTGAACTGATCCATCTCCAGCAGAAGGTCAAGGAGAAGGGCCTCACTATCGTTGCTGTCCGTCTTTTCATCGCGGAGAACGGTTACGCCAAGCTGAATATCGCTCTTGCGCGTGGTAAGAAGCAATATGACAAGCGCCAGTCCATCAAGGAGAAGGACCTCAGGCGCGAGATGGAAAGAGGGGAGTAGGCGGGACGGTTTGCGCGTTTGTCACGTGACCGGTACGCCCCACGGCGGGACGGTGCCACGCTCCGATTTGTAACTTACTATACATCAATAGATTATAAATAACGATGTGGATTTACAGGCAAAAAAAGCCCGCGAATCCACATCGTTATTTAAATGGTATCTGATTATCAATGCGTTACGCTTTCTGCCGTGGCGTCGTCCCGACGGGCCTGGAAGACAGTAACGTCTCCATGAACCGCCTCATCCGTCTTGTAGAAAGTTTCCGAAGAAGGCCAGGAAGTCAGGTAAGCGTCTCCGCGAACCTCCTTCAGCAAATGCTGTCAGAGTTTCTTTCCTGACGACGGAATTCCGCCGGCGTACAGCAGCATTGACACTAAAGACCGAACGCCTCTTTTACTGCAGGAACGGAATCAAGCAGCTCCCAGCCGAAGAACTGGAGAACCTTCTCGACCTCCTTGCCGTCACGGATGACCTTGACAGCCTTGGTGTAAGGCTTGCGGCCCACGTGACCGTAACTTGCAGTCGGCTCGTAGATAGGGTTCTTGAGCTGGAACTTCTCGATAATCTTGGCAGGGCGAAGGTCGAAAATCTGATTTACCTTCTCGGCAATGAAAGCATCATCGAGGCCGTTCTTCGCTGTGCCATAGGTGTTTACGAAAACACTGACAGGTCTTGCGACACCGATTGCGTAAGCGAGCTGGACGAGAACTTCATCAGCGACGCCTGCTGCAACAAGATTCTTGGCGATGTAACGTGCGGCATAGGCAGCTGAACGGTCAACCTTTGAAGGGTCCTTTCCTGAGAATGCTCCGCCACCATGTGCGCCACGTCCGCCGTAGGTATCGACGATGATCTTGCGTCCTGTGAGACCTGTGTCACCGTGAGGCCCGCCGATAACGAACTTTCCTGTAGGGTTCACGTGGAGGATGAAATCGCCGTGGAAGAGGGCTGCAGTCTTCTCCGGGAGAGATGCGATAACTTTAGGGAGAAGAATCTCGCGTACATCTTTCTCGATCTTGTCATGCATCGCCTGATCGACTCTTGCCTGGCCGAACTGGCTGACAGCGTCATTGTAAGACATCTTGCCGAGCTCTGGAGCGACAAAGTCGTCATGCTGGGTAGAAACCACGATGGTGTGGACACGGACAGGGTGGTTGTTCTCATCGTACTCGATTGTGAACTGGGACTTCGCATCAGGTCTGAGGTAAGGCATCAGGTTCAGATTGTTCTTTCTGATGTCGGCGAGTACTGTCAATGTCAGATGTGAAAGGGCCAATGGGAGAGGCATGTACTCCTCAGTGTCACGGCATGCATAGCCGAACATCATTCCCTGGTCACCCGCACCCTGCTCCTCAGGGTTTGTACGTACCACACCTCTATTGATATCTGCGCTCTGCTCGTGGATTGCGGAAAGCACGCCGCAAGAGTTGCCGTCGAACATGTACTCAGCCTTGTTGTAGCCGATACGGTTGATGACATTGCGCACGGTGGTCTGGATATCGACATAAGCATGCTCTGCACGCACTTCACCGCCGACAACTACGAGACCTGTGCTGCAGAATGTCTCGCAGGCAACCTTGGATTCCTGGTCCTGTCTGAGGAATTCATCGAGGATGGCATCTGAAATCTGGTCGGCAACCTTGTCAGGATGTCCCTCAGATACAGACTCTGATGTAAATAGATAGTTCATTATGAAATATTTGATTAAATCGTGCCGCGCAGGCCGTGCAGGTGTCTGCGTCAATGTCATAGTTACGGCTCCTGACAGCCGTCAGGGTACAAAAAAACGTCCCACAGATGTGGAGACGTCACAAAAACACAAAACATTGATATGAAAAGTTGCCGTATGCATTTCTGCATAAGCCATTGTCAACATTTTAGCATTTTTTTACGTGGTTGCAAGCAGGCAAATCTGTCCACATCTGATTTTGCAAATTTACTATGTTATTTTATATCTGCAAAATAAATTTTGAAACAATATTTTGGCGTCCGTGCAATATAAATCGGTATCATATGGTTTAAACCGGGATTTGAACGCTTTAGGCTGTTTGTGAAAATTGTCCGGAGTCCGGAGGAAACGCAACTTTAATGGTTTTAGACTTTTATTGATTTTTAGTAAATTTACGGGATTTATCGTAGAAACCTTTTTTGTTATGTGGAAAACGCCACTTATTATATTCTCATTGTTGTCGGCAGTCTGTTCCGGTGCGGAAACACTTGGTACTGGCAAAATCACGCTGTCCGATCTGGACAATGTGATCAGAAAGGCAGCGGAATATGACAAGGTGAGGGAAGACCGTCTGGATTCGTGCAGGACGGCATTGGTGAAAAGCAACTCGTTGGAACAGAAATATTTGCTTTATTCTGACATGCGTGCGACCTTCGACAAGTACAGGACGGATTCCGCTACTTTCTATGCCGTAAAATCACTCGAAACCGCGAAAGAACTCGGACGTCATGAGTATATAAGTTCATCATCTATCGCGCTTGCCAAGCAATATCAGACCTCAGGAATGAGTTATGATGCGCTGAATACCCTTGACAGTGTGGATAGAGGCGCTTTGTCAGATAAGGACAGGGAAGAGCTGTACCTCTTCTATATGAGCATTTATGAATCTCTTGAGGGCCTTAGCATTGACAGGAGCCTTAAGCGGCATTACGGTTTGAAGGCGGACGTTTACAAAGACTCGATTATCAGCCAATTCCCGGATAATGCAGTAATCAGGAGTGAAAGATTTCTGACGGAAGGGGATTACAAGAAGGCTCTTGACATTCTGTTGGAAAAGTACAATTCTCTTTCTCCGGAATCTACCATGACCGGTCCTGTCGCCATTGCCATTGCGGATATTTATCTCACTATCGGATGGCGTGATGCCGCAAAGGACTATATGATTGCTTCCGCCTTTTCGGATCTTGTCAATGCCAAAAAAGAGTATGTGGCGCTGAGGATGCTTGCGACAATGCTTTACGAGGATGGAGATGTCAAAAGGGCATACTCTTATCTGAACAAGGCCCTGGATGATGCAAACTTCTGCAAGGCCAGACTTAAGGTGGATGCGTTGGCCCCGCTTATTTCCATTGTCAATGAATCCTATATCGAAACCAAGAGAAAGGATATCAGGATATTGTATGCTGCTTTCGGCGTGTTGAGCTTCTTTGTCTTGCTTCTGGTCGTTCTGCTGCTTGTGAACAGGAGCCAGCGCAGACGGCTTGAGGTTATGAAAGACGAACTGACTGAGTCACAGCTGCTTCAGGAGGAGGCCAACAAGATTGTCAAGGAGTCGAGCAATATCAAGAATACCTATATTACCCAGTTGATGCTGGAATGCATTTCCAGGATTGAAAGGCTGGACAAGTACAGGAAGAATCTGAACAAGAAAGCCATCGCCGGTGACATTCAGACATTGAAGCGCGACCTCAAGTCCAATGCTGTGGTGGAGGAAGAGTGGTCGTCGTTCTACAGTGTCTTCGACAAGACATTCTTGTCCCTGTTCCCGACGTTCATAGCTGATTTCAATAATTTCCTCCAGCCTGAGTACCGGATTTCGATAAAAGACCCGTATGTCCTGACTCCGGAGTTGCGTATCTATGCTCTGATTCGTCTGGGTATCGACAGTACGGACAGGATTTCCATCCTTCTCAGATACTCTCGTTCTACCATATACGCGTACCGTTCGAGGACTCGTCTCAAGGCGATTTCTCCACAGAATTTCGAGGAGCAGATAAAGGGGATTTCATCCATTTAAGCCGAAAAATGTCTTATTTTCCATTTATATAATCAGGCGGTTCTATTTGGACTAAATCACTGATAATCAGGTGATAAAGTCTGAAAAACATTTATATTTTCATTATTACATATTGTTATTGATTCTCAAGATACATACCTTTCGCGAAATTAGTAACACAGGCATAATGAAACGTTTCTTGCTATTCTTCGTATTTGTAGCGTCCGGTATTTTCACACTTTCTGCAAATGAGGTGGAAAACGCTTTTTCTCCTGACGGGAAAGTCAGGCTCTCTTTTTCGTTGTCGGAAGAAGGCCGTCCGCAATACTCTGTGGATTACGGTGAGCTGCCTGCAGTATTGACAAGCGGTATGGGATTAGAACTGATGGGCAAGTCTGATGATTTGAAGTCGCATCTTGACAGGGAATTCGAAATGACAGGAACTTCACGTGCGGAGTCAGATGAAACCTGGAGTCCTGTATGGGGTGAGGAGACTTCCATCAGAAATCACTATAATGAATTGGTCGTCAGCTTGAAACAGCGTCAGACAGGAAGGAAGATGAACATCAGGTTCAGGGTATATGACGACGGTGTCGGATTCCGCTACGAGTTTCCTCAGCAGGAGTCACTTGTTTACTTCGTTGTCAAGGAAGAGCATACCCAGTTTGCCATGCCGGGAGATATTACCGCATGGTGGATTCCGGGAGACTATTACACACAGGAATATGATTATACATGCTGCCGCCTTTCCCAAATCAGGGGTGTGAACAGCAAGCGTATGAATACGAATATGTTCTCTCCGACAGGCGTCCAGACCTCGCTTCAGCTCAAAACTGACCAGGGACTCTATGTCAATATCCACGAAGCCGCCCTTGTGGACTACGCCTGCATGCATCTCAATCTGGACGACAGCAACTTCGTCTTCGAGTCATTCCTGAACCCGGATGCGACCGGTGCAAAGGGCTATCTTCAGGCTCCTTTGAACACTCCTTGGCGTACCGTAATCGTAAGTGACGACGCAAGGGATATCCTGGCTTCCCGTATGACATTGAATCTCAATGAACCGTGCAAGATAGAGGACACTTCCTGGATCCGACCTATAAAATATGTAGGTGTCTGGTGGGAGATGATTACAGGAAAGTCACAGTGGTCATATACTTGGGACTTGCCTTCAGTACAGCTCGGAGTGACTGATTATACGAAGGTCAAACCTCATGGCCATCATGGGGCTACGACTGAGAATGTGAAGAAATACATTGACTTCGCTTCTGAAAACGGCTTCGACGCGGTTCTCGTTGAGGGCTGGAACGAAGGCTGGGAGGACTGGTTCGGTCATCTTAAAGACTATGTCTTCGATTTCGTGACTCCATATCCTGATTTCAATCTTGGGGAAATCCGTGACTATGCCAAGTCCAAAGGCGTGGAAATGATTATGCATCACGAGACCTCCGCTTCCGTAAGGAACTATGAAAGGCATCTTGACACGGCATATACCTTCATGAAAAACAACGGCTATAACGCGGTGAAGTCCGGCTATGTCGGAAATATGCTTCCGCGCGGAGAGCAGCATTACAGCCAGTGGATGGTCAACCACTACCTGTATGCCGTCACCGAGGCTGCCAAATATAAGATTATGGTCAATGCTCATGAGGCGGTGCGTCCTACCGGTCTGTGCAGGACATGGCCTAACCTCATAGGAAACGAATCGGCCAGAGGGACCGAGTATCAGGCGTTTGGCGGTTCCAAGCCGGGACACGTCTGCATATTGCCGTTCACAAGACTGCTGGGAGGCCCGATGGACTACACGCCGGGAATCTTCGAAATGAATATAAGCAAGTTCAGCCCCGGCAACAAGTCTCATGTCAATGCTACGATAGCCAATCAGCTGGCGCTCTATGTTACAATGTATTCCCCGCTGCAGATGGCTGCCGACCTGCCGGAAAACTACGAAAGGTTTCCTGACGCGTTCCAGTTCATAAAGCATGTGGCGATGGAATGGAGCGAGTCGAAATATCTTGAAGCTGAGCCATTTGAATATGTTACCACAGCTCGCAGGGTCAAAGATTCAGGCGACTGGTTTGTAGGTTCCACAGCAGGCGCGGATGGGCACGTTTCCAAGATATCATTCAGTTTCCTGGAGCCGGGCAAAAAATATGAGGCGACTCTGTATGCCGATGCACCTGACGCGGACTACAGGACAAATCCTCAGGCATACGTTATCCGCAAGATGAAGATTGACCACAAGTCGAAACTCGTCCAGAAATGCGCTGCCGGCGGCGGATATGCGATGGAAATTAGAGAAATAAAGAAATAAACACTTACCAAATATATGATATTCAGCAAATTGAAACTTATGTGCGCTATCGGGGCCGTATTTTTGTGCGTCTCCGCTTCAGCGGCTCAGAAAGAGGACTTCAAGGCTGCGGAGAAAGCGGCGTCAGGAGTCATCACGAGAACTCTCGGAAGAAAACCTTCCAATGTGAAACTTGTAGTTACCGGCCCTCTGGAGGGCGGCGAGTATTTCTCTACGGAAGTACGGAAAGGAAAACTTACCGTGAAAGGAAGTTCAGCGGTGGCAGTCTGCCGCGGATTCTATGACTATGTCACATCCAACCACTATGGCCTCTCTACCTGGACCGTCAATAACATTGACCTTCCGGAAAAGCTTGATGACCAGCCGCTCAAGTTGGTGACCACTCCTTTTGCCCTCAGACAGTATATGAATGTCTGCACTCTCGGCTACACCATGCCATACTGGAAATGGGAAGACTGGGAGAAGGAACTCGACAGGATGGCCCTTCACGGCGTGAATATGCCGCTTTCGCCTATCGGAAGCGAGGCCATTTTTGTACGCGTATGGAAAAAACTCGGCCTTACTGATGAGGAAATCGGCAAGTTCGTGACAGGACCGGCTTATCTTCCATGGTTCAGGATGGGCAACATGTCAGAGCTCGACGGAAATCTCTCCGAAAGCTGGTATGAAAAGACTATCGCTCTGGAACACAAGATGATAGACAGGATGAACGACCTCGGAATGACACCGATTTTCAATGCTTTCGCAGGTTTTGTCCCTGAAGGAATCAAGCGTGTGTATCCTGATGCGAATCTCATCCATACAGGCTGGGATGACGGTCCTTACTATGTATCCAATTTCATTTCCCCCGAGACCGAGTTGTTCCAGCTGATTGCGAAGACATATATTCAGGAATGGGAGAAAGAATTCGGAAAAGGCAAATATTACCTTGCTGACAGCTTCAATGAAATGAAAGTTCCGTTTGCGGAAAGGGGCACCAAGGAGCGCTACAACCAGATTTCCAACTATGGAAAGTCTCTGTATCAGTCCATTGCCAATGCCAATCCGGATGCGATTTGGGTGCTTCAGGGCTGGATGTTCGGTTATCAGAGACATATCTGGGACCCTGAAAGCATCGAGGCCCTGTTCTCCAAGGTACCTGATGACAAGATGCTCCTTCTGGACTTGAGCGTGGATTTCAATTTTCGAATCTGGGAGAATGAATATACATGGAACTATGCCAAGGGAATTTACGGCAAGCCGTGGATTTACAGCACAGTGCCTAACTTCGGAGGCCGTACAGCTCCTGTAGGCGCATTGGATTTCTACCTCAATGGACATTTGAATGCGCTCAGTTCACCGAATATGGGCAATCTTGTAGGTGTAGGAACCGCTCCGGAAGGTGTGGAGAGCAATGAGGTAATCTACGAAATCCTTTCGGATGCATGGTGGAGCACCTCCCACAAGGACATTCACGAGTGGCTGAAGAATTATACTCTCAACAGATACGGCAAATGCCCTGAGTCAATGATAACTTTCTGGAACAAGATGCTCGAAAGTTCATACGGAATGTGCTCAAGCCGTGCACAGTATGTAGTGCAGAGGCAGCCGTTCTACGGACTCGGAGGCCGCTATGTCGTTTCCAAAGCTCATTTTGAAGCGCTTGAGGCCTATATAGCAGCAGCCTCTGAACTTGGTGACAATGAGGCATATCTTACCGATCTTGCCTTGTGGGCCGGTTTCTATGCATTCGGCAAAGCCGACCTGCTCGTAAATCAGATCAATGAAGCCTACCTTGCCGGAGACAATGAAAAGGCAGCGGAGATGGAAGTCCGCTTCAAGGACCTGATGCTGCGTGCCGACAGGCTTCTGGACAAGAACCCTGTAACCCGTGTTCAGAGATGGATTGATTTTGCCCGCAGTTGGGGTGACAGTCAGCAGGAAAGCGACAAATATGAAGAAGACAGCCGCAGGATCGTGACGACTTGGGGAATAAGCTACCCTGATGCCGGCCTCAACGACTATGGCTGCAAAATCTGGTCAGGACTTATCCGCGACTACTATATCCCGAGATGGCAGCATTTCTTCGATGCCAAGAAAGAGGGCAAGCCATTTGACTTTTCTGCTTGGGAAGGCAATTTTGCGAAAGAGAAGAAACTTTCAGATTTCGTTCCAGTGAAAGACCTTGTCAAGGAATCCCAGGACCTCGTAAAAGTCGCCAAAGATATTGAACCTCTTGAAGGTCAGGGACTTTCCGGATGGTCATCATTTGAGATGCGCGACAGCAGCACATTGATTATCCGTATGATGGCACCGGAAGACTACATCCCGGTCAAGGCTCTGAGATTCAGATGGAAGAGGGGAGAGGACAATGTCACCCTCAAGCGTGTTCAGGTCAATGCTGCCGGCTGGGTCCGTTCTGTCAAGAAGGATATCAATGTCGAAATCGGCAAAGACAATCCGGTGGTCGAGATTCCGCTGGAATACAAACGCGACAGGACCTATCAGTTCATCTATGTTCATATCGAATTGGCAGGAACAAAGTTGAATGCTGATTCGCAGGTTGCAATAGAATATGTAAAATAATTATTCAATATGATGAGAAAACTAATTTCAATCATCGCTCTGGCAGCCGTATTGTTCTGCGGTCTGTCATGCAGCAAAGACAATTCAGTCACAGAGATTGAATTGAAGAGCGTTTCGCCTGTTTCGTTCGACGCTGAAGGCGGATTCGGAACTGCCGTAGTTGAGGCTGGCGGACTGGCATTGAAGGCCGAGTCTTCAGCTCCGGACTGGCTTCGTGTAAATGTCGCCGGTTCATCTGTCCTGTTCAATGTATTCTCCTATACCGGTGATACAGAGCGCACAGCGGATGTTACGATAAGCGCTGAAGGCTGTACTTCCGTAAGCTTTTCAGTGACACAGGCTCCATTCAAAGGAATCATCATAAGTGAATCAAGTCTCCAGTTCTCTGATTCAGAGCAGAAATTGCAGACTCTTGTAAAGTGCACTTCAGATTTCAGCGTGGAGATACCTGAGAATCCGGATGATGTGTTCTCCTTCGAGAAGTCCACAAGCGGTGTGACATTCATCGTAAACAAGGCGCAGAGCCGCAGAGCCTTCTCCGGCCGCGCTGTCATCACCCCTTCAGACAAGAGCATTGAACCGGTATATGTAACATTGACACTCCCTAAGAAACCGGACTGGTATTATCTCCTGGGCACTTGGAAAGTGGCAAGGAACGCAGATGAGTGCGGAGACAAGAGCGATTTCGTGTTCGCGACAGAAAAGATGTACGAGTCATTCTCAGTTACGGTGCAGAAAGGCGAACTCGTGAATTATCCTTTCTCAGCCCAGCTGGTGGACGGCAAAGTAAGAATCGGCATCCAGGGCTTCGGTAAAGATGAGGCTGCAAACAAGTACTACTCAGTGCATTTCAACGGACCGACTTCGTCCAATCCGTCAGGATTCTACATTTTCTCTACAGAGGGCCGTGCCGCTTGGGATGCCGAACCTGTATTCGATGATGTGAACCACACAGTCACTCTTTCATTCGAGAATGCCAAACTGAACAGCAACGATATCCCTCAGCAGTTGAACATCTGGTGGAGTCGTGACAGATTCTTTGCATTCACCACACGTATTGTAGCATATCAGCAGCTTGTGCTTACTAAGGAATATTCAGAATAGTAACGACTTATGAAAAGATTGATTATATCAATGCTGCTGTCGGTCATCTGCGCGTTTTCAGTTTTCGCACAGCAGACATTGACAGTAAGCGGTACAGTCAAGGACGATGCCGGTGAGCCTCTCATCGGTGTCGTTGTGGCGGTGGCCGGCACGGGAAATGCCGCGGTCACTGACCTTGACGGAAAATATACATTGACAAAAGTCCCTTCGGGCGCAAAACTCGAGGCTTCCTGCCTGGGTTATGCCAATGTCACCAAACCGGTGGCGGAAAAGGTCGATTTCGTGCTTTCTACCAGCACCGAGCTCCTTTCCGAGGCCGTGGTTACAGGTATGACCACCACTGACAAGCGTCTCTTTACCGGAGCGACCGACCAGCTTTCCGCTGTGGATGTCAATATCAGCGGTGTGGGCGAAATCAGCCGCTCGCTTGAAGGAAAATCGGCCGGAGTTTCCGTGCAGAACGTGTCAGGAACATTCGGTACCGCTCCTAAGATCAGAGTCAGGGGAGCAACATCCATTTTCGGCGATTCCAAGCCTCTCTGGGTGGTCGATGGCGTCATAATGGAGGATGTTGTCAATGTTGATGCAAATTCCCTGTCATCAGGAGATGCCATGACATTGATAAGTTCCGCCATTGCGGGCCTGAACTCTGACGACATCGAGTCTTTCCAGATACTCAAGGACGGCTCTGCGACTTCCATCTATGGAGCCAGGGCCATGGCAGGTGTCATTGTCGTGACCACCAAGAAAGGAACTCCGGGTGTGACCCGCGTGAACTACAATGGTGAATATACTGTGCGTCTGGTCCCTTCATATTCCGAGTTCAACATCATGAACTCCCAGGAGCAGATGTCAGTTTATGAGGAAATGTACCAGAAGGGCTGGCTCAATTTCACCAGCAGCGTGTATAACTCGCAGGGCGGTGTTTACAGCAAGATGGCCCAGCTGATGAACACATATGACTCCACAACAGGAAAATACCTCGTGGAGAACACTGAAGCCGGAAGGAAAGCATACTTGCGCCAGGCCGAGATGCGCAATACGGACTGGTTCCAGGAACTGTTCCGTCCTACAGTGCAGCACAGCCACTCTGTCAGCATCACTTCCGGTTCCGAGAAAGGCAGCTACTATGCGTCTTTGGGTGCGCTGGTCGATCCGGGCTGGTCTATCCAGAGCAAAGTGAACAGATATACCGCATTGTTCAACACTTCCCAGAAGCTCTTCAATGACCACATCACCCTGAACATCATCGGAAATGCATCCTACAGACAGCAGAGGGCACCGGGCTCGCTTGCGTCTTCTACAAACCTTGTCGAGGGCTCTGTAAAACGTGATTTCGACATAAATCCGTATTCCTATGCCCTGCGTACTTCCAGAACGCTTGATCCGGACGAATTCTATACCAGGAATTATGCTCCTTTCAACATCAAGCATGAATTGGAGAACAATTACATTGACCTTTCCGTACTCGACACCAAATTCCAGGCTGAAATCAAGGCCAAGCCGATCAAAGGCCTCGAACTGTCAGCTCTCGGTTCAGTAAGATACCAGCTGTCAATGACAGAGCACAACATCAAGGACAATTCGAATCAGGCTGAGGCCTACCGTGCCGCCGCCACGAAAATCATCAAGAACGCGAACCCTTACCTGTACAAGGACCCGGACAATCCGACAGCCGACAAGTACACGGTTCTTCCTCAGGGCGGTATCTTGAAAAAGAATGACTATTCTGCGCTCAGCATGGATTTCAGAGCGTCAGGAACTTACAATACGGCCATTGCCGAGAAGCATATCATCAATGCTTTTGCAGCGATGGAAGTGAATTCTCTGGACAGACATGCAAGCTCTTTCGACGGATGGGGCCTTCAGTATGAGGCCGGAGAGACTCCGTTCTATATCCTTGACCTGTTCAAGAAACAGCTCGAGCAGAATACCTATTATTATAGTCTGAACAATACCCACGAGCGCAATGTCGCTTTCGCCACTACTGCTTCATACTCATACAATTACAGATACACCATAAACGGAACATTCCGATATGAGGGCTCCAACAGGCTCGGAAGGGCAAGAAGCGCACGCTGGTTGCCTACATGGAACGTCGCCGGCAAATGGTCTGTGGATCAGGAAGAGTGGTTCGATGCGTTGAAACCTGCACTGTCCAGCATGAACTTCCGCGTATCTTATTCATTGACAGCGGACAGGGGACCGGCTTGGGTGAACAACTCTACGGCATTGTTCTATCCGAGCACTCCGTGGCGTCCTTCGACCAGCATCAAGGAACCTTCACTCTACCAGTCTTCCATCGAGAACTCAGAGCTTACATATGAGAAGAAGCATGAGTTCAATGTCGGAGCGGATCTCGGTTTCATTGACGACCGCATCCTCCTGTCATTCGATACTTATAAGAGAAACAACTTCGACCTTATCGGAAGCGTTGTCACCCAGGGACTTGGAGGTGTTTCCAACAAGTACGGAAACGTGGCTTCGATGAAGTCTTCCGGAGTGGAACTTTCACTTTCCACCAAGAATATCGCCAAAAAGAACTTCTCCTGGACCACCAACTTCATATTCTCACACATGAAGAATACCGTGACCAAGCTGAAGACTTATCAGACAATGGTAAGTTATCTGACCGGTTCAGGTTATTCGATGGAGGGTATGCCTCGCGGAGCCGTGTTCTCACTGCGTTTCATGGGACTTGACGAGATGGGTATCCCTACATTCCTCAACAAGGACGGTGAAATCACATCCACGAATATCCAGTTTCAGGAGATGAACAACTTCAGCAACCTCAAATATGAAGGACCTATCGACCCTACGATTACAGGCAGTTTCGGTAACGTGTTCAAGTTCAAGGGCTTCTCTGTGAATGTCTTCATGACTTACTCTTTCGGAAATGTTGTCAGACTCGACCCTATCTTCTCCAACAGCTATTCCGACCTCACGGCTATGCCTAGGGAGTTCATGGACAGATATATCAATCCTGGCGATGAGAAAATCACCAATGTCCCTGTAATTGCAAGCAGCCGTCAGAACAACAGCATCAGCAATCTCAGCATTGCGTACAATGCCTACAACTACTCTGACCAGCGTATCGCCAGAGGTGATTTCATCAGGCTCAAGGAGGTTTCATTCGGTTATGACCTTCCTAAGACGGCAGTTGAAAAACTCAGGCTGAAGAGCCTTTCATTCAAACTTCAGGGAACCAACCTCTGCCTTCTCTATGCCGACAAGAGGCTGGAAGGACAGGATCCGGAATTCCTGAATGCCGGCGGTGTCGCTGTGCCGATGCCAAAGCAGTTCACATTGACCTGCAAGATAGGATTTTAAATCAATGCGGATATGAAAAAATTTATAACATATTCAATTGCAGTTCTTTCCCTGATGGGAGGATTGGCCTCCTGTGACAAATATCTGGACAAACTTCCGGACAACAGGACTGAACTGAATTCGACTGAAAAGATACAGAAGCTGCTTGTTTCTGCCTATGCCTCAAGGACTTATGTCAGGTTCTTCGAGTATGCGTCAGACAACTGCGAGCTCTATAGCGAAGGAAACAAGAATACCTCCAGACTCATTGACCAGAATTATAACTGGGAACCGATCGAGGAGGCTGACAATGAAAGCAACGTCAACACCTGGCAGGCATATTACAATATGATCGCCACTGCAAATGCTGCTCTCCAGGCAATCGCGGAGCAGGGAACTCCGGAAGAGATGCTTCCTTACAAGGGAGAGGCTCTCCTCTGCCGCGCCTATGCACACCTCTGTCTGACGATGATTTACTGTCTTCCTTATCATCCTCAGTATGCATCCCAGTATCTGGGAGTTACCTATATGGACAAGCCGGAGACCACGCTGAATCCGAAATACAGCCGTGGAACTCTTGCCCATGACTACGAGATGATTCAGAAGGATATCGAGGAAGGACTTCCTCTTCTGGATGACGAGGCATGGTCTGTTCCGAAATATCATTTCAACAAGAAGGCCGGATATGCGCTTGCGACCAGATTCTATGTCTATAGCAACCAATGGGAGAAGGCTGTCGAGGCTGCGAATGTAGTGCTCGGTACGAATCCTTCCGAAATGCTCCGTGACTGGGCAGCGACCAGCAAGATGGCCTGGGATTATGGTACAAGGGCATTGAACTATATCAATCCTTCGAACAAGGTGAACCTGCTCATCATTCCGCTTTATTCGGCAAACGGAGGCCTGTTCAATGCATGGTCCGCTACCGGCGGAAGATATGCCCATACCAACAGGATCGCAAAAATGGAAACCGTCCGTGCAAAGCGTCCTATGGGTGGTGCGTATGATACTGGAAAACAGGACAATACGCAGTATATCTACCAGATGGTTCCGTTCTACTGGGCCGACCTCGTGACCAACAAGGTGTACTGGCCGAAATGGCCGTCACAGTGGGAGGTTGTCGATCCTGTTGCAGGTACCGGCTACGGCCGCAGTACAATGGTGGCCCTCAATGCCAATGAAGTGCTCCTGAACAGGGCTGAAGCCTATATCCAGCTTAAGGAATATGACAAGGCCGCAGCTGATATGGATACATGGAACTGTTCAATGTACAAGGTCGGTACCAACGGCCTGCGTCATCTGACACGTGAACTGATAGATGAAGTCTATGGCGATCCTTCTTCGTCATTGTACATCAAGGAATACACAAGGGAAGTTCCGACTTCCAGAAAGCCTATCCATCCGCACGGATTCACTGTCGAGGAAGGCACTCAGGAACATATGACCCAGTGCCTCCTGTATTGCAAGAGAATAGATTCTCTGGAGGAGGGCCTCCGCTGGATGGACCTGAAGAGATATGGAATTACCATTGACAGATTCGATGATACCGATTACGATGATGCCACGACTTCAGGCTATGAGGCTACAGTAACATTGCCTTACAATGACTTGCGCCGTGCATTCCAGATACCTTCCGAATCCATCAAGACGGGGCTGGAGCCTAATCCGCGCAACAATGCCGACAGCCCGGAACATCCTTTCGTCAAATATTTTTAAGGAGGAATCAAGATGAAAAAATATATATCAATGATATTTGCGGCTTGCTCAATGCTACTGATGTTCTCTTGCAGCAAAGATGAACTCAGTTCCGAGAGCATTTTCAAGGAAGACAACTATAGATATACTGAGTTCGATTCCTGGCTGCAGAGAAATTATGTGGAGCCCTACAATGTCCGTTTCGAATACCGTATGCCGGACAGGGAGACCAGCTTCAATTACTGGGTGTCACCTCCGAACATCAAGGAGTCGATAATGATAGCCAAACTTATCAAGTTCACGACACTTGAGGCTATGGTGGAGATGATGTCATCCGGAGACGAGACTGCTGATCCTGCACTGTTCGTGAAGTCCTATTTCCCGAAAGTGCTCTATCTTGTGGGCAGTTTCGAGATAAGCAGCAGCGGTTCCACTGCTCTTGCGTCAGCAGAGAACGGACTTCAGATAAACATCCTCGGCGTGAACTTCTTCGAATATCATAAGGATGCTGAAAGAATCGCCGGTACGATGCTTCACGAGTTCACCCATATCCTTGACGGTATCCACGGCTCTCCTGCCGAGTTCAAGGACATCACTCTCAGTGATTATGTCGGTGACCGCTACACATCGCTCACCGACGACCCGTATCAGAAAGGATTTGTCAGCAATTATGCCCGCTCGCACTACAGTGAGGATGTGGCTGAGACCGGCGGACGTCTGATTTCTCTTACACTTGAGGAAAGAGAGGCGATGATAGCAAAGGCAGGCCCTGTGGGCGGCCCGCTCATGCGGAAGAAATTCGACATGCTTCAGAAATGGCTTAAGGATTCCTACGGAGTGGATACTGAAAGATGGTGCGAAATATATCATCGCCGTATCGCTCAGCTGGATAATCTGGATTGGGAATCACTTGACGAATAAACATGGAAATCAATATGAAAAGAATCATAACATATTTTGTGTCAGCGCTGATGCTGCTCTCTTTGGCATCCTGCCACAAGAGTTCCAGAATCTTCAGCGAGACGGCTGCAGAACGTACAGAAGAGCGTATCGAACTCTGTCGCAATGCGCTGGTAGCCCGCGGAACCTGGGTCATGGAGTATTTCCCGGATGAGGACCTCCGTTACGGCGGATGGATATATGTCCTGGAATTCTCTCCTGACTATACTGTGAAAGTATGGTTCGAAGGTGCCGGCTTCATACCTCAGGCTGACCCTGTAACCGAGTCGGAGTATAAGGTGGAATTGGGTACAGGCCCGATGCTCAAGTTCTGCACCAACAATGACTACATACATTTCTTCTCCTTCCCGGGAGGACCTAACGGCGGCGGATATCGCGGCTGGGGCGGTGACCACGAGTTCACAATCATGTCGATTTCGGACAATTATGACGAAATCATCATGAAAGGCCTGAAGTCATTCAACAGGATACGCCTCACTCCGCTTCCTGGAGATGAGACACCTGAGGGATACATCGCCAAGGTGCATGCCAGCGAAAAGGCCGTGACAAGGAAATCGTTCGACCTCTGTGTCAATGGCAAGGTGATAGGAACGGCTACCCGTGAGACCCTTCCTGACTTCAACAATTACGAGAGGTACTACAAGAGCAAGATTTGGACACTGTCATATGAAATGCCTGTCCAGGCCAATGATGAGAACGGTAACCCGATGACGGACGAAAACGGCAATCCGGTTTACAAGTCAGAGAAAGTCGTGGAAAATGTTTGCGCCATAAATCTTCCTGACGGCGTGATGAAACTGTACAAGCCATATACGTTCAAGGGAAACTGCGTTGAAGGGCTGGATGGCCAGACTGTAGGCACATTCCGCTGGACTCCAGGCGTATTCTCTTCCAATGACCACTATTCCGGAACAGATTCGTTCTATCAGATAACTCTTCAATAATCAGCACATTAGATGAAACACACAATGTTATATATGACTCTTCTTGCCGCATGTGCAACAGCTGCCTGCGGTAAAGAAGAAGTGAAGGAGCCGGAGAAGGAACTGCCGATGACTTCTTCCGAATACATTTCATTCAAGGTGTCGGCCACTTCACCATCTGAGGAAACTGTAATCACATGGGAAGCGGTTTCTGACCGTATCGGAGTGTTCGTGTCCGATGCCGGTACAGGCTCAGCATTGAATGACAATGCGTATTATGATGCATTTACATCCACATCATCTTCCAGATTCTTCCCTCTCAAAGACGCCGACAAGCTCAAGTGGGAAGAGGGCAAGAAATATGACGTGGCACTGTACTATCCGTTCAGTGTCAAGATGAAAGATGCGGCTTCGATCCCGGTTTCCGTAGATGAAGACCAGACTGTTCCGATTCCTCTTACATCAATGCAGCTGAAGAAAGAGCAGTTGTTCGTTTCTTCCCTGAAATCAGTAGAGCGTCCGGACAACGGCATTCTCGAAATGTCCCTTTCTCCGGTTGTCTCATTCGTGAAAATCAACGTGTCATCCAATCTGCCGGTAGCCTGCAAGTCCATAAAGATTACAGGTGAAGACGGAACGGCACTCGCTTTCAAGCACGGAAAATATGACCTGTTCACATCCGGCCTCTCTGAAATAGATTCAGTAAGCTCCGTGATCAATGTCAAGCCTGCCTCTCCGGTTTACCTCAGCCGCAAGCCCGCTGAATTCATTGTCAATGTCAATCCGCAGTATGCCGGCAAGACATTGAAAATCAAATGTGACCTCGAAGGCGCTGACTTCGAAGAAGTTACTGTGGATATTCCCGAAGGGGGCCTCAAACCTGGAGTATGCGTTTCCTACAATGTCGGTATGACCGCCGACCCTGTCCTTCTCAGCGCGAACGGCACAGCCAACACTTATATCGTGAACAAGGCTGACTGCCTCTATGCTTTCAATGCCAAAGTCAAGGGAAATGGCAAATCCGGTTCATTTGCCTGGAATTTCGACGGAGAAACATGCTCGAAGAACAATGACGCAAGCCTGTCGCCGTCGTCCGCCGTACTCCTGTGGTACAGCATACCTGAAGGAGAGAACGGTTTTGTCAATGCCAGCCCGATAGCTGCGGGAAGCGTAATGTATGACGAAGTTGACGGCCTCATCTATTTCAAGACCCCGAAGACATTCATTGACGGAAATGCAGTAATCGCAGCCCTGAATGAGTCCGGCGAAATCGTCTGGAGCTGGAATATCTGGGCGGTGGAAGGCTGGAATGCGGATGCAACTGCCAAGAAGGCCGGCCGCTATACGGTTATGGACAGAAATCTCGGAGCTGTACTCGGACTTTCCGCAAAGGATGTTTCGGACAATGTCAAGGCAGCAGGTGCCATCGGCAATTACTATCAGTGGGGCCGTAAGGACCCGTTCCCTGCAGCATCAGAGTATCAGACAACTACAAACGTCCTGTCTGACTGGGGCAACCCTGCATACACGACTCTGGATGAGTACAAGGTGGAAGGAGACAAGATCTTCTCCGCTGACAGGACCAGGAACGGAAGGATGCTCAAGGCGGAACTCGGTTCCGGTTATTCCCTCCAGCAGGCTGTGGATGAGTCTGTCAAATATCCTCACAAGTGGATGTTCGGAGGACAGAGCGATGCTGAATATCCTCAATATGCTTGGTTTACAGGTGATTACAAAGCGCGTTCTGCCAAAGAGAACGATGAGTGGCGTTATCTCTGGGGCAGCAAGGACAATGTTTCCAATGACAAGACCTTGTACGACCCATGCCCTGAGGGATGGAAGGTGCCGACAGCTGATGCTTTTGCCTATATTTTCGCTGACGGACAGGTGTCCTCAGGAAAGCATGGCTTCTATATCCCGGACTATGACTTGTATTTCCCGTTTGCGGGACAGCGCAAGGCTGGATTCGGCGGATCGTCATTGGCCGCATCCGGTGAAATAATGATTGCTTCCGCCAGTGTCGCCAATTCATTGTTCCCTATCCGCGCTTCAGTCAGTGCTTCCGGTTCCAATCTGGCAGGTGCACGTGTCACGAGCAGCAACAGTTACGCCGGTGCAGGATATCAGGTGCGTTGCGTGAAGGAAACCGTTGAGGCGAAAGCCCCTGCAAAAGCAAAGCAGTCAGGCCACAGAGCCGCCCTTATGGGTGATTCCATCACAAGAACGTGGAAAGACCGCGGCAGGATGGCGTTCTTTACGGAGAACAACTATCTGAATAAGGGAATCGACGGAACCACTTCTTCCAATATGATCAACAGGTTCTGGTCAGATATCATGGCCGATGACCCTCAGCTTGCAGTCATCTGCTGCGGTACCAATGACCTTGCTGAAAATGATTCGAACTTTAGCGGGGAGACAGAGAATTATCGTGTTCATGTCAGCATTGAAAATCTCCTTGCGAACATCGCCCTCATGTCCCGTATCGCCGAGGACAGCGGAATTCCCGTAGTGCTCGGCTCTGTTTGCCCGTCCCGCAGCATGTGGTGGAAACCGCAGTCATGGAAAGACAAGTATGACGGGGATTATATCGCAAACAAGATCATCGAAGCGAATAAACTTATCAAGGCTTATGCGGCAGCAAGAGGCTATGGCTATGCAGACTACCATTCAGCATTGAAAAATGAAGACAATGGTCTGGCTGACAAATACTGCTGGGTATTCGGAAAGAATGCCGACGGAACATTGAACCTTGATTCCGTTCATCCGAATGCGGATGCGTTCCTGGTAATGGAGGGTATTCTGAAGCCTCTCATTGACGCCGGTCTGTATGACCCGTCACAGGCTTATCCTGGAGGCGGACAGATAGACGATATGGATAAATGGAAATGGTAAACTGTTAATGTGTAAAATCATGAATTTCAAATATATATCACTAATTGCCATAGCGGCTTCGCTGATTGGGTGTACCAAGAACGGGGAGATGGATGAGGATTTCCTGACGGATGGTCCTGCGTTTTCTGCGGATTTCCTGCAGGAGTCGGTGCAGACCAAGGTGACCCATACCGATGACGGCAATGCATTGAAGCTTGCGTGGGAGAAATCCGACAAAATAGGAATCTGGACAGAGGCTGAAGGCAAGGCCCTCCAGTCCAACAGTGAATATCTTGCTGACCAGGGTGGAACTGAAACGACATTTTCATATAAGTCACGTTCACAGAGAATCCGCTGGGCAGGAGATGGTATTTCCCAGTCCTTCTATGCCTGCTATCCATACGATGCGGACAGGGGAACAGACCCTCATAAAGTGAAAGTGGGAATCGCTGCCGCCCAGGCACAGAGCACGAGCGGCGCTACTGATCATCTTGTCGAAAATGATTTTCTTTGGGCTGCCGTGGAGAATGCCACCAAATCCGATGAGGCTGTGAATCTTACGTTCCATCATCCTTTCTCAGTATTGGATCTGGAGCTCACCACCGATACAAGGATGAAATTGGATGCATTGATTTTCCGCTGCACCTCCAACAAGGATGCTGCCGTTTCCTTCGAGAACGGTAGCATTGACCTGAGCACAGGCAAACTTGACCTCACCGGTGCGACAACTTCTCCGGAAGTGCGTCTGGACTGCGGTTTCGCGACTTCGTGGCCGGCAGCTTCGCACATGTATATGGTTTTCAATCCTGAACTTGCCGGAGAAACGATGCAGTTGATCGCTGTTATCGGAGGCAAGGAGAAACTGGTTGTGGAGAAGCAGGTGCCTGCAGAGGGTTTCCCTGCCGGCAAGGTCATCAATGTCGTTACGGATTACGATGTTCCGGGTGATGTCGCCATCAAGATTAAGGACCTGAGCGAACTTTCTACGGCAAACACATACCTCGCTACAGAGCAGAACGAATATTATAAGTTCAAGGCAACCGTGAAGGGCAACGGCTATGTCCCTGCCGCACTTTCGTCAGTCGAGAGCACTACGGAAATCCAGCCGAAGTCAGTGCTTATTCTCTGGTACAACACCGTGCAGAACGACAAGAACTGGGTGAATGCATGTCCTATCGTGCCGTCGTCACTGGTGCTCTTCAGAGGTTATATCTATTTCGATACTCCTAAGGAGTTTGTCCCTGGAAATGTCGTGATTGCCGCGTTCGCCGAAGAGGGCGTCACCTATGACAGCATCACTGCGGATGAGAACAAGAATATCACCAATGCGACGCTTCTCTGGAGCTGGAATATTTGGGTGACAGACGGTTACGACCCTTCTGCCACTGCTGTCAATGCTGACGGGAAGGTGTTTATGGACCGCAACGTCGGCGCTGCTATTTCCGGAATCGGTACGACAGGAAAATATACGCCTGCCGCCGCAACCGGAAACTATTACCAGTGGGGCAGAAAGGATCCGTTCCCTTCAATATCCGATTATACGACCAGTCTGCCGTGTGAATATTCCAACATCATGTTCGGAACTCCTACATATACTCCGATCAAGGCTCTCCAGATAGACGGGCAGAGTGCAGCGGGCACCCTTGACGGCCAGATGTTCGGCTACAGGACCAAGACCGGCGGCGGACTTGACTCCGGCAACGCCTGGAACTTGATTGCCAGAAATGACATCTCTTCTGACAAGACCACGAAGAACGGCGTGTATGTGTCTTATGCAGTGGAGCATCCGTACAAGTACATTACCAACAACGGCAACTCCTTCGGAGGCTGGCGTTCCTGGGTCAATGATTCTGATGCTTCATACAAGAATCTCTGGGGTGACAGCGAAAAGAAGAAGACACTGTACGACCCGTGTCCTGCCGGATGGCGTGTCAGCACCAAGGACGAGGCTGAGAAATTCCTCGCAGTGGTGGCCAATGCCACGATGGCTTCCAACAAGTCGGGTTACGAGTATCAGGGACATTATCTGCCATTGACCAGTCTCAGAAGCTGTGCCAATGCCAGGGTAAGTTACGTGACATCGGTCGGTGTCAATGTCGAGTCCCTCTTCTGGACGTGTACTCCTTTTGGATATTATTCATATACATATGCAGCAGCACTGAAGGCTCCGGCAAACTATTCGGACAAATATGACAAGGGCGAGACAAAGTCTCTGGAGAAATACAGTGTGGATTACCACAACAATGCGGATGCGTGTCCTGTCCGCTGCATCAAAGAATAGAAGATACTGATTGGTAAGCATTCGAGGAAGTACGTACGCCGATAAAGTTTGACTGCAACTTGCATCAGTGTGATGCCGGTTGCAGTCTTTTTATGGGAGTGTGATGTTGGTTTGA
>CAKUXR010000012.1 GCA_934700615.1 uncultured Bacteroidales bacterium
GTGGGAGAGTAGGAAGCCGCCGTGCTTGGAAAGAGTCTTCAGACGAGAGATCGTCCGGAGACTCTTTTTCGTGTTTGTAGGTGTGTGAAGGAAGTCCGTCCGGGACATTCTGGATTCCTGCGGTTGGAGGATGTGGCCAGCGTCGCACCTTCCATTAAGGTCCAAGTCTGAACATGTCCACGCAGGTGTCGCAGCGGCCTGTCCCTGTGGCTGAATTCTGCGGTCCAGGAATGACGTGTTTCCAGGTGAGACTGCCGTCCGGGGCCTGCGTACAGGTACGCCCCTTCGGGGCTACCCTTCCCACTGCGTGGACCCCTTCTCACGAAGCCGCGGACGTCTGCACCTGTACGCAGGCCCCGGACGGGAACAGGCCGGACTGGAACACAGGCGGCATTGACAAATATCCTGTATGTTTACGACACACCTGACAATCGCACTCGTACTATTGTCTATGTTTGAGCTTGGTTTTGCCGATGTCCCTGCCCTATGGCCACGTCTGATGACCGTCTCAGTTTCGACCTTCTTGACAGGTCGATATGGCCGTAATTGTCTGTATCTTAATTGATTAAGCAATCAGTCTCTTGCCAAGAGGTCGTTTTGAAAGGTGGTCTTGGCAGATGCCTGCTGTGGCCGTTGACTCGCAATGACCTCAATTTCAGTGTCTTACCGCGAATGTGTCACTAATCCCGCCTGTCAAGAGGGTCGAAATTCTGCGCCTATTGTAATATGCAACGTGCAGATAGATGTTCTTTCGCACCATATGCCCACACCATATGTCCATGCATGTGTGTCTGTTGCGTTTACCTGTGGCATAGCTCAGCTCTGGAACGTCTGCTCAGCCATTCGGAATGGCCACCTGACGCTGTCTCGTGCTGGCCACTGTCGGAATCCAAGTGCTCCGAGTATCTTACTTTGACTGTTTACGACACTCTGGACAAACCCCTTTGACTACAAAAGAAACAGAATGCGACTCGAAACCATCAGGTAAAGAAACCGTGGGAATTTGTTGATTCTCCAGGCAATATGACTGGTGGCATGATTCACAATAGAAATGAATATGTCCGTCGGTATGATTGCAGGCGCCGTCATGACTGCAGAGTTCATAATTTACCACACCGCGGCCGTCCTCGAATGCATGGACAACATCATGCTCCAGAAACATTGACATTACACGGAAGATGCTAGACTTGTCCATTTCGGGAAGAGCATCCTCCAAAGCGGACAGACACATCGGCTTATGCACATCATGCAAAGCCTTGAGAACCAGAATCCTGTTGGCAGTGGCCTTCACGCCCTTGTGCTCCAACAGTTTTATTATATCAGAACTGTCCATTAAATAATCTTTTGCATTAACTACTGGATACCTCTTGCTGGCACCTTCCACCTAATGTTTGGGCTCAAGATGAGTATCCTTGTCTGGTGTGTCATATATGACCTTGGCTTTCTTGTCTATATGCGTAGTACCTGTATGTACTTTATACAAAAATAATAAAATAATTCGGAATATATTTGACTCGGCTAATTTGCAAGTGTGCAGGTCATTTCTAATTCAATCTGTCAACGTGTCCTTGAATATTGGCCTATTTCGGTGCAAAGTAGTTGATAATGATTGGAATCAGTTGATGCGAACCTGAAAAATTATTAAACAGTCTTGGATTTTTAACGTTTTATTGTTATGTTGCCACGTGGCGTCGAGTGTAGCTGTTAATTGACTGGGTTAGGTCTTATTAGTCACTATTTGTCCTGGGGAGATGAATGAGATGAAGAAAACGATTCTTTCTATTATAGCTTCAGTCTTCTGCGTAATGGTCAATGCGCAGACAATAACGGATGCGCGTGTCTATGAATCTTTCAGAGTAAAGGCCACTGTCATTGACATCAAGAACTATGTATCTGTACCATACGTGTCGGTATATCTTATCCCGAAAGGAGATACGACTATTACAAATTTTGCAATCTCTGACAAAAATGGAAGAGTTGTAATGGAGAATGTCCTGTCTGGACAATATGAACTGTATGCTGAACATCTCGGTTATTCAGTATTCAAGAAAAGGTATGACATAACATCTGCTCCTGGGTGGGACATTGACTTGGGCTCGATTGGCCTGGAAGAAAGCATGGATCAGATAGATGCTGCGTCCATCTCTGTGAGTGGTCATCCAATCATGATACAAAATGACACAATCTTCTATAGTGCTTCGTCATATACGGTAGGAGAGAATGATATGCTTGAAGACTTGCTTAAGAAGATGCCTGGGATGATAGTCGGAAGTGATGGCAGTGTTTCCGTAAATGGCGAAAAAGTGAGCAGAATTACGGTCGGAGGCAAAACCTATTTTTTTGACGAACCCTCTATCGCCCTGAAGAATCTGCCGGCAAAGATAGTTGAACGGATTAAGGTTTCCAAGCAGGAGAGCAAGGAAGAGAAGATTATGGGTATAGGTGCAGATTCGGGCAAAGAAACTGTAATGGATGTGGAACTGAAAGAAGAGTATAGAAAAGGATTTTTCGGAAATGCCAAACTCGGAGGTGGTTCTGTATTGACAGGAAAGAGTGGGGAAAACTCCCTTGTGGAAAAGACAAAAGGCCTATATGAGGGCAGCTCCATGCTGTCTGCATATGGCGAAAGAGATCAAATTGTTATGATTGCCAATGCTTTCAATACCGCAAATGAGAGTGGAAAGTATGAATCGCAAGAATTTCAGGGCAATGACTTCTCTGAACTTGGAGGTTTAGTATCATCTGTGCAAACCGGAGCAAATTATAACACTAGTCGTATAAAGCATTTTGAAACAACTGTTTCTGCAATCTATAAACACACTGCAAAAAATGACAAGAGACGCTTTTCAAGGACTTCTTTTTCAGGTACAACTAATGATATCCTGACAGATGGCGGGACAAATTCTCTCGGAAAAGAAGACCTTTTGAGCGTCGCTCTTGAAATGTCAAAGCAAAATGGTAAATTGTTGGTTGAAATTCTCCCGAAATTCAATTTCAGCAAACGCAGCATGAACAGTTCAAACTTCTCGACTGCGACTGATATCCTGACGAATTCCTTGTTGAACTCTCTTTCTGCAACATCTTTCCTCGAGGACAAGCATTATTACTCAAATGGATATATTGGTGTGACAGGAATAGATCTCGGCAAAGCTAGGAGAAGATTAGGCATCGGTGTCAATTATGATGTGGGTACTTCAGATGGCAATGAAGCCGATAACTCCATTAAGAATCTGAATTACGAGAACAGCAAGAAAGCTCTTGACATTGACGGAAAACTGTTCTATTATGAGCCTCTCGGCAGACGGTGGGGTATGCAGGCAACATTAGGAAGCGTTCATAATTCTGGTGCCGATGATAGGGATGCGTTCAATAGTGCCGGCGTATTAAACACTTATCACACGAGTTCGTCAAACAGGAAGTTCAATGAAGAGTATGCCTCGGTATTGCTTCAATACAGTAACGATACAAGTAAAGTGAAACTTGGTGTAAAAGCATTGGCCCGAAGTGATGTGTCACGTGCGGTAAACATGGGGCAGACTATTGTTTCAGGCAAAGATGTCTGGAAATGGAATATATCTCCTGTCCTGGCATATAGCTATTCAAGGGATGGAATGAACTTGAGCCTGCAATATTCAGGTGAAACGAGTCCGGTTTCAAGCCCGTATATGATTCCGACTCCAAATATTGCCAATCCGATGCGGATTATGCTTGGTAATATCTATTTGAAGTCTGGATTTGTCAATAATCTTATGGCGTATTATGATTACGTCAATTACTCGACATACACGTTCTTTACGGCTTATGTGCAGGGAAGTCTAGAAAATAGAGGTGTCGTCTATGCAAATTGGTTTGACGATGACGGCATCAGATATGCTGTTCCTGTCAATGGCGACAAGCCGAATACCAGGTTGGCTGCCTATGCGCTACTTAATCAGCCATTCGGCAAGAAGAAAAATATCACATTCAGTTTTGCAGGGCAATTCGGAATGAACAGAAGTCATAGTTATCAATCAGAAACCAGAAAGCCTGGCATTGACCTTGTGAAATTTGACTACCAGACATTCATGAGCGATTTCTGGGGTAGCATTGATGGCGACAAATTCTATAATGGTATCAGTGGATTCAAGGAGAGTCTTACGCAAACTTATGATTGGGGCGCAGATGTCCGATTGAAGTATAACAACAAATGGTTCAACGGTACTGTATTTACGTCCGCAATGAATAGCGTTTCTCGTTATTCTCTTGACAATGCTGCAGATATGAACATTTGGACATTCAATTCAGGAACGGAACTTCTCTTTACTTTCGGAAAAGGATGGGAAATAGGCAGTCAACTGTCGCATGTTTTCTACCGTGGCTTTTCGAATGGCTTTGGTGAGCCTGAATGGAGGTGGAACATGACTGTTGCCAAGACTGTCAAATCATTGACAATGGGCATCAAGTTCGACGATATTCTCAATCAAACCAATAATCTTACTCGAGTGGTATCCGCCGGATTCGTTGAAGACCGGTACTCAAATGTTCTGGGAAGAACGCTTTTGTTCAGTCTGTCATTCAACTTCGGGAAGATGAACCAGAACAAGTTTTCTGCGGTATCAAAGGGGATGAAGCGATTTGAATGATGATGCGTCGTTTCCTGATTTTAGCCATAAGTTGCTGATGTTTGAGTCACGTCAATTCGCTGGTGTGCTGTTTTGTCCCGTCTAAAACGTTTGATCGGTACAAAACACGCCGGAACACACATTTGGTGTAATATAAAACGTTTTCGTGGAACCGAATTGTGTAAATCCCCGATGTTTAGGCCAATGAGTGACAGTAGCATCAGTTTCTCCATTGAAGGCGCCCACTGTTTCGACTGACAATATCAATGACATTGATCAGTATATGCCGGCGATACCATCCGGGATGGTGTAGCCGTCAAACATCCGGACTTTGATGTCAAAGGTCCAATAATCTGTAAACAGACATCTGGATGAGTCTAGCAGCTTCACGAGCAGACTGGATCCGACAATGAGGGAAGTCTCCTTAGCGGCGTACCGGCCCGGAGGCTCCCACCGGCAGACATCTCAGTCCCTGCCACACAGTCCCTGCCACACAGTCCCTGCCGCACAGTCCCTGCCACAAAGCCTCTGCCATCACACACAAGCTCCCAATATCACACAAGCCACCTCCCACACACACAAACCCGCGCCGAGCACGACAAACGTACAAGGCGCGGGCCACAAATAATTTCTAAAAAATCCTACTTCACATATCCTCTGGTAACCTTCAGAACACGGTCAGGGTAATTCGAAATGATAGCCTCTACATGAAGATCCAGAATCCTCTTGATCTCGGCCTCATCATCGACTGTCCAAGGAACCAGCTTGATGCCGGCCTTGCGGCAATTCTCCACCATCTTGGCATCTACGATTACATGCTCAGGACTCAGCCACTCAGGAGTGAAATTCAGCTTGCCCATGTACGTATTCCAGTCAGTATCCTTCTTGCTGATAAGGTATGAAAGCTTGAGCTGAGGATACTTCTCATGCATATAATTCAGAGCGCGGACATCGAAACACTGGACAACAAGCCTGTCACCGAGATTCTTGGACAGGAGCAACTCGACGCACTTGTCCACAAACTCGTGGTACTCAGGCCAATTGGTGCCCTCGCCCTCGCCCTTGCCCTTCTTGCACTTGATCTCGATATTGTACCTCATAGGGTCGAGACCACGGAGCCTTGTCAATGACTCCACGGAATCTATAAGCTCGGTAGCAAGCGGCTTCACTGCAGGAGACTGCTCCTTGCCTGGCCAGACCTCACTGGCACGCATGCCCACATCATACTTGGCGATGGAATCATAAGGCATGGTATAAAGATACTCCTTAGGATCATTTGGCTTGACAATGCTTCCGTCAGGACGGGTGGCATAGCGGGAATGGAAGTACGCATCATGAGAAACCACGATCTGTCCGTCCTTGCTGATCTGAAGGTCAAGCTCAAGAGTATTTACACCCATCAATGTCGCATTTGTCATTGACGTAAACGTATTCTCAGGCCACAGGCCGGCACCTCCGCGATGAGCCTGGACATCCACATGGTCAGCAAGCTTGACCTCATAATGCCACTCCTTGCCGAAACGGCTCCTGACATTGACAGTAACCACCTTGGCATACTGGCTCGGCGTCGCCGCGAAATAATGGATTGACCTCTTCGGGCTGCGGAAGCCCGGAATCGGCTCACCCTGATAATGCTCCTCAATCTTCTTTATATATGTAGGAGAACAATCCTCGACCATCTTCATAGGGCCCATGTCAATGCCATCCTGGGACCAGGTGACAGACCAATTCTCATCATAATCCCATACATTCGCAACCACGGAATTAGGATGATACATACTCTGTCCCGGAGCAATGATCTCTACCTGATAGTCGTCGTCATGGCCGAGAGAATGGTAGAACCATCTGATGTCCTTGCCCTTGACATTGAAGATCTCATAGCCGGCAGGCACACCGTCACGGCACCAGTCAGCGAACCACCAAGAACCGCAAATGCTTGGAGCATTGTGGTCCATGATGTCAGGGGTAATCTGGTAATTGTTCATGATATGGGTATGGCCGGAAAGGATATCCACCTTGCGTCCATCGAGAAGAGCAAGCATCTTGTCCCCGTTGACAATCCTCCTGGTATCCTCAGGACGCCACCATCTGTCGATAGGACAATGCTGGGCCATGAAGATATGAGTCTTCTTCGGAACGTACTTCAGGAGATTCTTGACGAACTTGAGGACCTCCTCAGAATATCCCTCGACATACTCCTTCTCCTTGTAATAGATGATGTTGTTCACGCAGAGCACCAGGTCCTTGCCCATCCAGAAGGCATAATTGTAAGGACCGAAATTGTCGAAATAATCCTTAGAATAATTCTTGAAAGAACGCTCCTTGTTGTAGTCATGGTTTCCGGTGACAGTATAGACAGGGAAACCGAGTTTGCTGATTATCTTCTTGTATGCGGGAAGAAGGGTAGGAAGGTTCTTGTCCCAGCCAGAGTCACCGAGCATAATGGCCACTACCGGCCCATTCTTGCCATACTTCTTTCCCTCGGCCTTCAGATCCTCGAAAGGAAGACCTGCGAACTGCTTCAGCTGATTGTTGTTCCTGATCTGAGGGTCGGAAACGGAAAACAGAGTGTAGCTTGACGACCTTGCCGTCTTCTCGAGATTGAAGTCAAGCTCCTTGTCAGAAGCCTCCTTGTAGAACTCCGGAGTACCGCTTCTGTAGTCAGCGACATAACCGGAAGGAGTTATGATATAGACGAATCTGGCCTTGTTGTCGGCATTCAGTTTGAAGGTTCCGTCACCTTTGGTCTTTGTGAAAGAAGAACCGTCTGTAACAACGACACCTTGCAGAGCTTTTGCGCCCGAATGGACTTTTCCGCTGACCTTCCTCGCATCTGCTGCGGTGCAGACCGAAAGAAAAACCAGCATTGACAATATAAATTTTCTCATATCTGTTTGTTATGTAATCCTTAAAAAATAACTTGGTAATCTTTGCTCGTCTTTTCGGTCTATATTTCTTTTCTCATCAGTCGTGTACGTCCAATACACTCCTTCTTCGAAAAGAAATCTATCCTCGAAAATCCTTCACAAATCTTTACCAACTTATATTTTCATGCTTACTGTGAAATTCCGCCGGCAGACGTGAATCGGCCGGCGGACAGTTTATTCGGAATTAATTGTTGGTCACAGACTTTTCGCTCTTGATAAGCATGGCGCAGAGGATGACTCCGATACCGGCTCCGATAGCGACAGTAAGATTGGCTGCGTTCCATCCGAGAGAATTTGCTACGCTGCCGACGAAAATCTTGGAGCAGATTGCATCACCGACGAAATAGCCGAACAGGCCGACGAAACCGGCTGCAGTACCCGCTGCATTCTTAGGGACAAGATTCAAAGCCTGTACTCCTGTAAGTGCCACAGGACCATAGATGAAGAATCCGATGAGGCAGAGGGCTACATAGACGAGAGTCTTCTGGAGGGCAGGGCTCATGGCAACATAACCTGCGCCTACGAACCAGTAGATCAGGACGCCGAACATGCATGCAATCATGCAGATGACATTCATAGGAGCGCAACGGCCCTTGAAAATCTTGGACGTCGCGAGACCGCAGAGGATTGTTCCGAACGCTCCGATGAGGTTATGTACGGAGAAAGCGACCTTGCTCTCGTCAGCGGTCATGATTCCCGCATCCTGAAGGAAGGTAGGAGACCAGTCACCGATACCGTAACGTACCATATATACGAAGATATTGCTGAGGGCGACAATCCACAGAAGCTTGTTCTTGAACACGTAGTCCACGAAGAGCACCTTGAACGGAAGCTTGTCTCCGGCAGGGCCCTTGCTCTTCACTCCGCTGTAGTCATTTCTGTATTCCTGGACTGAAGGCAGACCGCAAGACTCAGGAGTGTCACGGATGGCCCACCAGCAGAAGATTGCTATGACGATGGCCACAACGGCAGGGAAAATGAAGTTACCCCTCCAGGCCTGAGCTGCATCCATGCCGAAAGTCGGCGCGAAGAATGCGAAAAGGGCCACACCGGCAATTGCCAGGAAACCGAGGGAGAAGCTGCCGATAGTATGTGAAACATTCCAGATGCTCATCTTGAAACTCCTCTCGTTCTGCGAGAACCAGTGGGTCATGATACGGCCGCATGGAGGCCAGCCCATACCTGACAACCAGCCCACAACGAGCATGAGGAAGAAGATGACGGTGGTGTTCAATGCCGTATTGGCGCCATAAGGGATGATACCCGTAAGTATCATTACCAATGCGGAAAGGACGAGTCCCACGCAGAGGAATTTACGAGAATCGGAACGGTCCGACACACTACCCATGATGAACTTGCTGAATGCGTAAGCGATTGATACTGCTGACATTGCAAGTCCTACCTTACCTGCGTCAAGGATACCGTCCTTGATCATGTCAGGCGCTGCAAGAGAAAGATTCTTGCGGACGAGGTAATAACCGGCATATCCGAGGAAGGCACCCAGGAATACCTTCCATCTCATAGCATTGAAAACTTTAGGGACTTTCTCTGACGGAAGCTGTGGCTTCGGTGCAGGCGGGTCAAAAAATCTAGCCATTGTTTATTTAATGTTTTGGTTTGTTTCGCGTTTGCCATATTCTCGGGATTTGTCGGAACAGGTCAATGTCGGAAGACAATTCCCGAAAATACGTGGTGCGTTCTTTTATTTCGAAACATAAAACGATTACGTTTCGAAAGCAAAGGTACAATTATTTTTTGAAATAGAAATGTAACATTTCCGAAATTTGAGGGGACAGGCTACTGCAGACTCTCCTGGAGTTCCAGCCAGCGCATCTCTTTCTCGTCGATGAGGTCCTTCACCTCACCAAAACGGGTCGATACTTCCTGAATCTTGTCATAAGGAATCGTACCGGCAGAAAGCTGTTGCTCCAGCTCTTCCTTCTCCTTGCCTAAAGCCTCCATATCCTTCTCCAGCTGCTCCAGTTCCTTCTGCTCCTTATACGTCAGTTTCTTCTTCTTGGCAGGGCGGTCAGCATTGACCTCACTGACATTGACTTTACCCTTGTTCGTCTCCGCTCTGGCGGCAGCTTTCTGCTGGGCCTCGTACTCCTTGATATATTCGTGGTACTCGCTGTACGAGCCGATGAAATCCTTCACCACGCCGTCTCCGCAGAATATGAAGAGGTGATCGACAAGCCTGTCCAGGAAATGACGGTCGTGCGATACGATTATCAATGACCCTTTGAATTCCTTCAGGTATTCCTCCAGCACGTCCAACGTCACGATGTCCAGGTCATTGGTCGGCTCGTCCAGAATCAGCAGATTCGGATTCTGCATCAGAATCGTCATCAGATAGAGCCTTCTTCTCTCGCCGCCGGACAGCTTCGAAACCTTGGTGGTGAACATGTCGTGGCTGAACAGGAACTGGTTCAGAAGATGAGTGTCGCTGACAACCTCCATAACCGTCTGGTCCTCATTGAATTTCATTCCGCTCTGGCGGTAGTAGCCTATTTTCAATGACTCTCCGCGCTCGATGATGCCGCTCAGTTCTCCATTCTCCGGAATGTTCCCGGTAAGGATGTTCAGGAACGTGGATTTGCCGGTACCGTTCTTTCCGACGATGCCGACACGCTCGAACCTCTGGAAATTATATGTGAAATGGTCCAGATATTTGTCCGCCCCGTAGCTGAAACTCAGATTCTTGCAGTCAATGATCTTGCTTCCGAGCCTTGAGCCTTTTCCCATGGATTCCAGGCTCACCTTGTTGCTCGTGTAAGTCTGCTCGGCCCTGTCTTTCAGGTCATAAAAGGCATTGATCCTGTACCTGGCCTTTCCGGTGCGGGCGCAAGGTGAACTCCTGATCCACTCCAGCTCCCTCCGGAGAATATTGTTGACCTTAGCCGTCTCCGCATTGTAATTGTCAATGCGTTCCTGGCGTTTTTCGAGATAATTCTCGTAATTTCCCCTATACGTATAGACAGCCCCGTGGTCCAGCTCCATGACCGTATTGCACACATGGTCAAGGAAATAGCGGTCGTGAGTCACCATCAGCAGGGTGCTGCGCGAATGTCCGAGATAATTCTCCAGAAACTCGATTGCGTCAATGTCAAGGTGGTTGGTCGGCTCGTCCATGATGTAGAAATCGGCCTCGGACGCGAGCATGACCGTCAATGCCACCCTCTTCACCTCGCCGCCTGAAAGGTTCTTCATCAATGCCCCTTCATCAATTCCGAAACTTGTCAGGAACTTCTTGACCCTGAGCTCATAAGCAAACAAGTCGTCATCATCCAGCCCCTCTGTGAAATTCCTGCTTGAATCCATGACCTGCGTAAAGACAACCTTTTCAGGGTCGTGGCTGAACTCCTGTTCCAGAAACGCGATACGTATATGCTTCAGGAATGTGATTTTTCCGCCGGAGTCCGACTTGTCGTTTCCGGCCAATATCCTGAGCAACGTGGACTTGCCCGTTCCGTTCGGGGCAATCAGCGCGATTTTGTCTCCTTCGTTGATATTGAACCCGATATGCTCGAAAAGCACCTTCGGGCCGTAACTCTTGCTTATGTTTTCAATCTGCAGGTATGATGCCATGAATTTATGTCTTTTGTAAGGTTCTGATTACCTGAACATCTTATCGACTTCCTTTACAGCTGATGGCAGGGCAAATACTGCGACCCTGTCGTAAGCCTCGATCTGAGTGTCACCGACAGCGATGAAATAATCATTGCCGCGGATAATACCTCCGATGATGGCGTTCTCAGGAAAGTCAATGTCTTTCAATGTCTTGCGTGTTATTGCGCTGTCCGGGGCGACTATGTACTCCAAGATTTCCGCATTGGTTCCGCTCATGTATTTCACGAAACGGACCTTGTTGCTGAGCGTCATCTTGAATATCTTGCCGGCAGTGATGAGCTTCTTGTTTATGACGGCATCCACGCCCATCTCCTCGGCCAGGCGGATATACTCCAGATTCTCGACCTCAGCGATCGTGCGCTCCACGCCGAATCTCTTGGCCACGACGCAGGCCAGGATATTGGCCTCATCATTGTCAGTCACCGCCACGAAAGCGTCATAATCCTTGATGTTTTCCTCCAGAAGGAAGTCGGAATCACGACCGTCCCCGTTGATTACCTGAACGTTGTCATCGGTATTTTCGCTCAGTTCAATGCACCTCTGCTTGTCAGAATCGATTACCTTCACGGCCTCGACCTGCTTGCAGATGGAACCCGCGACCATTTCGCCGATGGCACCTGCGCCGAGAATCATCACATTGTTGATTTCAATGTTGCTCTTGCCCAGGAAATTCATCAGAGGATTGATGCCTTCACGCGTGGTTATGATATAGACCAGGTCATGATACTTCAGACGGGTGTCGAATTTCGGCATTATGGTCGTGTCGTCACGCGATAGTGCCACGACTCTGAACTGTGTCCCGAACGGTACGCAGGCCGCAAACTCGGCAATCTTCATGTCAAGGATAGGGGAGTCGTCCTCCAGCTTGAACACAGCCATCTGCAGTTTTCCCCTTGCGAAGTCCATGGTTTCCGTCGAAGCTGTACGCTTGAGAAGACCAGCGATTTCGCCGGCCGCAATCTTCTCGGGATAGAACATCAGGTCAATGCCAAGTTCCGTGAACAGGTGTTTGTTCTCGAAAGAAAGATACTCCTCGTTATTGATGCGGGCACAAACTTTCTTGCAGCCGAGTTTCTTTGCCAGAAGCGCGCTCACAAGATTCACGTCCTGCGAACTGTTCGGGTTTACTGCAATGAAAAGGTCTGCATGTTCCACCCCTGCATCCTTCAGTACCTTGATGCAGGACAAGTCCCCGAGTATGGTGACGATGTCCGCCGTCATGCTAAGTTTCGCAAGTCTTTCTTCATCAATGTCAATGACAGTGATGTCATTGGCCTCGTTGCTGAGCATCTTTGCCAGATGGGAACCTACTTCTCCCGCACCTTCGATGATGATTACCATGGTCTGAATTATTTTTGAAAATATTTGTTGATGATGCCGAACGATTTGTTTCTCAGGAATATGGCCATCGGGATGATCAAATGCGGATATATGCCCTGGACCTGAGGCCTCGGCCTTTTCGCGGCTGACTCCGACAGCCAGTCATTGACCTCCTCCGCTCCAGGCCGCTTCGACAACTGCCTGAACTCTTTGTGCGCGTCAATGACAGCCTTGAAGTAGTCCCGTTTCAGCATCAGCAGATACGCCGCCCCCGTGAGCCCGTCAATGACCATCCTCAGCCAGATTCTCCTGCCGGCCTTCCTGACCGCTTTCGCGGCAATCTTTCCGGAATTGTCAATGCCTTTCTCCTTTTCGGAGATTGTCAATGCCAGTGTCTTGGCCAGATTGTTCCCCAGAAGCATCAGGTTGTTCCTGTAGTTCAGCTTGAGTTTCCATGGAGAGGTCTGGGGAAGTGTTCCGCCTCCTATATGATATACGAGGGACTCCGGTACGATCCTTATTCTGTATCCTGCGAGCTGGATTCTCCAGCAGAGGTCAATCTCTTCCATGTGGGCGAAAAACCTGTCGTCCAGACCGCCCAGCCTGTTGAAAAGAGAACTTCTCACCATAAGACACGCTCCTGTAGCCCAAAGCACGTCGGCTGGCCTGTCATATTGACCTTCATCCTTCTCCAGCATTTTCATCAGTCTGCCGCGGCAGAACGGGAAGCCGAAATAGTCGAGATATCCTCCGGCGGCTCCTGCATATTCGAATTTGTCCTTTTCGAACCACGAATGCAGTTTCGGGGAACAGGCGCCCACATCGGGACATGAATCCATCGTCTGCACCAGCGGCTTGAGCCATCCTTCGGGCACTTCAATGTCAGAGTTCAGAAGGACGTAGTATTCTGCATCAATTTGCCGGAGGGCCCTATTGTACCCTCCGGTAAATCCATAGTTCTTGTCCAGCCGTATCTGCAAAACTTCAGGGAACTTCTCGGCAAGCATCTGCATGGAACCGTCAGTCGAAGCGCTGTCCGCTACGACAAGGCATGCGTCTTCGCCCTCCAGGGAACGGAGAACTCCAGGAACGAACTGCTCAAGGTAATTCTTTGTGTTCCAGTTAAGTATGACTACGGCTGTCTTCATTTTACGAGTCTAGTTTTCGTGGCAGTGGCACTCTCCTTCGTGTCCTTCACCATGACAGTGGCATTCGCCCTCATGACCTTTGTGACCTTCGCCGTGGCAGTGGCACTCTCCATCGTGTCCTTCGCCGTGGCAGCATCCGCCCTCATGGCCCTCGCCATGGCAGCACTCGTGGTCGCCGTCCTCATGATGACATCCGCAGCCTCCGTGGCATCCGCCTTCCTTCGGAGCAAACTCTCCGTGAAGTCCCTCGACAAGTTCCTTCTCTGTAGCGTCACGGACAGAAACGACCTTGCCCTTGAAATTCAATGTCTTACCGGCCATAGGATGGTTGAAGTCCATTGTGACCGTATCATCATTGACAGCGGCGATGAGTCCCTGTACGACCATTCCTGAGCTGTTCAGCATAGGGATGATCTTTCCTACCTGCATCAGGTCCTCGCGGATTTGTCCGTCGATTTCGAAAGACTGTTTAGGAATCTCGAATTTGTGCTTCGGATCGTATTCGCCGTAGCCCTCTTCCGGTGTCAATGTGAATTCGAATTCGCTTTCAGGCTCGAGTCCTTCCAGTTCCGCCTCGAATTTGGGGAGGAGCATGTGCTCTCCGTGAATATAATCGAGCGGGCCGGTCATTTCAGTTGTCCTGTCCACTACCTTTCCATCTACAGTGAGCTCGTAAGTAAGCTCGACTACTTTTTTGTTTTCTATCTTCATGTTATATAAAATTTTCGTGTTCACTTTAATTCACACAATCTACAAAATTACATAAAAAAAACGACCATTCCTCGAAAACAGGACGGATGACCGAGAATCCCGGCCATCCGTCTACAGCAATATAATGTCAGTTTCGGGCTTCGAATCAGCGAAACCCTGTTATTGTCAATACTTTACGATTTCTGATATCTTGCTTTCAAGATTGTTCTTGTCAAGTGCTGTAACGAAATATTTACCTTTCGCGGAAAGCTGGTAAGATGTTCCGTCCACAGTATCTATCAGGGTTGCGACTTTCTTGTTTCCGTTGCTCATGTAAACGGCATAATACTTGGCGCCGGCTGACTTGTCCCAGTTCAGTGTCCCTCCAGAGATTACGATGTTCTTCGGCGCATCAGGTGCAGCATCCGCTCCGGTTCCTCCGAGATGAGGAATCAGCGCCTTCTTTCCGAATGAACTCTTGATTACGGACTGGATACCCTTAGGGTCACTCTTTACGGTCTTTGCACTGTAGAGAAGATGTCCGTAACTGTTCGACTTCTTGTCGGCCAGGCTGAACTGTGTCTCAAGTTCTGAAGAGGACTCATATCCGCTGCTGTTCTCCTTGAATCCGCTCAGGCTGTGTCCTATCATCATCGGTACTGAACCTACATTCTGTGACCACCAGTCAAGTCTCGGGGTATAGTAGTCCTTGCTTGCTTTTGTGGACCAGTAGAGCTGAGGAATGGCCGCGTCAATGAGTTTAGCTGCACATACCTTAGGCATGTCAATGTACTGGGTACTGTAGTTGTTGTCATAGTTTCCCTGAGGTCCGATAGTGAAGGCTACTTCCGGTTTGGCCGACCGGATTGTATTCTTTACAAGTTTTACCATCTCGAAGACATTGCCTCTCCTGAAATCCTCGATGGAATTATAGTTAGAACCGTATTCCTTGAAGTCATCCTCATCTCCAAGAGGTGAAACTGACGGATAGAAATAGTCGTCCATATGGATTCCGTCCACATCGAACTTGGTTACGATTTCCTTCACGATGTCGGCAATCCTCTGTCTGACTTCAGGAAGAGCCGGATTATAGACCCATATTTTGTCATATTTCTTCACCATCGAAGCAGGAATCTTCGGATCCAGGCCTTCGCCGAAATAGGAAGGAGTCGAAACCCTGTAAGGATTTATCCAGGCGTGGAATTCAATTCCTCTCTTGTGGGCCTCGTCGATGAGGAAATTCATGACATCATAACTTGGTTTTTGCCCCTGCGTTCCGGTAATGGAGCGGCTCCATGGCTCGTATGATGACTCATAGTAGGCATCGGCCATTCCGCGTACCTGAAAGAAGACGGCATTGATACCCAGTCTCTTGAACAGATCCAGATACTCGGTGTAGAGTGATTTCTGGCTGGCTGGGTCGTAATTCCCGTCCGGCCAGTCAAGTCCCCACACTGTCGCCATCCATGCTCCTCTCAGCTGAGGACGCGGCAGGACCGGAACCTCGGCAGTAGGTTTCTCCGGATTGGTTCCAGGTTTGTCAGGTCTATCTGGAAGTTCCTGCTTCTCATTGCAGGCAGCCGCCAGGACGACGGCTGCTGCATAAAGAAAATATCTGAAATTCGTTTTCATCAGTCTTCTTCTTGCTTGATAGGGAATTCAGTGATTACGAATCCGGTATTGAGTCGGTAACCGAAGATGACAAGTTTTTCATCCTTGCCTTCACTATTCTTGATGATGTGATAGTTGGTGCTTATACCAGGAGCCGTGATGCCGGAATCTCCGCCGATGATTACAGAGTAGTCAGGCTGGTGTGATTCTGCTGCCTTGAAGTTCTCCATAGCCTCTTCAGGAGTTGCCCCCTTGGTGAGGTTATAGACGTTCAATGTAGGGGTTACCTGGCTTGCGCTTCCGAATTTCGCCACACACGCCATGAGGTATCTCTCCTGATTGAAGGTGAACATTCTTGCGGCTACGGACTCTTTCGGCAAGATGTTGTCGTCCAGAGGCAATGTTGCCCCGCCAGGGGTAACGTTCTCGTCTGTCAATGTTACCGGCAGGCGGAGTCCGCTCCACAGGTACTTGTCAGTGTCCTCAATCCTATATACGTAGGTGTTAGGGGTAGCATTGGCATTGCTTGCGAGAACCGTCGGTTCGCTGGTGGTCTTGTGGTCGGAAACCTTGATTCTGATGAAATCCTTCGAACCGTTCGAACCGAAGAATATGTATCCGTTGCCGTTCTTGTCAATGCTGGCGGAAATTACGTCTCCGTGTCTTGCATCGGCACCAGGAATATTTGTGAAGTTTCCGATTACTTCCGGCTTGGCGTCGGCATTCTCCCAGTAGTAAATCTTGAGAGGTGACACGGCGGCACCTGAAAGTGACGCAATATAAATATGCCCGTTAGCAAGGAAACCGCAGTTGACAGGGAAGGTTCCGCCGGAAACATCCGTCATGTCCAGTTCCTTAGGCTGGATCTTGCCGGCTTTCAGGTCCTCATATTTGAGGATATAAGGAGGTGTCCTTCTTACTATCAGCACGTTCTCTCCGTCGAAGTCGGCGCCTCTGGAAACGCTGCCTGTTCCTCCCGGTATCTGGGACGCGTCCAGGAACTTGTATTCAACGGCTCTTTCGAAGTCGGCTCCATATACAGGGATACGGCGCTTGACAGTCATGAAATAGTCGGTATATCTCTTGTGGTTCTGGACGCGGATGACAGTTGTCTTGCTGGCCACGCCCTCTTCCATAGAGTAGTCGAAAGTCGTCTGGGTGAGCTCCGCTCCCTCAGATACGCTGGCTTCCACACGGAGTTCCGCAAATGGAGAGTCCTTGTCGAGTTTCGGGAACGTGATCTCCTTCTTGTTCTCGTCGATCGTTCCTTCCACGACGGTATTGCCGTCAGCACCGGCATTGACAATCTTTATGGAGACGAGATTTGTCTCGTAAGGGAAGTCCCTGCTCTCCGGGAGATTGTCCTCGCAAGCGGTGAACATGCCTGTGCATATCGCCGCAGCGCTGATGAAGTATAATATGTTCTTCATATCAATTCAATGCTAAATTACTGTTCATCAGGCCATCCCTCAGTCTGGGTGAGGGTATAGCCGCGTTTCTTGTAGTCGCTTATCTGATTTGTTCCGATAGGGCAGAGATAAGGATTGACATTAGGAATGTTCATGTACGGCTGGCGTCCGAGAGCCTCAGGCGAGTAGAAGAATCCCTTCATCTGGGCAGCGTTGGAGCCGTTGTAAACTATTTCCTTGCCTTTCATGTCCACTACGCGGAGCTTGTTGACATTGGCAGGCTTCAGCTCATCCGGAGCATCCGTATCGAAGTTCACCCATGTTCCCATGAGCAGTTCCTTGTTCAAATCAGTGTCCATGTACTCGACTTTGCCCCATCTCCTGAGGTCAATGATTCTCGAGAATTCGAATGCAAGCTCCATTCTGCGTTCACGTCTGATTTCCCAGAGGAGGGCAGGGACGGTCTTGTCTCTCGAAGGATCGTCGGTAAGGGTGGCGAGCTTCATGTCGGCAGTCTGCTGTACTCCCTGGTTCATGGCCTCTTCCGCGATAGGACGGTGACGGATGGCATTGATGGAATTGTCAATGTCTTCCTGTGTCACGGTGCCTTCTCCAAGGAACTGGAGTTCAGCTTTGGCCTCGATCCAGTTGAGGAGGACTTCGGCGTATCTGAGTACAGGATATCCGGTCACGTTCTTTTCTCCCTGAAATTCAGGAGCAGGTGTTCCGCCCTTTTTGTTGAGGTATTCGAGTGCGGAGCGAGGAATGAACTTGGTCATGTAGAGATAGCTGGCCTTGTTCTTAGGAGTTGTCTTGTTGTAGAAGGTAGCTTCGAATCTAGGGTCGCGTGTCTTGATGAGATTCGCGAGGCTGAAATCGGAAGCGCCGGCTACTGTCGAGTTAGGATCGTTCCATGCCTTTCCGTCATTGCAGATGAATGACTTGATGAGAGTCAGGTTCGCACCGATGTCGGTAGGGTCGTTTACATTGCAATAAGAAGCCACACAATGTGTTACGCCCTGGGAAGCATCGTACTTGCGGTAGAGGATGACGTCCTTGCTGGATGTAAGGTCTTTGGAACCGAAAAGGTTTCTGAACTCCTCGGTGATGGCGTATTTGCCGCTGCTGATTACTTTGTCGGCAGCCTCTACTGCGAGGTTGAAGAACTTCTTGGCCCTTTCGTCATTCTGGTAGTAGTACTTCTGCCAGCTTCCTTCGATGAGGGCCCATCTGCTCACGAGAGCTGATACGATGTATCTGTTGACCTGCTGCTGTCCGTCATTTAGTCTGACATTGGCAAGTGCGAACTCGAAGTCGTCATAGACATGGTCCATGACATCATCTCTGTTGTCGCGGTCCTTGTAGAGGGCATTCAGCTCTGTGTTTTCAGGAGCATAATCGTAGTAAGGGACATCTCCGAAGACATTGACAAGTCTCGCATATTCGAGTCCTCTGAAGAAACGGGCGACACCCATCCAGTGGTTGAACTGCTCGTCGCTGAGGGTGCCTTTCATTCTGGCCTCCATCCTGTCGGACATGATGTTTGCCTTTCTGATCCATGCGAAATTCCAGTCAGGTCCGGTATATTCGCTCTGCCATTCTCCCAGGTCAAGACTTGTGCTTCCCTTGGAGGTAGGCACTGAACGGGTGAACTGAGACTGGGAAGAGAGACGGAGAACATCGTCGTTGAAAGAGTAGCTGTTGCCAGGAGCGTAAGCTGTGGTGTATTTGACACCATAGCCGGTGAAGAAATGGCCGTAGAACGAGTTGGCGTATAATCTGAGGCTCTCTTCACTCTTCCAGTAGCTCTCATCTTCAGCTGTGGTTCGTGACGGCCTGTCCAGGACATCGCAACTGCCCATCAGCAGTGCAAGTCCCGTGAGTATATATATAAATCTGTGTTTCATGTGATTCCTCATTAGAATGATAACTGTACACCGAATGATACTGACTTGAATACAGGTGTTCCGGTACCGGTACGTCCCATATTGTAGTTGGTTGAGAACATAGAGTAACCTGAAATAGCCTCAGGGTCGATAGGAAGTCCTCTCAGGTGGTCAAATGTGAAGAAGTTTTCAAGTGAGAGGTAAACTCTTGCCTTGCTGACCTTGACCTTGGAAAGGTAACGCTCTGGCACTGAATAGCCGAGGGTTATGTTCTTGATTCTCAGGTATGCCATGTTCAGCATATATCGGCTCTGTCTCTGCATGCTGAAACCTGTATCGCTGCCGTTGAGGTTCCATGCGCGCGGATAGAACGCATCGGTGTTGTCCTCAGTCCAGTAGTCCTTGGTGAAGGTCTTAGGCAATGCGCCTTCCTTTGCCGAGTATCCCGGAATCGCGAGCTGTCCGCTTCCCCATATCTTGCGCTTTCCGATGCCCTGGAAGAAGATGGAGAAGTCGAATCCTTTCCAGTCAGCGCCGAGCCTGAAACCGTATTCATATCTAGGGGTAGAGTTTCCGATGACTACCTGGTCTCCAGGATTGCCGTTGGTGCCGTCTCCAGGTGTGATATATCCGTCACCGTCCACATCGACGAACTTCGTGTCTCCAGGGGCGAAGATGAGTTTGTCGCTGTTCTCGTAATGGACCTGATATACAGGATATTTGGCGGACTGCTTGAAGGTCGTGCGGGCTGTGCCCTTATAGATTACGGTAATCTTTTCGATTTCTCCGTCAGGTCCATATACGAAGTCGTCCTTCTGGAAGAGACGGTCTGTCACGAATCCGTAGATGTCGCCGTAGCGTCTGCCGGTAGAGTATGCGTTGGAAAGAAGTCTGTTTTCCCAAGGTGTTGCCCAGTCGGCACCCTTCGTGATGTCGGTTACAGCATCCGAGAGGGTAGCCATACCGTTGATTCCGAGACCGTTTTGGAATCTGAATCCGAAGTCGAGTGCGAACTCCCATCCGCGTGTGCGGAGGCTTCCGTAGTTTCCTCTAGGAGCTGTTGTTCCGAGGGTTACAGGGAGGTCTTCACCAGGGATGATCATGTTCTTGGTGTCTCTCTGGAACCAGTCGAATGTGATGCCGATCTGGTTCTTCCAGAATCTGAGGTCGGCACCCAAGTCGAGGGTCTCGATTCTCTGCCATGTGATGTCATAGTCCACAAGTGACGGAGTTCCATACTGTGTGGTCTTGTTTCCGGAACCGTCAAGCCAGTTGGACTGCGAACCTGAGAGTGTGGAAAGATAGAGTGTGTTTGCTACGGACTGGTCTCCGATGCTTCCCCATGAAGCCCTGATCTTACCGAAGCTGAGCACCGGTTCTACCTTCTTCATGAACTTCTCGTTGGTGAAGATCCAACCTCCTGAGAATGAAGGGAATGTCTGCCATCTGAGGTGTGAAGGGAACTTGGAAGAACCGTCTCGGCGGATATTGGCCTCGAGGAAGTATCTGTTGCCGAATGAGTAGTTCAGACGACCGAAGAATCCGAGCTGTGAATCCCAGTTGGTGTTTCCGTCTGCGAACTGGTCTCCTGTCGCAGTGTTGAACTGAGGATTGTCAATGTTGAGGAGGTTTGTCTTGCTTGCCTCTACTGACTCCCAAGTGGTTGCGACCCTGTTGAGTCCGGCCATGATTTTGATGTCATGCTGACCGCCGGAACCGAGGAGGAGATTGTAAGTCGTATATGCGTTGATGGTATTGGTAGTGTTCGCATATCTGTAGCGGGTAATGCTGGTGGAAGTGACGTTCGAGAAGTAGTCCTGCACAGGGAAGCAATATCCCGGCATTGACCCGTCTGCTGACGGATCCACGATCTGTCCTGCTTCATTGACATAAACCCTTGAGCCGTCCTCTCCGAACCATTCGGTAGGCGAGTACCACATCTGTCCGCCTCTGAACTGAGGGTTTGAAGAGTTCTTCTCCTGTGTCCTCTGGTCGTAGGTGTAGTCGAACTTCACGTCCCAGTTCTTGGTGATGTTCACTGTCGCACCGAGATTGACATTGAAATATCTGTTTCTCAAGTTGTCGGTGTTGGCTGCCCTGAGCTCGTATGCGGCCTCGCGGAGGTCGTTTCCGTTTTCCTTGACTCCGATAGGGAAGAGCGGGCTCCATCTGTAGAGGTAGAGCCATGGGTCGGCTACAGTCGTGCCGACACCCGGATATCTCTTGTTGCGGTCCGAGAAGATGGAACTTGCACGGATGCTGAGGAATTTGTTCAGGTTGGATGTGACGCTGATGGATGAGTTGTATCTGGTGAAGTCATCGTGCTGCGCGGTTCTGGACATACCGCTCTGTCTGAGGTAGCCGAGTCCCACGTTGTACGATGTCTTGCCTGATGTTCCGCTGATGGAAAGGTTGTGTGACTGGCTAGGAGCCCATTCGCGTATCATCGCCTTTGCTCCGTCATAGAGACGATAGCCATATTTGTTGACGCCGTCGTAGTACCAGTCTCTTCCATAGACGACAGGATCTCCGTCCTTGACTTTTCCGCCATAGAGTTTCTGCCACTCGACAGCCTTCTCGTAACTTTCAGGGCTGATTCGCCAGAAACCGCCGGCAGGCATCGCCGCACCCATGTTCTTCTGTGCGTCGAGGGTATATTTCAATGCTCCAAGTCCTCCGATTTCGATTTTCTTGGCTGTGTTCTGCCATGAGAAGTTGTCGGAATATGTGACTTCGATTTTTTCTTTTCCCGCTCCTGTCTTGGAGGTTATGAGAATTACACCGAAGGCGGCCTTGGAACCGTAGATTGAAGATGCCGCGGCATCCTTCAGGACTGAAATCGACTGTATGTCGTCAGGATTGACCATCTGGATACTTGGAATCTCCACGTTGTCGAGGAGAATCAGAGGGTTGTTGTTACCTGAGATGGAACCGATCTGTCCGCGGATATTGATGATAGGGTCGGAACCGACTTCACCGGTCGGGATTCTGATGTTCACTCCAGGAACTGAACCCTGCAGTCCTCGTCCCACGTCAGCGATAGGACGGCTGTCGAGAGTCTTTTCTACATCGACTACTGCGATGGAACCTGTGAGGCTGGCCCTTTTCTGGCTACCGTAACCCACGACAACGACTTCTGAAAGCAGCTCGCTGTCATCTTCGAGAGTAACCCTCATTCCAGGGGCTGCAACTACTTCTTTATCCGTGTATCCAATGGATGAGAACTGAAGCACGGCTCCTGCTTTCACTGTAATGTTGAAACGGCCGTGACTGTCTGTAATGACACCGTTCATGCTTCCTTTCTCAATGACGCTTACGCCCACTAGCGGTTCGCCATTGGAATCCAGGACGGTTCCTGAGATTTCTTTTTTCTGGTCTTGCATGAGAGTGCTTGCTGAATTGGACGCGACATTTCCCGGACTGTTTGCAAAACAGTCGGCTCTTCCGGCTGGAAGAAGTGTGAATGCCGCTAAAGCAATAAGTAATCGGCGTCCAGCCGATCCCTTTTGATTGTTTGCTTTAATCATAAGCGGTAGTGTATAAAAATTATTATGTGTCGTTTCTCTTGGAAACTGTAATGTCTGTTGGTTATTCTAGTAACGCCACTCGGTCCGGCTCCAGATTAAAGTACTAAGATAAGCCTATTTTACCGGCTTTCCAAATCGTTTTGTAACGTTTTTGTTAAAAATGGGCGTTTTTGTGTTGTCCTATAGAATATTACACAAAAACGCCCATTTAATAATCTTAATATGTTTATGCGCTGAAAGTCACATCATCGAAAGCCAGAGTCGGAACCTGTCTGCTGAAACCGTCCATCGGGTCAGAAGCAGCCACCAGCAGATTGCTCCAGAGTTCTTTCATGTTTCCGGTTATCAGCATTCCTGAAACGGGTGCCTTGAGTTCCCCGTTTTCGAAGACAAAGCCCTCCACGCCGTAAGAAAAATCGCCGGTGGCAGAATTGCAGTTGCCTCCATTGAAATCCGTCACCAGAATGCCGGAACCGCAAAGCGCAAGCACATCCGCTTCCTGAAGAAGAGTAAGGTCAATGTTGACCTCCGCTCCGGTTTTCTCTGAGACAAAAGGCTGGACGACCGGCCTGTTAGCACTTTCCGAAGTCGCAGGCATTCCCAGCTTGCCGGACATGTAAGTATTTATGAAATACTCCTTTACGACTCCATTGACAATTATGTCCCTGTCCAGACATGCCCTTCCTTCACCGTCGAACAGGATTGACCCGCTCTTTCCTTTTTCCCTCGGCCTGTCGAGAATCGTTAGTCCGTCGCTGAAAATCTTTTTGTCCAAAGTGTCAGTCAGGAATGATGATTTCTGCTGGATGGCCCTGCCCGAAAGGGCATTGAGGACAGGCTGCACCAGTCTTCCTGAGACCCTTCTGGAAACGACCATCCTGTATCTCCCTCCATTGACATTGACCTGACCTATCTGGCTCGCAGCCTGCATTACGGCCTTGTGGCCGCAGTCGGAGGCAAGCACCTTTTCCGGACTGATGCTGTAATCCCACCACAGGCCGCTGTATTTGTTGCCCTCCTTGTCCTCGACTGTCACGTTGCTGCAGACCTCGAAAGATGTCTCGATTTGTCTGCAGCCGATTCTGTCGGAGCTGGTCAAGTATGTGTCTGTCAATGTGTTGTTGTATTCCACTTCTTCGGAAACCAGTTTCCAGTCCCTATCCGGTGATTCCGTGGAGAATTCATTGAAAACGGAAACACGCCTTGCCATATCCAGTCTCTGTTCTGCCGTCACTGAATCATACCCGTCCCAGCAAAGTTCCATTTCATCTCCGCGGATGGCGTCTTTGGCCGTCTCCTCCCTGTCCGGAAGTCTGCGGAACTTGTCCGGCGCAAGCAGTCTGACATTCTCCACGGCCATCTTCAGAAGTTCTCTTACGCTTTCCGCTTCTAGTCTGTTTGTGGAGAATACTCCATATTTTTCGTCAGCGAAGACCTTGAAAGTCAATGCCCTGTCTCCAGTCTGCCTGATGTTGTCGATCTCTCCGTCCAGAAGTGCGATAATCTCAGTCTTGGCCTTGTCCAATGTCACCTGAACCGCAGAGGCGCCGGCTTCAAGAGCCATGTCAATGCTGCTGTCGGCCAATGCCTTCTCTTCTTCCGTTATCATTCCGTTGATCATATTCTCCATTTTATTCTCCTCCTACAGTAAGATTGTTGATGAGCACGGTCGGCATTCCGCAGCAGACCGGAACTGACTGTCCCTTGCCGCAAGTCCAGGCGCTGTCGTCTATCACACAATCGTTTCCGACCGCAACGATATCTTTCAATGCCTGTGGGCCGTTTCCGATGACATTGATGTCCTTCACAGGTGTCGTCAACTTTCCGTTTTCGATCAGGAAGCCGCTCTTCACGAAGAATGTGAAGTCGCCCTCGCCGATTTTTACCTGTCCGTTGCTGAATTCATTGACATAAATTCCCTTTGATACAGAGGCGATGATTCCCTCCGGTTCGGCGTTTCCGCTTTCCATATAAGTGGCTCTCATTCTTGGGATTGGACTCGAGCGGAAGGATTCACGGCGTCCGTTTCCGGTAGGAGCGACTCCGTAGAATTTCGCGCTGATCCTGTCATGTAGATATGAGGTCAGAATTCCGTTTTCCACCATGAGCGTTCTCTGTCCCGGAACTCCCTCGTCGTCGAAATTCAGGGAACCTCGGTTTCCGCGGATTGTGGCATCGTCAGCGATATTGATTCCCTCCGGACAAACGCGCTGTCCCATCTTGTCAGAGAAAATGGACTGTCCCTTTCTGTTGAAATCGGCTTCAAATGCGTGTCCCATGGCCTCGTGGAGCAGAATTCCAGAGGCTCCCGCGCCCATGACCACCTGCATCTGACCGCCTTTCGGACGCACAGCCTCGAAGGCCTCATCAATGCCGCAGGTGATTTTCTCCGCGATTTCTTCTATCAGTTCGTCTGTAGCCATCTCAGCTCCTTTCCTGAAGCTTCTGGATACATTCTTCTGAATCTTTCCATTGCCGTTGTCAGCCACGAGCATAGCCTGGACAGTGGTCATCGGCCTGGTCTCGTATTTCAGTTCCCCGAAGGAATTATACATGAGGTAATCGCTTGTCTGACTGGATAATACGCAGATGACGCTGCTGATTCTGCCGTCTCTCTTCTTGATGGATTTCTCCAGTTTCCCTAGATATTCCACGGCGATGGCGGGGCTGGTTTCTCTCCAGTTCTGCAGAATAGGATATCTGTCCGCACGCGGATTAGGCTGTCCAGGGTAAAGTCTCCTCACGAGTCTGCCGCCGTTGTTTTCCTGAGCCGTATATGTCGCTCCGATGCTTCTTGTGTCTCGTGGCTTGACCGCCTGGCCCTGAGATATTGCGGAAGCGGCTTTTGCGGCGCTTTCCATGTCCGCCCACTCTGTGCTTTCCGAATATGCGTAGCCTGTCTTTTCTCCGCAGAGGACCCTGATTCCGACTCCGTAGTCGATGTTTAGTCCGCTTGACGAAACTTCCCCGTCCATCAGCTGATGGGTCTGGAGCATCGTGTTTTCGAAATACAGGTCGCAATAGTCTCCTCCGTGGGACAATGCGGTGACAGTGAGTTTCCTCAAGTCGTTTTCATCGATGTTGAATGTGTCTAAGTAAAATTGTTTGTCTGATATCATGCTTTTAGTCAGTTTTCAGCGGTGGGGAACTCTGAAGGATCATTCCCCGGAAAGAGTTTTCTCAGCAACGTCCGCCAATTCTTGAATCTTTGAATATGTCTGTTCGTCTTTAATGGTCAGCCTGCCGGCCTGTCCTTCGGCAACGACCCTGAAAGGTATCTGGGAATTGTCCGCAAGAATCCACCGGTCTGCCGTATTCCTATATATATTGAAAAAATAGTGCAGCCCGGCCATATATCGCCGTCTTATGGTTTCTTCCGGGATGTTGTGCCCACCGGCTGCGACTCTCGCCCTCACCCTTTCGACGGCAAGTTCCGGGGAGTTCAGCCAGAAGTACAGTATGGTGATTCCGTAGCCCTGTGCCCTGGCCTTGACAATCGTCTTTTTCAGACTCCTCGTGGCCAGCGTCGTCTCTATCGCAAAGTCCTCATTGCGCTTGAAAAGATAGTTCATTTTCAATAACATAAGCTTGCTGGCCTGAATGGATACAGCGTCAGGGCTGAATGGGGAAAGGCTCTTTGCGAATTCGTCGGAATTGACGAACTGGCTGCATCCGAGCATCTCGGGAAGCAGCGCATAGGATGCCGTAGTCTTTCCGGCACCGTTGCATCCTGATATGACGTATAGCTGTGGCATGGCTGCGTTTTGTTCAGATTTATCAATGCCAATATACGAAAAAATCCTCTCACGTACAAAACTTGTATTCGCAGCCACGGAAATGCCGGCAGGAAAGTCCCGCAAATGTCAATCCTGATGTGTCACGCCGTACCCGAACAGCGCGAAGTCTCCCTTGCAGGGGTCGCCCGGAAAAATGTCGCGGAAAGAATCGGTTATTTCAATGACAGTCTTTATGTCCTTGGGCTTGCGTTCTGTGAGCCCAAGCTCCGTAGCTTGCTGATATACATGGACATCCAGCGGAATCAACAACGTGTCCGAGGATGTGTTCTTCCAGAGGCCGAGGTCCACCTTGCCGTCATCTCTGACCATCCAGCGTCTCATCATATTGATTTTCTTGTTGGGCGCCTTTGTGTCTTCTTTCTGTCCGAAAACCAATGTCCTGATTTGCGGCACTGTCAATGTCTCTATGCTGTCCTGTTTTTCGTATATGTCTTTCAGCCTTTTGCAGATAGCCGCCACCTCGCTCCATTTGATGGTCCTGTGTATGCTGACCGGGTCGTCACGCCATTCGCCTTTCATTACGTAATCGTATGGTTTCCAGTCCATTTCATCGAACAGGCGTCCGCTGTCGCGTACTATCATTGACCTGCGCCCCCAAGCGAAATGTGCTGCGAAGACGGCAGCTATCTCCACATCTTTCAGGTTGCATTTTCCGGCTTTCATCATTTCAGTGAACCTCGTCGGGAATGCGATCGGGTCTTCCCTGAAGTATTCCGGATTGTTGTATGTCTCGGCCCATTCTTTCAGCAGAGCTATAGTTTCTCTTGTCATTTCAGAATTGCATTAAAGCAGATGAGGAAAGCCTGTCTGACTTTCCTCATCTGCTATGTCTGTTTATTCTAGCACTCGGTAGCTGATTCGAGCTTCTTCATGATAGAGAAGATGAAGAGGGCTGAAAGGAGGCAGAGTGTGATGAGAAGTCCCCAAACACCCCACAGTGGAATCTTGTTCCAGAGGAGACCAGGGATGGAAACCAGATAGTTTCCGAGGGCGGTAGCTGCAAACCAGCAACCCATCATAGCTCCCTTGTATTTAGGAGGGGCAACCTTCGATACGAATGAGATACCCATCGGTGAGAGCAGAAGCTCTGCGAAGGTAAGTACCAGATAAGTCGAAATGAGCCAGTCAGGTGAGATGAGGTCAGGGCTGACTGTTCCGCCGAGTTCCTTAGGTGATGCGAGATTGAGTGACGCGAATGTGAGGATAGAGAAACCTACCGCTGCGACAATCATTCCGAGACCGATCTTGCGTGGAGCTGAAGGCTCTTTGCCCTTCTTTGCGAGTGCGCCGAAAATCGCGAGGGATACCGGTGTCAATGCTACCACGAAGAATGGGTTGAACTGCTGGAAGTCTGAAGGAAGGATGTTTACGACTGCAGGCATACCTGAGAAGATAGCGTATGCAACGCCCCACAAACCGAGGGTGGCAACGCCGCAGATGGCTTTTCCGCTTGTCTTTTCAGACTGGAATACTCCGAACAGTGTATAGACTGAAATTGCGATCAGAACAAGGCTCCAGATGTTGAATCCGATTCTTGTCGCACCTGTTACTGTGCTGGCTGTGTAGTCTCTTGCAAACAATGTCATTGTAGCACCGTTCTGGTGGAATGCCATCCAGAAGAAGATAACGACAGCGAATACGAGCATAAGGGCTGTGATACGGCTCTTTGTCTGCTCCGGTGTGAGCTCGACCTCATTGCTGTTGGCGGCTTTTGCCTGTTTTGCATTGACGTCAGCATGTTTGAACCATGAGCGGCAGCTGAAATAGATTGCTACCGAAATGATGAGTGAGATGCAGGCGATTCCGAATCCGTAGTTGTATGCGGTCGAGAGTTTCTCGATGTACATCTCGCTGAATGAAGTCATGTCCATTCCTGATGCGCCTGACATTGAAGCGGCAAGGCCCTGAAGCTTTTCTGCATTCTCAGGGGTGATGGTGCCGTTCATCATCTGATGGGCGAGGGCAGGAATGTTTGCGTTATATACGAGACCTGATTTGCCGAGGAAGAAATTGGTTACAGCCTTTGCCATCGAAGGGGCGAACATGGCGCCGATGTTGATGGCCATGTAGAAGAGGCTGAATGCGGAGTCTCGCTTTGATGCATACTTAGGATCATCATAGAGGTTTCCGACCATGACCTGGAGGTTACCTTTGAAGAGTCCGGTACCGATGGCGATGAGAGCAAGCGCTCCGAACATCAGAACTTTACCTGCGATATCCGGTCCTGTAGGAATTGCCAGACAGAGGTATCCGAAGAACATGACGGCGATACCTGTGGTGACGCACTTGCCGTAACCGATCTTGTCGGCAAGCATACCACCGAACAACGGCATGAAATATACCGCTGCCAGGAAGATGGAATAAATCTGGGTGGAAACGGCTGCGCTGAATCCGAATTTTGCCTGGATGAACAGGAGGAAAATAGCGAGCATGGTGTAGTACCCGAATCGCTCTCCTGTATTGGCCAGAGCGAGGGCGAACAATCCTTTCGGCTGATCTTTGAACATTGTTATGTGTTTTTAATAGTTAATTAATTCCATGTGTGGACTTACAAACTTAGCAATTATCGTTGAAAATGTCAAGAAACAAAAGCCTTTTACATGCAAATTTTAATCGTTTTGTGCAGAAAAGTGTCATTTTGTGAGTTTGTGCCCGAAAAATCAGCGGAAAATCATAAAGGTGACAGAATATCGAGATGTCTCTCTCGCATATCAGAATTGTTTACTACTATAATCTCACAGAACTTCACACTGAAAGGAACGCTAACGCCCAACAACGTTGCCCGGGAGTCGCCTTTCGATCACGACGGCAGCACTTTCCCTACATAATGCTCTATTAGTCTGTGCTTTTGCCTTCGACAAGAGCAATATTTCCCATTCCCGCTCCCGTCATCTTGACCAGAAACAAATCTCTTGTATTTTTACTTGAAAAGAGGTAACTTTACATATAAATTATACTGACTATGCGACATCTTAAGATTCTACTGTGCGTGTTTTCTGCATTGATCTGTGGACATCAGAACATTGACGCAAAGATCTTGGACAGACAACCTGACGGAGAGATTCCTTTCCACCTTGCCGAGGATAACCGGATTTATGTCACGGCATATGTAAACGGCTCGGATTCATTGAATTTTCTTGTGGACACGGGAGCTTCGTCTCTTGTTCTTAACACAAATTCGCCAAGACTTCAAGGGTATATTCATAAAGGAGAGGAAGCAGACAATCTCGGTGCCACCGGGAGCAACACCGTGGAATACAGCCACGACAATTCCGTGAAGATCGGCACCATACAGTACGAAAAGGCTGGATGCGTACACATTCCATACCCTCCGGAGTACTGGGACGGAGTGGTGGGACTCAACGCATTAAGGGCCTTCAACATTGAGATCAATTATGACTATATGACGATTTACTGCTACTCGAAGAAGGTGCCGCTCGAAGCCACATCTGGACTGATTCCGTTTACTTTTGAGTACAAATACGATGTGCCTTTCATCACGTTGCCCGTGAAAATCAGCGGCAATGAATATGATCTGCTGCTGGAGGTTGACACCGGATCGGACAGGGTAATAGACCTCAACACTCCATTCGTGAAAAGCCACAATCTGCTTGACACCCAAAAGCCATTCGCCATCTCGCATATTTCCAGTTCGGATGAAGGCAGCGGAGAACTCAGGAATGTATTTTTCGATGAGGTCACTGTCGGGCCATACATATTACCGAAAGTCGCTGGTGCGTTCTCCACATTGACGGAAGGAATGCAGAGCAAGAGCGACATCGACGGCACGCTGGGGAACAATTTTCTGAAACGCTTCAATATGATCATCGACTTCAATGCCCAAAAGTTGTACCTCCAGCCAAACAACTACTTCTGGACACCGTTTTACAACTTCCTCGTGGAATAGCACCCCTGAAACCGCACCACCAAGCCAGTGTCTGTGGCCTTGTCAGCCGTTCTCTGCACCGAACCACATCTTTTATTCACGTGCTAGACAAAGCAGAACATTACGTGCGCAAATGACTTCTTCCACGTGCGAAAGCCTCTCCAAAAGGCTAGTTATAGTGCACTTACATGACAGATTTTAGCGTTGCGGCATCAATAAAGGAAGCCGAACATCCAAAGCGGGATTCGCGCCCCGGAGCCTATTTCGGTGTCGTCAACCGCAAGGTAGCTGTCAGGCTCGTCTTTGATCTGGTCGAAAGTCTTGCCTGCGCCCCCAATCTCGAAAAGGTATTTTCCACAGGCGAAGAAATCCCCTTTCTTCGGATATTGAAGGGGATACCGGGATCCGACCTGATTCGCAAAGAAAGTCTCACGAATTGTTCCAATGTCGCACGAGCCTCCCAAGGCCTGCATTATATTACTGTTGCCAATGTAAATCTTGTCCGGATTGACAAGTTTCTTGTAACTTTTCAGCTCAGCTGTCAACAGGTTCAGCACTCCGGCTCTGTCCAAAGCGTAGAGTATCTTCAGACAGGAATCACGCGTAGTTCCCAAAGCCTGACAGAGTTTGCTTATGTTCGGGATGAACGGAATTTTTTCGGCGATGATCATCAGCAACTTTTTTGACTTATGCACGGTCTCGAATGTCACGTCCTCCACGGCCGGCAGGTCACTTTCTATAGTTTGGGAAATTGTTTCCGCAAGTCTGATGTGGAAGTCCGCCCCGGATTCCTTGAAATATGGATACATTCCTTTTGAAAGATAGTCAGAAAAGAATTTGAGAGGCTTGCACTGAGACACCATCTCCATTGCAATCTTCACGTGTCTTTGTAGCAGTTCCTCTAACGAGTATATCGGGAAAGAAGCAATCCCTTCATATTCAAGGTATTCACGGAATGACATATTATGCAGTCGGTACAATGTCTGCCTTCTTGAAAGATCCACCTTTGAATTGTCAATCCGCAGCATTGACGAGCCTGTATAGGCAATGTTGAGATTCGGATAATTGTCATACAGATTCTTGAGAACAACCGTCCACTCCGGACACTTATGAATCTCGTCCAGAAACAGATGGTACACTCCCACGGAATACAAGTAATCAGCCAGGTCGAAAATCGAGTGCGTGGTGAACCACATATTGTCCATGGAGACATAGAGAGCATCATCCGGATTATCAAAGGTTTCAAGAATATGCTGAAGAATCAGGGTCGTTTTACCAACGCCCTTCTCCCCCTTGATTCCCAACATGCGCACATCCCAGTTAATCTGGCCGTAAAGGTATCTTTTAAAACCCAGAGTTGTCTCAGCAAGTTTCCTGTGGTAAACCGTCCGCAACGGCTGAATGTCATTCTCGTTCATTAGTATCTCTTTCTTACTGGCAAAAATAAGCATTCGCTTTCGGAAAAGCAATTATTATAGCATTTTTAACTTATAGAAAAGCGACAAACACTATCAAATCAACTTTTGCAAAAGCGATTTAACCCATGAGTCACTTTCAGATGCACAACAATAAAGAATAATGACTATATTTGTTATTTGTGAAGAAATGATATTATGCAGTTTGGAGTAAACATAATGAAGGGCATGATGAGACTGCTTGCGCTGCAGCCTCTGAAACTGCACTATTTCTGGGGAAAAATCATTGCCTGGGTAGTCTATGGGCCTCTCCATTACAGGAGGGATGTCGTGATGATGAACCTGGCCAGGTCTTTCCCTGAAAAGAAGTATTGGGAATTGAAAGCCATCGCCAAGAATTTCTACAGGCATTTCGGCAATCTCGTGGCGGAAACATTCTGGTTCGCCGGCGCGCACGACACGAAGCGTCTGCACGAATCCCATATTTGCGAACTTGTCAATGTCGATGTGCTGAACCGTCTATATAAAGAAAGGCCAGGCGTAATCCTGATGAATTCGCATCTCGGCAACTGGGAACTGACGGGAGGAATCAGGAATTATGCGTATGCTCCTGATTCTGTGGAGTTCCAGGAAAAGGATGTCACCGTCATATATAAGGAATTGAAAAACAGTTTCTGGGACAAGGTCCTGGGACTAAACAGATGCGCTCCGATTTCGCCTGAAAACTATGCTACCTGTTATGTGGAATCGCGGAACATAATGCGCTATGTCATTCAGCACAGGAATGAAAAGCATATCTATGTGTTCCCGACTGACCAGTGTCCATATAACTATGCTTCGGGCCATGTGGTGGACAATTTCCTGAACCAGCCGACCCAGACCATGACCGGAGGCGCGACATTGGCCTGCAAATTCCATTTTGCCGTCGTCTATATGGCGTTCCGCGCGAAAAAGGATTTCGGCTACGAGATGACATTCACCGAAATCTGCGAAGATGCGTCGCAGTTTTCACCGGAAGACGTCATGAACAAGTTCTACAGGCTGCTGGAAAAGGATATCATTGACCAGCCGGCGAATTATCTGTGGACACATAACAGATGGAAAAAATAGGAAACCGAACATGAAAAATGATTATAGTATGAAAAGAGTTCTTAGTTTGGTGGCCGGAACCATGTTGTTCCTGCCTGCTGTTTCTGCCCAGAATGCGCAGAAGGACCCGGAAGGCTGTCTGGTATATTCTCTGCCGTCCACAGTCATCCGACTTGAGGTTGAGGCCAGCGGAGAGCATTTCTATGCCGGTCCTTATGCCAAATACGCGCAGAAGTATCTCGGTGTCAATGCAAGACAGAAGGATGCCGTCTCATATTCGGTCACTTCCGTGAAGATGACACCTTGCACCGAAGCTGACCAGTCTTACAGATATACTGTTGCCCCGGGTTCAGGTATGCCTGCCTTCCTGTCATTGACCTCACAGGGGCTGGTCTCAGTCTCATCTGCCGCAGGCGATACCGAATGGCGTTTCCCGGCATTCGGAAAGGCAGATTTTTCAGACAAGGGCCTTTCTTCGAATCTGACATCCGAGGCGACCACGCTATACCGTAACGTGAAAAGCGAGTCCGCCTACAACAAAGTGGCAGTCCAGCAGGAGATGGTTGTCCAGAAGTCACTGGAATCCAGGGCCAAAGAGGCTGCCGAGATGATTTTTAACCTCAGAAAGAAAAGAGTCCAGATAGTTACGGGCGATACCGACGCCACTTTCAGCGGCGAGGCGCTCGCTTCTGCAGTGGAGGAGATTTCCCGTCTCGAGAGCGAGTATATGTCAATGTTCATAGGCTACAGCGAGTATTCGACCCAGAAGATGAACTATGACGTGGTTCCTGAGAAGAGCAACGAGTCCCAGTTGTATGTCGCTTTCCGTCTTTCTGATTCCAAAGGCCTCGTGCCGGCAGATGACCTTTCAGGGAAGCCGTACCTTCTCGAAGTTGCAGCCCAGCCTGTCAGTCAGGCTCCTGGAAAATCATCTTCTGCCAAGGGTACAGTCGCCCACTACCGCGTTCCTGCATCCTGCTCTATCAAACTGACGGATGGGGTCAATGTCCTTCTGCAGAGCAGGGTACCTGTTTATCAGCTCGGAATTGAAAGTACATTTCAGATAAATACCAAATAATCACTTTAAACTAATAGATTATGACTATCAAAGATTTAGAGCCGAAAGGCGTGTGGGGAAATTTCGATGCACTCTCACAGATTCCCCGTCCTTCAAAGCATGAAGAGAAAGCTGAGCAGTTCCTTCTTGACTGGGGAAAAGAGCACAATGTAGATGTGCGCAGAGATGAAACCGGCAATATCATATTCAGCAAACCGGCTACACCGGGTTACGAGAACAGAAGAGGAGTCATCCTCCAGGCACATGTGGACATGGTTCCACAGAAGACTGCGGAGACCGTACATGACTTCCTCAAGGATCCTATCCAGACACAGATTGACGGTGAGTGGGTGACAGCAAAGGGTACTACCCTCGGAGCCGACGACGGAATCGGAGTATGTCTTGCACTTGCTGTTCTTGAAGACAATACCCTCAAACACGGTCCTGTAGAGGCGCTTATTACCTATGATGAGGAAACCGGAATGACCGGAGCGGAGAAACTCAAACCTGGTGAACTGAAGGGCGATGTCCTCCTTAATCTTGACTCTGAGGCTGAGGGCGAACTTTACATCGGCTGCGCAGGAGGTCTGTACGGAAAAGCAGACTTCGAGTACAAGTCAATGCCGGTACCTGCAGGTTATGAGGCATATAGACTTTCAGTGAAAGGCCTCCAGGGCGGACACTCAGGCCAGGATATCGTATTATACAGAGCCAATGCCAACAAGGTCGTAGCCCGCATCCTTCTCCCGCTCGTGGAGAAATATGACGTGAAAGTTGCTGACTTTGTAGGAGGCAGTCTCCATAATGCGATTCCTTTCGAAGCTACTGCTGACGTGCTTGTACCTGCCGACAGAGTTGACGAGGTCAAGAAGATTGTCGAGCTTGTGTTCGCTGAGGTCAAGGCTGAATATGCTGATACCGACCCTTCTGCAGCATGCTTCTTCGAGAAGTGCGACATGCCTGCCGCATATGTGGAGGATGAGGTTATGCAGAAGGCAGTCAAGGCCATTTGCGCTTGCCCGAGCAGCGTCGACAGAATGAGCCCTGTCATGCATGGTCTCGTGGAGACATCAGTGAACATGGCTGTCGTAAGAATTCAGGACGGACACATTACTGTCCTTTCATACTTGAGAAGCTCCGTGGATTCAGCCAAGATGGATCTTGCAGAGAGAATGCGCTGCCTCTTCGAACTGGCCGGCGCCAAGTTCACTTCATACGGCGCTTATTCAGGATGGGTTCCGCTTCCTTCTACACCTGTCATCGCCACAATGAAGGATGTTTACAAGAAACTCTTCGGTAAGGATATGAAGGTTACTGCTATCCATGCGGGACTTGAGTGCGCTCTTCTCGGTGCAAAATATCCTAACTGGGATATGGTTTCATTCGGACCTACAATCCTGCACCCTCATTCACCTGATGAGAGAGTGAAGATTGACACAGTTGACAAATGTTGGGAATTCCTCAAGGCTGTTCTTGAGGCAATGCCTGAAAAGAAATAAACGTGAAGAGAAGATTTTTTTTGATGGCCCTGCTGCTCTGTGTGAGCAGCGGGCTGTTTATGTCGCAGGCACAATGCAGACAAGACTGCCCGTCACTTGCAGTGGATGACGGATGGGCATTGGCCCGAGTGATGGAAGTCTGCGGACGTCAGGGAATTGCGTCAGACGGCGAGTACTATTACGTATCCGGCTCGACTGCGCTATACAAGTACCGTAAAGACGGAGAACTCGTGCGCTCTGACATTGACCCTTTCCGCAGCCTCGAACTTTCGGCGAACCACATCGGTGACATTGATGTTTACAATGGTGAGATTTATGCCGGAATCGAGACTTTCATTGATGGTGTCGGACAGAATATCCAGGTCGCCGTCTATGATGCCGAGACATTGGAATGGAAGCGCTCCATCCCGTGGAATCCTGCATCCGGCCAGGTTGAAGTCTGCGGTCTTGCCGTAGATAAGGAGCATGGCCGTGTGTGGATGGCTGACTGGGTTCAGGGCACGCATCTGTATTGCTATGACCTCAAGACCGGAGAGTATGTGGGAAAAGTTGCATTGGACCCGGCTCCGGGACTTCAGCAGGGAATAGTCTGCAAGGGCGGCAGCATAATCATCTCCTGCGACGACGGGGATGCCGAGAAAAATCTTCCTGATCATCTGTATGTCTGCGAGATTTATCCTTCAGACGGTTCTGAGTTGCCTGGGCGGGTAAGACCGGAACTCTACCGTACGATGTCGGATTTCCGCAGGACAGGAGAAATAGAAGGACTCAGTATCGACCCGCTTACCGGGGAACTGATAGTCCTTGCAAACAGAGGGGCAAGAATCATCTTGGGAATGCCTAAGGGATTCTATCCTGGATATGACAGGGAAATCCATGAACTGTACATATATGAGCCCGAGTGCATATGTAACAAACACTAAACTGATTTTTTATGGTCATTATAGCGGAAAGCGGAGCTACCAAGACAGATTGGTGCTCAGTGTCTGAAACCGGTGAGAGGTATTCTCTCAAGACGCCGGGAATGAACGTCTCTACTGCGGAGTCTTCTTTCATTGAAAAAGTTCTGAAGGACGCGATTCCGGAACTCAATCCGACAGGAGAGAAGGTCAATGAAATCCATTTCTATGCGGCAGGCCTCATTTCGGACGGAAAGTCTGTGCCAGAGAGTGCCAAAAGGCTGGACGATGAATTCAGGAAGGCATTTCCTGATGCTCAGATAGAATATGCGTCTGACCTTCTGGATGCAGCCAGGGCCGTCTGCGGCAGGGAACCGGGAATTGCCGTCATACTCGGGACCGGTTCGAACAGCTGCGAATATGATGGAGAGAAAATCGTCAGGAATGTGCGCTCCGGAGGTTTTATTCTGGGAGACGAAGGCGGTGGGGCCAGCCTCGGACGGCAGTTTATGTCTGATTTCCTGAAAGGTCTTGTCCCTCAGAAACTTGCAGACGAATTTGCATCGGAATACGAGGTGGATTATCTTACTGTGGTCCAGAATGTCTATAAGGGACCGGCACCGGCAAGATACCTCGGTTCTTTCGCTCCGTTCATCAGCCGTCACTACGATGAGTATCCTTATGTGAAGGAACTGATAGACAATAACTTCAGACAGCTTTTCTCCAGATGCATCGCCCAGTATGACCTCAAGAAATACAGTAAGGTAGGCGTTGTCGGCGGATATGCCATGGCGCATAAGGAGACATTGGAACGCATCGCGTCTGAATTCAATGTCAAGATTTCAGAAATTACAGCTTCCCCGATAGAGGGGCTTGTCAAATATCATACAAAGTAAAACCATGAGAACAACAGAACAGTCATCCAATTACCACAATCTTCAGGACATGTCTGTAAAAGAAATACTTACGGGCATCAATAATGAGGACAGTTGTGTTCCTGTGGCAGTTGCCGAGGAAATCCCTCAGATAGAGAAACTTGTGGAGGGAATAGTTGAAAGGTTGAAAAGAGGCGGACGTGTCTTTTATCTCGGCGCGGGCACCAGCGGACGTCTGGGAGTAGTAGATGCATCCGAGATTCCTCCTACTTATGGAGTAAACGACAAATTCATCGGACTTATTGCCGGCGGAGACAAGGCTATCCGTAATGCAGTGGAAGCTGCGGAGGACAGCAATGAGGGAGGATGGAAAGATATGCAGCCGTTTTCTCCTACAGTCGACGATGTAGTAGTGGGTGTAGCAGCCTCAGGCTCGACACCTTATGTCATCGGTGCCGTGAAGATTGCCAGGGAGCGTGGCCTGCTTACCGGTTGTATTACTTGTAACAAGGGTTCTGAACTTGCCGCAGTTTCTGAAATTCCCGTTGAGGTGGTTGTGGGTCCTGAATTCGTGACCGGAAGTACCAGAATGAAGGCAGGCACAGCTGAGAAACTTGTCCTCAATATGATTTCTACGGCGACAATGATCCGGCTCGGCCATGTCAAAGGCAACAAGATGGTTGACATGCAGCTGACCAACAAGAAACTTGTGGACAGGGGCTCGAGAATGATTATGGGAGAGGCAGACATCAATGACTATGAACTCGCAAAGAGGCTTCTTCTGAAATATGGCTCTGTCCGCAAGGCGGTGGATGCTTATAATGAGGGAGACAAGGATGCGAAGTGAAAAGTATCCGTCAGAGCTTCTTGAAAATGCTGTCGAAGCCATAAGTTCGCTTCCGGGGGTGGGGGAGAAGAGCGCACTGCGCCTTGCCCTCCACCTCCTGAAGCAGCCTGTCGAGAATGTGCGGCATTTTACGGATTCCATCAGACTTCTGAGGGAGAATGTCCGTTATTGCCGTACCTGCATGATGATTTCAGACGAGGATCAGTGCTCGATCTGCTCGGACAACAGCCGTGACCACAATACCATCTGTGTTGTGGAAAATGTACGTGATGTCATGAGTGTAGAGGCTACCGGACAATATCATGGGGTCTATCATGTGCTTGGCGGGAAGATATCGCCGATCGACGGCATCGGTCCTTCAGACCTGAAAATCATTGAACTTAAGAATAGAGTGGAAACCTTGGTCGAATCCGGCATCGGTCCCGGCAACATTGAAATAATCCTTGCGCTCAGCGGGGATGTGGAAGGCGAGACTACCTCTTTCTATATATACAGGCAGATTTCGGCTTTTGGTATCAAGGTGTCGTCCCCGGCACGAGGCCTCGGCTTCGGTGACGATTTGGAATACGCTGATCAGCTGACACTTGGAAGGTCCATAGTAAACCGCCAGATTTTCAGACCTTGATATGGAAGAACTGATTACTGACATTCTTCTGTCGGCATCGTTGTGTGCCGACTGCTTTGCCGTGGCATTGTGCTCAAGCGTCACGATGAAAAAAGTGACACTCGCGCAGGTGCTCAAGATAGCATTGATCTTCGCCGTCATACAGACCTCGTTCCTCTTTGTCGGCTGGGCGTTCGGCGACTTCATCGCGAGGTACGTGATGCATTTCGTCAAATGGATCGGAATGGGGCTTCTGGTTTTTGTGGGTGTGTCAATGATAAGGGAGGCCTTTTCTGAGGAAGAACCCAGAAACCTTACCGGACTGCGCAACATCTTTCTCGCCGGAATCGCCGACAGTATCGATGCCCTGGCGGTAGGTATTTCAATGTCAATGGCAGGACGCAATCTGGCAGGCATGACGGTCCCTGTCGTGGCCGTCTTCATCATCACAGCCCTCTCTGTCATCATTGGCATCAAGGGCGGAAACCTGATCGGAACCAGAGCCGGCAAACCTGCTGCCGTGTGTGGTGGCACTGTCCTTATATTGCTGGGAATCAATATCTTGCTTAATTTGTTCTAGGCATCACAAGACTTTCACCGTCTTGTGATTTTTGCGCCCAGAGCATTGAGCCTGTGCTCGATGTTTTCATAACCGCGGTCTATCTGGCCGACATTGCTTATCGTGCTTGTTCCCTTGGCTGACATTGCTGCCAGGAGGAGTGCGATACCGGCGCGGATATCAGGCGAAAGAAGGTTGCCGGCTTTCAGGCGGAACCTGTGGTCATGGCCGATGACTACAGCCCTGTGAGGGTCGCAGAGAATTATCTGGGCACCCATCTCTATAAGTTTGTCCACGAAGAAAAGTCGGCTCTCGAACATTTTCTGATGTATCAGCACGCTTCCCTTGCACTGTGTCGCCACCACCAGCATGACACTCAGGAGGTCAGGCGTGAGTCCAGGCCACGGTGCATCTGCAATGGTCATTATGGAACCGTCCATGAACGAATCTATGGTATAGCTTTCCTGTGCCGGAATGAAAATGTCGTCACCGCGCTGCTCCAGATGCACACCAAGCCTCCTGAAGCTCTCAGGAATGATGCCGAGATTCTTCCAGGACACATCCTTGATGGTTATCGAACTTCTTGTCAATGCTGCCATGCCGATGAAACTGCCGACCTCGATCATGTCCGGAAGAATCTTGTGGACCGTTCCATGCAAGGTGTCAACACCTGTAATAGTGAGCAGATTCGAACCGATACCCTCAATGCCGGCTCCCATGGCCTTCAGCATTCTGCTGAGCTGCTGGATATATGGCTCGCATGCGGCATTGTAAATCACGGTCTTGCCCTCGGCAAGTGATGCCGCCATGAGAATGTTGGCCGTGCCTGTCACAGATGCCTCGTCCAGAAGCATATACGTACCCTGCAGATGACCTGATGCGGGGGCTTCAAGATAGAAGGCTTTGCGCTTGTCGTCATACCTGTGTGACGCTCCGAGATTTATCATGCCCTGAATATGCGTGTCCACACGCCGTCTTCCGATGCGGTCGCCGCCCGGTTTTGGGAACCATGCCTTCCCGAACCTCGCGAGGAGAGGACCGACCACCAGAACCGAACCGCGCAAGGAGGCGCACTTCTTCACAAAATCTTCGCTTTCAATGTATTCAGTGTCAATGTCATCCGCCTTGAATCTGTATTCTCCGTGTCCCAGGCGGTTCACCTTGACTCCCATGCTTTCCAGCAGGCTTATCAGGTTCTTTACATCCAGGATTTCGGGGACGTTGCTTATGATGACTTCTTCTTTTGTGAGAAGTACCGCACTTATTACCTCAAGAGCCTCGTTCTTCGCCCCCTGCGGGATGATTTCTCCGTGGAGTTCATGTCCTCCCTCTACTATAAATGTGCTGTTGTCCATTTCCTATAGTATTTCCGCCTCGGGGTGCAGTCCGATTCCGAACTTCTCTTTCACTGAAGCGATGATTTGATTTTTAAGGTCAATGATTTCCTTCGGGGTTGCCTTTCCGGTAGCATTGACAATGACCAGCGGCTGCTTCTCATAGACTCCCGCATTGCCGCAGGTGCGTCCTTTCCACCCGCATTGCTCAATCAGCCATGCGGCAGGTATCTTTATACCCTTATCTGTCACATAGTGAGGGACTTCTGCCCCTTCGGCGACAGCTTTGACATTGGCAAATACCTCTTCCGAAACTACTGGATTCTTGAAAAAGCTGCCAGCACTTCCGATTTCTGACACCTCAGGCAGTTTCTCCCTGCGGATGCCGATGATGACGTTTCTTATCAATGCCGGTGTAAGAGCTTCTGACGCATCCACTTCCTCGGCCGGAACGCCCAAGGCTCCGCTCAGGGCCGTGCGGATATTTCCGTACTCGAGTCTCGGACGTCTCTCTCTTGTCAATGCCAGTATGACGTTGGTCACTATGTATCTGTCTCTGGCCTCGGGAGACTTGAACATTGACTCGCGGTATCCGTATTTGCATTCGTTGACATTGAAATGGACGAACTCTTCTTCGACGGTGTCGTAGCAATAGACCTGACGTATGATGTCTGCGATTTCAGCACCGTAGGCTCCGATGTTCTGGACTGCCGCCGCCCCTGTTTCGCCCGGGATGTATGACAGATTCTCTGCGCCCCACAGTCCGTTTTCCGCCGCCCATTTGCAGAAACCGTCGAATGCCACGCCCGCGCCTACTGATACAAGCGCTTCATTGTCAGATATATACAGAGGGTCGTCTTCCGGCAGTTCATAGATAAACTTCACTGCCGAGTGTAGAATTGTCCCGTCGAAATTTCCGCTGAAGAGCAGGTTGCTTCCGCCTCCGATATGCTTCACCGGTTTGGGGAGAGTCCCGAAATCTATGTCAATGAGATCCGCGATGGAATCATATTCTATGAATGAGCGGCATTTTACTTTCATCCTGAATGTGTTGTATGCCGTGAGGTCCTTATTGGTCGTTTTCCTGATCATTGGTCAATTTGGAATAAACATACAAACTTAATCAAAAACGTCGTCTTGGCCAAACTTCATTTTTTTTAGAAAAAAGTGTGTAGAAATGCATAAATAATTTATATTTGTGATACCTGAATTTTTAAACGATAACATTTTTTATCAACTAATAATCTGCCTATGATTCATGAAAAAAAGAATGGCAATGTAAAACTTTACATTTGTCTGGCAGCTGCTCTTTGCGCCTATTTACCTGTTGGCGTCAATATGTATGCGGCTCGTGCTGAAAAACCTTCAGCATCAAATGTTTATCAGCAGACTCGAATTTTGGTGTCCGGCAGGATCCTGGATTCTTCAGGCCAGCCTGTCCCTGGTGCCAGCGTCATCGAGAAGGGTACGACCAATGGTGTGAATACTGACATTGATGGAAAATTCACCATCTCTGTGAAGTCAGGATCTTCTCTTGAAGTATCTTGTATCGGGTATGAGACCGTCAGTGTCGCTGCTTCAGAAAACCTGTCCGTTACACTTAGAGAGGACACCCAGTTCCTCGATGAGGTAGTCGTTGTCGGTTTCGGTACACAGAAGAAGGTCAACATGACAGGTTCTGTCGCTGCTGTGGATGTGGACAAGGCATTTGGCAGCAAGCCTATCACCGATGTTTCAAAAGGTCTTCAGGGTGTTGTTCCGGGATTGTCCATTACCTACAACAGCAATGACCTGAATGCATCTCCTACTATGAAGATCCGCGGTACTGGCTCCATCAACGGAGACAATACCCCTCTCATCCTTCTTGACGGTGTCGAGGTTCCTGACCTGTCTTTTGTGAACCCTGACAATATCAAGAGCATTTCTGTCCTCAAGGACGCGGCTTCAGCTTCCATCTACGGTTCCCGTGCGGCATGGGGAGTTGTCCTCATCACTTCGAAAGACGGTTCTGCCGTAAAGGACAAAGTCTCCATCACTTATTCGAACAACTTCTCCTGGAACCAGCCTATCGGCCTTCCTAAGTACATTACTGACAAGGAAGGCGTACTTGCCCAGCTCGAGGAAGGTATGCTTGCACAGAAGAACGTGGACGGATCCAGAATTGAGGCTTTCGGTATGTATTACGATACTATCGGAAAGGGTATCACGACATGGTTTGACAAGTATTCCGGAAATCTCAGTAATCCTGTTTACAAATACGGCGAGGATTACGAGTTCATAGAAGGCACTCCTTATTATTATAGAGTTTCTGACCCTAACAAGGAGATATTCAAGACTTCATTCTCCCAGACCCATAACCTTTCCGTCAATGGCAATACCGGTAAGACTAACTACAATATCGGCCTCGGTTACACCATGAATGACGGAACGCTGAAAGCGGCCAAGAAGAATGACGTTAAGAGATACAACCTCAATCTTTCCACCAACACTCAGGTCAAGAACTGGTTGAACATAGGAACCAAGGTGATGTATGTGGAGAAGGAATACGAGTATCCTTATGGCTATTCCCAGAGTAAAGGTGCTACAGGCCTTCTCTATTATGTGATGCGTTTCCCTGCATTCTTCCCGTTCGGAATATCTGACGGCAGCAAATTGGCTGACGGCTCGTACGCGAGTGATTCGGCTGCAACCGGTGAGGGTCTGTATTTCCGTCATGGAAATGCGTATGTCGCAAATGAAAGCATCTGCTCTTCCAAGGACCAGTATCTGACTCTCGGCGGCAATGTCAGGATTAATCTTGCTCCGGGCCTTTCTTTCTATGGAGACTACACAAGAGGACGTTACAATTATGAGAACAGGTCTATGCGTCAGCCTTATTATGTCGCAAACTGGTCATTCCCTAAGAAGGCTGCCGTCACTACAAATGATTTCCTGGAGAGAACTTATGTAAGTAAGATTACCAACACTTACAATGCTTATTTCGACTATCTGTTCGATATACAGAAGCAGCATAATTTCGCGATCAAGGTAGGTGCGAATGCTGAGGACCTCAGATACGACAGCCAGTCTGTCAAGGTAAACGGTGTGCAGGATGTGGAGCATCCGACACTCAATCTTACTGACGGCAAGAATGAAGGTATTGTCGATGAGTCCCTCAGACATAGGGCTACAGCCGGTTTCTTCGGACGTATCAACTATAACTACAAAGAAAAGTATCTCCTCGAATTGAACGGACGTTATGACGGTTCTTCTTCATTCCGTACAGGCAAGCAGTGGGCATTCTTCTCATCAGCTTCTGCAGGTTACCGTATCTCTGAAGAGAAGTTCTGGACCAATATCAAGCCGTACGTTCCGACTCTCAAGGTAAGGGCATCTTACGGTTCTGTAGGTAACCAGGCTCTTGAATCATGGTATCCTTACATCTCTACGATGGCTACAGAAACTGTAAGCTGGGTAGGAACCGATATGAACCAGGTTTCCACGACCACCACTCCTTCTGCAGTCAATCCTGATATGACTTGGGAAAAGATCCGCACCCTGGATATAGGATTCGATGCAGGATTCTTCAATAATGAACTCAATGTCACCTTCGACTGGTATCAGAGACGCAACGTCGGTATGCTTGTGGCAGGTAACGAGATTGTGCGTTATGCAGGTATCGCTGTGGCACCTCTTGAGAATGGTGGTGATATGAAGACCAACGGATGGGAACTCCAGATCGACTACAATCACTCATTCAACAAGGATTTTGCAATCTACGGAACCTTTACTCTTTCTGATGCCAAATCTGAGATTACCAAGTGGAACAATACTACCGGTGCACTCAACAGTTGGTATAAGGGTAAGAAACTTGGTGAAATCTGGGGATTCGAGACGGACAGATATTTCAATTCTTCTGACGTGAACCCGGACGGTACTCTCAAGACGGGTACCCCTGACCAGTCTTATCTGCAGAACGGTTCATTCCGTTTCGGTGCTGGTGACATCAAGTACAAGGATTTGAACAAGGATGGAAAGATTGATACCGGAAAGGGTACTATCGATGACCACGGAGACCTCAAGAGAATCGGAAACCAGCTCCCTCGTTATGAGTATTCACTCAGAGTGGGTGCGATGCTGAAAGGTTTTGATGTTGAAGTTCTTTTGCAGGGTGTCGGAAAACGCGACATGTGGAGTACATCTTCACTCTTTATCCCTCATGCTGCAGGCGCACAGATGAATATTTTCGAGAATCAGCTGGATTACTGGACAGAAAGCAACCAGAATGCGAGATTCCCTCGTCCATACATCAATGGCGCTTTCGGTTCGCTTTCTGGTCTTCCTGGCAACTCCGGATGCAACAACTTCGCTCCTCAGACCAAGTATCTGAACAATCTTGCTTATCTGAGAGTAAAGAACTTTACAGTAGGCTACACCCTTCCGCAGAATCTTACCAGAAAGATTTTTGTCGAGAAACTCCGTTTCTATTTCAGCGCACAGAATCTCTTCACCTTCGACCATATCGACGGAGTTATGGATCCTGAATGTACGGGAGGTAGTTCGAAGGAATACACCAATGGCATGGATATGACGATGGCAGGTCGTGCAATGCCGTTCAACCGCCAGTGGTCTTGTGGACTTCAGATTACTTTCTAATTTCTAATACTTTGAATATATGAGAAATAAATTCTATATGTTAGCGATGGCCGCTGTGGCTGCCATCGGCCTGAGCGGATGTTCCGACTATCTGGACAAGAAACCGTTGGACAGCAACTCGGACGACACCAACTGGACTTCTGAATCGGCTCTTGAAATTTATTCTTGGAAATTTTATGGCTATCTCAGCAGTATGAGCTATGGTTCAGGTTGGACAAGAGGTCAGTATCATGGTGAGACCTTGACTGATGATTATGCTACCGAGTCATTCACGGAATTCACCAAGAATATTCCTAACTCATCTTCTGCCTGGAATACTCCTTATGACAGGATCCGTGAAGCCAATATCCTTCTGTCACGTGTGGACAGAATACCTAATCTGTCAGAGGCTGCTGCAAATCATTGGAGAGGAGTAGCCCGTTTCTTCAGAGCACTCTATCACTATGAACTGGTGAAGACTTATGGTGACGTAGTATGGGTAGATTCAGAAGTGGATTTCTCTAAGCAGGAGAACGTTACCCGTCCTAGGGATTCACGCGTCACTGTAATGGATAATGTTGTTGCGGATCTGGAGTTTGCGATGAACAACTGTCTGGAACCGTCCAAGGCAGGAGCCAATACTGTAAACAATATGGTTGCTGCGGCTCTTCTTTCCAGAGTTGCTCTTTATGAGGGCGCATGGGAGAAGTACCACAAGTTATCAAATGGCCACCCTGACCAGTTCTACGCAAAGGCCAAGGAAGCTGCCAACAAGGTGATTTCCAGCGGCCTGTATGAGATTTCCGACAACTACAAGACCATGTACAACTCTTTGTCATTGGCCGGAAGCAAGGAAGTTCTCCTTTACAAGATTTATTCTATTGCCAATGTCAATGGAGGTAAGGTTACAGCCGGTCACACCCAGTACGGATATGTGGTTACATCTACTCCTACATGGGGATTGACCAAGAGCGCAGTGGAAAACTATGCACAGGCTGATGGTCTGCCTATCCACATGAAGGCTGGCGGTTATGATGATTCTACCCTGAGCGGTATTTTCAGCGAGCGTGATGCACGTCTCGGATGCACTGTCACATCGACAATTCTTCCGGTTGTCAAACTCACTTATGATGCAGGTATCAATTCTACCACAGGATACTGGACTACAAAATTTGTCGAGTGGGACAAAAAGACTGAATATGAAGGACTTGGAACATGGCTTGGTCCTTTGAATGATACCGACGGCCCTATTTTCCAGTATTCAGAGGTGCTCGAAAACTATGCCGAGGCATGTGCTGAGCTCAATCAGATTACTCAGGATGACCTTGACAAGTCCGTGAATATTCTCCGTACTAAGCATGGCAAGATTCCGGCATTGAAACTTGTCGGTACTGACGGCTGCTCAGTGGACGGTACTGTCATTACCAAAGATCCTAAGGATCCTGCTGCCAATGTTCTTCTCCAGGAGCTTCGCCGTGACCGCAGAAGTGAACTCATGGCTGACGGATTCCGTCATGATGACCTCATGAGATGGGCTCTCGGAAAGAATCTTGATACCAAGGAGAATCCTGCCGGATATGTCGGAGTTTCCAGTGATGCATTGAAGGCATACAGCGAGACTGTAGAAGGCTCTGACTGGAGTGGTGTGATGGAGGCGAACTTCTTCGTCACTGTAGATGGCAAAGTCTATAAGTCACCTTATAATACTTCTGCTGCTACAGGTACCGGCGCCAAGGTTGACCGCGTATGGAATGACAAGTACTATCTGGAGCCTATCCCTTCAGGACAGTCACTTCTCGACCCTAATCTCGGTCAGAATAACGGCTGGTAGTCTATAATATACTGGTAAAACAGAATCCGTTGCACTTCAAGTATTTGCAGAAGTGCAACGGATTTTTTTCAGCTGTATTTTCTCGGCAGTCTCAGCATGATGGCCATTATGGCGAAAATGCCCAAGGCATACGGATAGAAAAGCCATTTGATTATGCTGAGCGAAGATATTCCTGCGAGGCCTGAAGCCATCAGCATCTGTGCGCCGTAGGGTAGAAGCCCCTGGATTACGCACGAGAACGTGTCCAGGATGCTGGCAGTCTTGCGCGGGTCCAGACCGAAACGCGAAGTGATATCTTTGGCAATTCCTCCTGTTGTGAGAATCGCGATTGTATTGTTAGCCGTGCAGACATTTGCCAGACTGACAAGGGCAGCGATGCTGAGTTCCGCACCGCGTTTGCCTCCTATCCGTCTGGTAAGCAGATAGACGAGATAGTCGATGCCTCCGTTGTACCTGATCAGTTCCAGCATGCCTCCGGACAGCATTGTCACTATTATCAGGTCTCCCATTCCGGCAATACCTTTGCCGATTCCGCCCAGCCATCCGGTCCAGTCAAGAGTGCCTTGAGAAAAACCGATTATTGCATTGACAACGATGCCGACGGCGAGGACTTCCACGACATTGACGCCGGAAAGCGCGAGCCCGATCACCAGAATATAGGGGATGAGCCTGACCCAATTGATGTCGCCTGCCGGCTGCGCAAAGGACGCGCCCTGACCCATAATGATATAAATTGCCGCAACTGTCAATGCTGCCGGGGCGACGATTCTGAGGTTGACCTTGAACTTGTCAGACATGAGGCAGCCCTGAGTCTTCGTAGCGGCAATTGTCGTGTCCGAAATGAAGGAAAGATTGTCTCCGAAAAATGCTCCGCCGGCGACAATGGCTGTGATGAAGCCCGTGTCAATGCCGGATTCCGCTGCTATTCCTGCGGCTACCGGAACGAGGGCCACGATTGTGCCGACACTGGTTCCTATTGCCATTGAGATGAAACAGGATGCCAGGAACAGGCCCACGTATATCATTGACGGGGGAAGGATTGCCAGCGTGACATTGACAGTGGCCTCAATTGCGCCTATTTCTTTTGCGGTTTCCGCGAAGGCGCCGGCGAGGATGAATATCCAGAGCATGAGAAGGACGTTTTTCTGTCCTGCGCCCTGTGAAAAGACGGCTATCTTGTCCTCGAGCGGACCTTTTTTGCTGATGAGCAGGCCGTAGGCGGAGGCTATGAGAAATGCGGATGCAATAGGAATCTTATAGAAATCTCCTGCGACTATGGAGGATATGAGGTATATTCCGAGAAATACAATGAGCGGACTCAGGGCCAGCAGCCCCTGGGTTTTTGTTCTATCTGTCATGTTCCATTTATAATTTTCGCAAATATACTGCCTTTTTCTTCTTCATTTCGGGAAAAAGTGATAATTTTGCAGGCTTGCAGTTCTATGCAGTAGGCAGGAGAAGAAGTTTAACCTCCCGGGATTCCGGAAAAAACATCAGAGGTATGGTATCAATTTTCTACAGGTCCAGCGGAAAAATCGTTTATTCGCAGTCAATGTCGGATTTGGCCGTATTGAAACATGAAGATGTGATATGGATAGATCTTTTTTCGCCTACAGGTGATGAAAAGCGTGCGACCGAGGCTTTTCTGGATACGGAAATCCAGAGCCGTGCCCAGGCAGAGGAGATTGAGAGTTCATCACGTTTCTCGGAAACGGATACTGCTATTTTTGCCAACACCAACTTCCTTATCCCTGGACCGGAGGAGTATGCGATGGAAGCCGTGTCGTTCACTTTGGTCGAGAATGTCCTTACTACATTGAGGGATGTGCCGCTCCGAAGTTTCACGGAACTTCAGAGAAAGATGCAGGCGGTCCCGAGACTTTTCCCTAACGGATATTGGGTGTTCGTCAGCATCATGGACCAGCGAGTCGATCTGGATGCCGATATGATAGAGCTTATGTCCAAGGAGATTGCCCAATACAGCAGGCGAATCAACCAGCAGGAAGATATCAATGAGGATTTCCTTCTGGATATCAACCAGCTGCAGGATAATACCATGACTGTCAGGGAGAACATCGTCGATAAGCAGCGTCTCATTTCCAATATGATGAAGAGTGACAAATATCCTGTCGAGCTGGAGCCTCGTTTCAATGTGCTCCTGCAGGATATCTCGTCACTTATCAATCATTCGAACTTCAGTTTCGAGAGACTTGAATACCTCCAGGATACTGTAGTCGGTCTTATCAACCTTGACCAGAACCGCATCATGAAGATATTCACTCTGATATCCCTGCTTTTGATGCCTCCGACACTTGTCGCAAGTTTCTACGGAATGAACGTGGAACTTCCGTTCTCGGACAAGCCGTGGTCCTGGGCTCTCATCGTAGGATTCATGCTCCTGTCATTGGGTATTATTCTATACTTGTTCAAGCGCAGGAAGATGCTGTAGAAGTTTTAATCGAAAACTTCAGAAATCTTTGTAAATCAGAATAATTTGTCTAAATTTGCACCGCTTTTTGTGGACGGTGCATTTTTGCGTGTCTGCACAAGCACAATAAATAATGTTAAACCACTAGTTTTTTATTCGTTAATTTTATGGAAGAAAACAAAGTTACAGTTGAGACTCCTGAGGTTGAGGCTCCTGTAAAAGAAGAAACCAAGAAGGCTCCGCTGAACGCTTCAGTGGCTCCTGAAAACTTCGACTGGGACGCTTTCGAGAAGGAAGCTGCCTATGGCGATGAGGACAAGGCTTCTATCGAGGCCGCTTATGACAAGACATTGTCAAAGGTCAATGAGAATGAGGTTGTTGAGGGAACAGTAACTGCCATCAGCAAGAGAGAGGTTCTCGTTAACATCGGTTACAAGAGCGAAGGTGTCATCATGGCTCCTGAGTTCCGTTACAACCCTGACCTTAAGGTAGGCGACAAAGTAGAGGTTTACGTAGAGTCACCTGAGGACAAGAAAGGACAGCTCGTTCTTTCACATAAGAAGGCACGTCAGCTGCGCTCTTGGGATATGGTTAATGAGGCATTCGACAAGGGTGAGATCGTTAAGGGTTATGTGAAGACCCGCACAAAGGGCGGTATGATCGTAGATGTATTCGGCATCGAGGCATTCCTTCCTGGTTCACAGATCGACATCCGTCCTATCAAGGATTACGATGCATACGTTGACCAGACAATGGACTTCAAGATTGTCAAGATCAATCAGGAATTCCGTAACGTTGTCGTATCTCACAAGGCTCTCCTCGAGGCTGAACTCGAGAAGCAGAAGAGCGAGATCATCGGCAAACTTGAGAAAGGCCAGGTTCTCGAGGGAACAGTCAAGAACATCACCAACTACGGTGTATTCGTTGACCTCGGTGGCGTTGACGGTCTTATCCACATCACAGACCTCTCTTGGGGCCGCGTAAACAATCCTGAAGAGGTTGTCAAACTCGATGAGAAGATCAAGGTCGTTGTTCTCGATTTCAATGAGCAGCAGAAGAGAATCGCTCTCGGTCTCAAGCAGCTTACTCCACATCCTTGGGACAGCCTCGATCCTAATATCAAGGTTGGTGACAAGGTTAAGGGTAAAGTTGTTCTCATCGCTGACTACGGCGCATTCGTTGAGATCAAGCCAGGCGTTGAGGGACTTATCCACGTTTCAGAGATGTCATGGTCTCCAAGACTCCGTATCGCTCAGGACTTCCTGAAGGTAGGCGACGAGGTAGAGGCTCAGATCCTTTCACTCGACAGAGAGAACAGAAAGATGTCTCTCGGTCTCAAGCAGCTTACAGTTAATCCTTGGGAGAACATCCGTGAGAAATATCCTGTAGGTTCACAGCACAAGGCTGTTGTACGCAACATCACCAACTTCGGTGTATTTGCTGAGCTCGAGGACGGTATCGAGGGTCTCGTACACATCAGCGACCTCTCTTGGGACAAGATCAAACATCCGTCAGAGATGGTTCAGGTAGGTGACACTATCGACGTTGTTATCCTTGACTTCGATGAGGCTAACCACAAGCTCAGCCTTGGTCACAAGCAGCTTCTCCCTAACCCATGGAACGAGCTCGAGAGCAAGTATCCTGTAGGAACAACAGTTGAGGCTACTGTAGGTTCAGCTACTGACAAGGGCGCTAACGTTACTCTTGAGGACGGTACCGAGGGATTCGCATTCAAGAAGGATCTCGTTAAGGAGGATGGCAAGCAGGCTGTAGAAGGCGAGAAGCTTCCATTCGTTGTTACAGAACTCAGAAGAAGCACCAGAAAACTCTTCCTCTCACACCTCAAGACTTATGCAGAGGTTAAGGCTGAGAAGGCTGCTGCTGAGGCAAACAACACCAAGAACGCTATCAAGCATGTCAATTCTTCAGTTGAGAAGACAACTCTCGGTGACATTGACGCGCTTGCAGCACTCAAGGACAAATTCGCTAAGGGTGAATAATTTTACTTTGAAGATAATGGGCACTGCTTCGGCAATGCCCGTTAACGATAGATTTCAGAGCGCTCACGTACTTGAAGTACATGGGCGCTTGTTTTTGATAGACTGCGGTGAAGCCGTCCAGAGGCAGATGATAAAGAGCAGGGTGTCTCTTTCCAAACTTGACACTATCTTCATCTCCCATATCCACGGCGACCATGTGTTCGGTCTCTTCCCGCTTCTTTCTACATTGGGATTGTCTTCGAGAACCGCACCTGTCGTCATTTACGGTCCGTCGAATCTTGGTCCTCTTCTGAAATTCTTCCTTTCCTATTATGGCAAGGGCATCGGCATTGACATTGACTTCCATCCCGTTTCAGTCAAGGAACCGCAGGTGATTTATTCCACCAAATCCCTTGAAGTTCTGGCATTTCCTCTGAACCATAAGATCGAGACTTACGGTTATATGTTCAGGGAGAAGACACCTCAGCTGAATATCCGCAAGGAAGCGTTGGAAAAGTACGGTTTTACCAAGACCGAGATAGGGACATTGAAAAGAGGTGAGGATGTACTGCGTCCGGCCGGCATTGACGAGGGCGTGACCTTCCTCAATGGCTTCGTGAAAAGGTCCGGTACAGATGAGCCTCTGCTGATACGCAACGAGGAGGCGACCTATCTTCCTTATCAGCCGAGAAGTTATGCATATTGCAGCGATACGGCTCCGTTTCCTGAACTCCACGAGTGGGTGAAGGGCATGGACCTGCTTTATCATGAAGCCACTTATCTTCAGAAATATGCTGACCAGGCAAAGCTCAGGTATCATTCCACAACTGTCCAGGCTGCCCGGTGCGCACTGGATTCCGGGGCAAGGAAACTTGTGATTGCCCACTATTCGTCCAGGTGCAGGGATGCGGCATTGTATCAGAAGGAGTGCAGGGAGGTTTTCCCGAATTCTTTTGCCGCAAATGACGGAGACGTCTTCGAAGTATAGTTGACCCTGGACTCTTTCGGGGTATCCTGACATTGATATTCTCCATTTTTTGCTAACTTTACATGGTTGTCCCAATCATGGCATTGAAGATGAAAATAAGAAACAAAGTCTTGTTATTGATGGCAGCGGTCACATTGCTGATTGCCGCCGGTGTTCCTGACAATACTCCCCAGGCCGCATATATACGCAAGTATGCGGAAGTCGCTGTCCGTGAGATGTACAGGTCAGGTGTTCCTGCAAGTATAACCCTGGCTCAGGGACTTCTGGAATCCGGTGCCGGAAAATCATCATTGGCCACGGAGGGCAACAACCATTTCGGAATCAAGTGTCATGACTGGTCCGGCAAGAAGATGTACCATGACGATGACAGGCGCGGAGAATGTTTCCGTGTCTATGGCTCGGCCGATGAGAGTTTTCGTGACCACTCCGATTTCCTTCGTTATAGAGACAGGTATAAGTCGTTGTTCGACAATGATATAACAGACTACAAGGCGTGGGCCCATGGTTTGAAGAAGGCAGGCTATGCCACCGACCCGTCCTACCCGTCCAAACTGATAAAAGTCATCGAGGATTATCATCTGTACGATTACGACAAGATGAAACCGGCCGATTTCCACAGCGGCAAGGCTTCTGTCAATGCCAATGTGAATGATACCAAGGTCAATGCCGGCAAGTCCGGAGAAATCTATATGCCTGCGGCGCTGACAAAGAAGCAGAAACGGGAGGAAAGACGTGCCGAAAAGTCCACCAAGAAGGTCAATGTCAATGAGGAGTCGAGTGAATCAGTGATTCCGGCATCTCCACATGCATTGGAAGAACCGAAGAAATACAAGAGCAAGGGCAAGTCTGAGGTGTTTTCATTTGCATTGACACGACAGGTATATTCCATGAACGGAGTCCCGTTCGTCTATTCGGAGGAGGGCGAAAGCTACGGCTCGATAGCTGACAAGTTCAATCTTTTCCCTCGTGAGATATTGAAATTCAATGATGCTGCAAGAAATGAGGCTCTTGCTCCGGGAACGATAGTCTATATCCAGCAGAAGAAAGGACAGGCACCTAAGGGCCTTGACAAATATATTTCAGACAATGGGGGAGAGTCTCTCCATGATTTGTCACAGAGGTTCGGAATCAGACTGGCTGACCTTTGCAAATTGAATTCATGCGCAGCAAGTTATATGACTGTGCCTGGAGATGAAATCAAACTTAGAAAATGAAACGAAACAAGAAACTGATTGCCGTAGCGGCATCTGCGGTAGCAATAGCTTGTGTTGCAGTGGCTTCCGCATTCTCGTGGAGAGAGTACTATGACAGGAAACTCCCTAATTTCGGAAAGAATGCGGAGATATATGTCTATCCGAACATGAACTCTTTCGACGTCCTCGAAGAACTCCGTGAGAAATGCGAAGTCAAGAAATTCCGCAGTTTGGAACGTGTGTTCAGAAAGAACGGACTGCTTGACCCTGGGCATCCTGTGGGCTGCAGACCTGGACATTATTCTGTCAGTTCTTCAAATTCCAGCATGTATGTGGCGCGTATGCTCAAGGGCGGGTGGCAGACTCCTGTGAACCTTGTCCTTTCAGGATCAATGCGTCTGAAGCGTGTCATCGCCAAGAAAATCAGCAACCAGATGATGATGGATACGCTCACCGTGCTGAACGCGTTGCGCGACTCCGCTTTGCTTTCAAGATATGGCTTCGCGCCGGACAATGTGTTTGCCCTTTTCATGCCGGATACATATCAGGTTTATTGGACTGATTCCATGGAGGTTGTGCTTGACAAGCAGAAGGCTGCCTATGATGCATTCTGGACCGATGCGAACAAGGAAAAGGCCAAGGTTCAGGGACTTACCGAGATGGAAGTGTCCGTGCTTGCAAGCATTGTACGCGGCGAATCGAACCATGTACCGGAGTACCCTATGATTGCCGGAGTGTATCTCAACCGGCTTCACCGTGGAATGAAACTCCAGGCGGATCCGACAATCGCTTTCTGCTATGACTATACCCTGAACAGAATCCTGAAGAAGCATCTCAAGGTAGAGTCTCCATACAATACCTATATGAATTACGGACTGCCGCCGGCTCCGATATGTGTGCCGGGAAAGGATGCCATGAACGCAGTCCTCAATCCTCAGGGAGGAAACGACCTGTTCTTCTGCGCAAGTCCTGATTTCAATGGAACCCATTTGTTTGCAGCCACTTACTCTGAACATTTGAGGAATGCCAGGGCTTTCCAGCGTGCGCTGACTGCCAAACTCAAGGCAAATGCAGAAAAAAAGTAGTGCACTACTGGCGCACTACTTTCAGAACATTCTTCAGAGTCTTTATCTGGAAGATTATCTTGTCAAGTTCCATGTTTGAAGGGACTGAGACTTTCATTGAAATATCATAAGTTCCGTTGCGCTGGTTTTCATTGACATTGAACTGGCGCAATGTTGCTCTATAGGTATTGATGGTGTCCATTATCTGATTGATGATGAACGGCTCTATGGCGGCGATGACCCTGAGCGTGGCCTGGAATGTCCCGCTTGTCGGGGTGTCAGCCCAGCGGACCTTCTGGATTCGGTAAGGATACATTTCTATCAGCCTTGCAGCATTAGGACATGACATACGGTGTATCTTGATGCCGTCCGTCCTGGTGACGAATCCGAATACGTCGTCACCGAATACCGGATTGCAGCACTTGGACATCTTGTAGTCCAGTCCTTTCAAGTCCTTGGCGTTCAATACGAGAATATCGTCGGATGAATGCCCTGAAATCCATCTTGACCGGGAAGCCTCGGCGGCTGCAATGTCAGCTGTCTTGGCCGCTTCGATTGCCTTCGCCTGCATCTCATCATGCTCCAGGATGAAGGTCTTGATGGTGTCAATGTCAACGGTACCGTCTCCGATTGCCGCAAACAATGAATTGACAGTCGGATACTTGTGCTTCTTCATGAACTCGGCCATCTGGTCGTCAGGGAATTCCAGTTTCCAGTTCTTGAGTCTTCTGGACAGAAGCTCCTTGCCCTCGGCCGCGATCTTGAACTCCGATTCGCTCAATGCCTGTCGGATCTTGTTCTTGGCTTTGGCGGAAACCACATAATTCACCCAGTCCGGTGACGGCTTCTGGTTCTTTCCGCTCATGATTTCCACGATGTCTCCGGTCTTCAGCTTTTCCTTGATGGAGACAGCCTTGCCATTCACCTTTCCTCCTATGCACTTGAGTCCCAGGTTGGAGTGGATATTGAACGCGAAATCCAGCATTGACGAACCCGTAGGCAGAATCCTCAGTTCTCCTGAAGGCGTGAATACGAAAATTTCCTTCGATGGCGGCTGCGGGAGGTCTTCCGGTGAGGTGTTCTGCGGATGTTCGAGGTTATAGCGCACCGAAGTCAGCCATTTGTCCATGGTGACTTCATGCTTGATGCCTTTGTATGACCAGTGTGCGGCATGGCCGTTCTCTGCGATGTCATCCATCCTCTTGGTCCTTATCTGCACCTCGATATAGGCGTTTTCCTTGTTCTTCACCGTAATGTGCAGGGACTCGTATCCGTTAGGCTTCGGATTGGAAAGCCAGTCTCTGAGCCTCTTCGGATCCGCTTCATACTCTTTGGTCACGAGCGAATAAACCTGCCAGCAGAGGTCCACCTCGTTCTTGTGGTCAGTGTCGCAGTCAATGATGAAACGGATGGCGAAAACATCATATACGCCCTCGAATGGCACTTTCTGTTTCTGCATCTTCTTGTAGATGGAATATGCAGTCTTTGTGCGGATTTTGAGTTTGTACTTGATTCCGATATCGGACAGTTCCTTGGCCAGCGGCCGGATGAACTCCTCTGTAAGCTTGATTCTGTCCTTCTCGGTAGCCTTCAACTTATTGGTGATGAGCCTGTACTCCACCGGGTCGGCAAATCGGAAATAAATGTCCTCCAGCTCGCTCTTGATATTGTAAAGCCCGAGCTGGTGTGCCAGAGGTATGTACAGCATCAATGTCTCCAGAATTTTGCGCTCTCTGGAGAGTTTCGGGAACATTTCCAGATTTCTCATCACCTCCAGGCGGTCTGCAATCTTCAGGACTGTGACCCGGGGGTCTGTAGAATACTGGACTATGAGTTTCTTGTAGTTCTCCGCCTCAAGTTTTGTATCTTTCGGCTTGATGGTGGCAATCTTGTCGAGCCCGTCCACCATCTTGTATATCTCGGATGAGAAGTCTGCCGATTTTATGTCATAGTCAGGATGCTTGCGCAGTGTTTCGTGGAGAAAAACGGCGCAGACGCATTCTACCGGCAATCCGATTTCATCAGAAACGATGAGGGCCACGTTCAGGGGATGCTCCACGAAAGGGTGCCCGTTATCCCTGAAATCGCCCGACAGAGCATCGGATGCTATCTGCCAGGCTTTCATTATCATTGACTTTCCTTCATCGCTGTAGTGGGGGAAACGGTCATCGACCATGTCTTTGGTAACAGCAGGAACCTTTATTTCGTTTTCCGCGTTTGTGACCTTTTTGTCCGACAACGCAAGATTTTTATTTGTCTCTTTCTCCATGTCTTCTGTCTGTTATGAAGCCTCCGGGTGCGGGGTTTCACCATGATTTGGTTTCAATGATGCACGACGGCTTCCAAGTCCGTTTCCAAATATAATAAAATTAACGGATAGTTGTACCCTTTTTTCACCTTGAACTTCAATGCTGTCCGTTTTCCGTCCGAATATATCTGACATTTGCGGAATAATGACTAAATTTGTTGTTCGGCAAAAACATTTTTTCATGCAGGCTATAATACTGGCAGCCGGGATGGGCAAACGTCTCGGTGAGCTGACAAAGAACAATACCAAATGCATGCTTGAGGTCAACGGCGTCAGGCTTATCGACAGATATATCTCAATTCTATCCGGTTACGGACTTGAAAAACTTATCATTGTGACAGGATATCAGGGCCAGAACCTGAAGGACTATATCGGACACCGGTATGACGATGTCCTTAAGATTGAATATATTGACAATCCCATATACGACAAGACAAACAATATATATTCACTGGCATTGGCGAAGGACGAACTCTGCAAGGATGACACTATCCTCATGGAGTCGGACTTGATTTTCGACAAGAAGATTCTGGATATGCTCGTGTCCAGCCCCGAACCTGACCTTGCACTTGTGGACAAATATGAGAACTGGATGGACGGCACGATGGTCCGCATTGACGAGGACCGCAATATCGTGAATTTCATCCCGAAGCAGGCATTCAGATATGAGGATGTCGATGTCTATTACAAGACCGTGAACATCTACAAGATGAGCAAGGAGTTCTGCCGTGACAAATATGTGCCTTTCCTGGAGGCATACAGCAAAGTCATGGGCAACAACGAGTATTACGAGCAGGTGCTCCGCGTGCTGATTCTCCTGAACAACTCCAATATGAAGGCACTCCCTGTGGGGGATTCCAAATGGTATGAAATAGATGATGTCCAGGACCTTGACATCGCTTCTGCCCTTTTCTCGGACGGTTCCGTGAAGTATCAGGCATATCACAGGCGCTATGGCGGCTATTGGCGTTTCCCGCATCTGCTGGACTATTGCTATCTGGTGAATCCATATTTCCCGACCAAGAGAATGCACGATGAGTTGAAGTCCAATTTCGACGTGCTGCTGGAGAATTATCCGTCAGGCATGTATGTGAATTCCCTTCTAGCCGGCAAGTATTTCGGCGTTAACCAGGATTATATTGTCGTGGGCAATGGCGCAGCGGAACTTATAAAGATAATGATGGAGGAGCATTCCGGTGAAAAGACTGGCGTGATTTTCCCTACATTCGATGAATATCCGAACAGGCTTGAATACTCCAGCATTGTTCCATATGTCTGTGAGACAGATGATTACAGTTACACTGCCGATGACCTGATGGCGTTTTTCGCCGACAAGGGCGTGTCAATGCTGCTGCTCGTGAATCCTGACAATCCTTCGGGGCACTATATGCCGAAGCAGGATGTGCTGAGGCTGATAGAATGGTGCAAGTCAATGAAAATCAAGTTGCTGCTGGACGAGAGCTTTGTAGATTTCGTGGATTCCGAGGCTGACTGCAGCTTGTTGCACAATGAAGTCCTGGAGTCGTATGAGGGGCTTTATATAATGAAGAGCATCTCCAAGTCCTATGGCGTTCCAGGACTCAGGCTCGGTGTCCTTGCGTCTTCGGACAAGGGCCTGATATCCAGGATAAAGAAAGAGGTAAGTATCTGGAACATAAACTCTTTTGCGGAGTTCTACATGCAGATATTCGGAAAATATGAAAGCGATTACCATGCAGCCTGCAAAAAGTTCATTGCCGAGAGGGCGTCTTTCTATGAGGATCTCAAGACCATCCCTTATCTTCGCGTAATCCCTTCACATGCGAATTATTTCCTTTGCGAGGTCGTTTCCCGATTCACATCGGCTGAACTGACGCAGCTCCTTGTGGAGAATGATGTTCTGGTCAGCGACTGCGGCAAGAAACGCAACATGGCCGGAAAACAGCTTGTGCGGCTGGCCGTGAGAGACCACGAGGACAATCAGAAACTCATAGGCATACTGCGCTCTTTATAATACTGAAATCTTTGACAGAATGAAACTTGTTGACTTCGAACATATAAGCAGATTGGGCATAACTCCTGCGGAGTGTGTTTCATGGGCTGACCATATCATCCGCCATAAATATGAATGTGAACTTCCGGCAAAAATAAGCATCCACCTTCCGGACAATGTCTTTGTGAATACGATGCCGTCTTATATTCCTGACGAGAAGGTCTATGGCGTGAAGGTGGTTAACCGTTATCCCCACAGGGTGCCGTCGCTGGAAAGCTGCATAATGCTCTTTGATTCCGTGACCGGAGAGGAACTTGCCCTTATGGATGGAACCTGGGTGACGGCAATGAGAACAGGCGCTGTGGCGGCATTGGCAATCAGACACTTGAGAAAGCAGAATGCCAAAGAGTATGCTTTTATGGGACTCGGAAACACGTGCAGGGCCACTCTGCTCTGTATGCAGGCAATGGAACCGGAGCGGGAAATCCATGTGAGACTTCTTGCCCATAAGGGTCAGGAAAATGATTTCATGGAGCGCTTCAGGGATTTCGGCAACATCTCTTTCACCATTGTCAATGATACCGGGTCCCTTGTCCGCGGTGCAGAGGTGATCCTCTCCTGCGTCACTGCTGCTGACGGGCTGGTCGCTCCCGATTCGTGCTATGATGAAGGAGTTCTGGTTGTCCCCGTCCATACCAGAGGTTTCCAGAACTGCGACTTGTTCTTCGACAAGGTGTTCGCAGATGATACCTCCCATGTCCGCGGATTCAAGTATTTCGACAAGTTCAGGTCTTTCGATGAATTTTCCAATGTCCTTCTTGGAAAAAATCCCGGAAGAGAATCCGACTCGGAACGCATTCTTTCATATAATATAGGAATTTCACTTCATGACATGTATTTCGCGTCCAGGATATTCGGCAAGATAGGAAATGATGTTCCTGAATTTACATTGACACCGGGCCTTCCTAAATTCTGGGTGTAGATTTTTTGAAAATAGCCAACTCTTTCATAACTTTAGACATTTTTCGGAGAAACAGATTTATATAACAGATATGGACGACAAATATAGAGCGGTTTTGCTCCGCACTATGAAAGATTTCATGAAGTTCTGCGATTCTGCCGGACTTACATGGTATCTCGCTTTCGGAGCGGCAATAGGAGCGGAGCGGCACAAAGGCATGATTCCTTGGGACGATGACATTGATGTCTATATGCCGAGGAAGGATTACGAGAAATTCCTGAATATGTCAGGCAAGGTGGCACAGATTGCACCGGGACTGGAAGGTGAATATGACATTGTCAGCACCAGGACTTCCGATTCGGACTATCCCGTAGCTTTTGCCAAATTCATGGACATGAACACTACGATATGGGAGCAGGAGAAGTATCCTGTCGTTTTCGGAATGTTCGTGGATGTCTTTCCTCTGGATTCTGTCGGTCCGGATTTGGACGCCAACAGGCGGCTTAAGAACAAGTATAATTCCACTTTCAAGAGATATCGCCGTTCAATCCGCAGATACAGGTTTATGGATTGGCTCCGTATGATTGCCGGAGGCCGTTTCATGAAGGCTGCCGGGGTTGTGAAGGACCTCCTGTGGATGCGTCCTCGCAAGAACAGTCTGCGTGAAGAGTTCAATGCCATGGATGCCGCAATGGCGGAATCTGCCGGAGACATGCGGATTACTCTCGCGACCTACTCTTCAGTAGAGAAAGTCTGTCATCCGAAGGCTCTCTTCGAAGGTTATACCTTGGCCGATTTCGAGGATTTCGAGGTCCGGTTGCCAATCGGAGATGATGCGATTCTGCGTCAGATATATGGCGACTATATGCAGTTGCCTCCCAAATTTGAAAGAATCTCCAGTCATTCGCACTTTTTCGTGGATTTGTCGAGGCGCATGACCATCAGGGAGGCCAAGGCCGAAATCAGAAGCGGAAAACGCGAGAAATATGCGGGAAGATGAGAGTCCTCTGGTTCACAAATACTCCTCCTGCCGAAGCCAACGGAAAGCTGAAGTATAATGGCGGAGGCTGGGTCTCTTCTCTGAAGGATCTCATGTCAATGCGGACTTCCCTTGGAATTGCGTTCGTCTCCAAGTCACAAGGTGAGGTTTCCGTCATCGGCGGGGTGGAATATTATCCCGTTTTCAATCCCTACGAAAGGAGCCGTTCGGGGCGTGTGAGGAAACTTCTCGGAGGAAGTATGATGGAAAACGCATATATAATGGATGCGTTCACGAAGGTTATCGATGATTTTTCACCGGATGTCATTGAAGTCTTCGGTTCAGAACATATATACGGAAAGATAGCTGCCTATACGGATGTCCCTGTGGTTCTTCATCTTCAGGGTATCCTGGGGGAGTGCTGGAAATCATTCCTTCCTCCGGGAATGTCAATGTTGCGGTATTGCATGTCCGGCAAAGGACTGGCAGGCAAGTTCGGCAAGTTTTATTATGCCGAATCCTTCAGGAGGCGCAGCAGACAGGAGAAAATGATTTTTGAGACTGTTAAGAATTATATCGGCCGCACGGACTGGGACAGGCAATGCGTCATGAAATCCAATCCGGATGCCGCCTACTTCCCGCTCGAAGAAGTGATGCGCCCCCAGTTTTATGCCAATGCCGGAAAGTGGAAGGGCCTTGATACCGATAATCCATTGATTGTCACGACTATATCCGAGGCTCCGTTCAAGGGAATGGATCTTGTCCTCAGGACGGCTGATGTGCTGGTCCGCAAATACGGAAGGAAATTCCGTTGGGTGGTATATGGCAATACCGATGCCGGATTCTTCGAAAAATTCACCGGAATCAAGGCTGATGATGTCAATGTTACCCCTGCTGGCGTCATTGACGCGGACGGGCTCGCCGAGGCTCTTGTCAATGCCTCTGTGTATGTCCATCCTTCTTACATTGAAAACAGTCCAAACAGTCTCTGCGAGGCCCAGATGACAGGCGTGCCTTCGGTTGCTGCGGATGTCGGGGGCATTCCTACTATCATTGACAATGGCAAGACCGGTATTCTTGCTGAAAGGGGAGATGCCGGCAGTTTTGCGGCAGCGATAGTGTCCCTTCTTGATTCTGAGGAACTTTCCCGGAAAATCAGTGCAGCTTCCGTAAAAAAGTCCTTGGTGCGCAACAACCCGGACGCCATCGCTGAAAGACTTATGGAAATTTACAGAATTGTTAAAGCTTGAAAACCGGCGCAATTGCAATTTTTCCATAGATTCATTATATTTGCGAAATTAAGTTAAAAACAGATTATAAAATGGCATTAGCAGATATCATAAAGAAAATGTTCGGAACAAAGTCGGACCGGGACATGAAACAGGTAAGGCCTATTCTGGACAAGGTGCTGGCGGAGTACGCGACCATTGACAAACTTTCAAATGACGAACTTAGAGCTCTTACTGAGGATTTGAAGAAGAAGCTTCGCGAATGCGAGGCTCCTTTCGAGAAGAGAATCGCCGAAATCAAGGACGAGCTTGAGAAGGATATTCCTGTAGAAGAGAAGGAAACTCTTGCTACTGAGTCAGATAAACTTGTGAAGGAAGAGGACAAGGAAATCGAGAGAGTTCTCGATGAGATTCTTCCTAAGGCTTTTGCCATCATGAAGTCTACAGCGCGCAGGTTCGCGCAGAATCCTGTTGTCGAGGTGACTGCAAATGACTTCGACCGCAATCTCAGCACGACACGTGATTTCGTGAAGATTGAAGGGGACAAGGCTCTCTGGCAGAACCATTGGATGGCCGGCGGAAACGAGGTTACCTGGGACATGGTCCACTACGATGTCCAGATTATCGGTGGTATCGTTCTTCATCAGGGAAAGATTTCCGAGATGGCTACCGGTGAGGGTAAGACCCTCGTAGCGACTTTGCCTGTATTCCTCAATGCGCTTGCCGGAAAGGGTGTGCACATGGTGACTGTGAATGACTACCTCTCCAAACGAGACTCGGAATGGATGGGACCGCTCTACATGTTCCATGGACTTTCAGTAGATTGCATTGATAAGCACGAGCCTAACAGCGATGCCAGAAGAAAGGCATATGAGTGTGACGTGACATTCGGAACCAACAATGAATTCGGTTTCGACTATCTTCGTGACAATATGGCCACAAGAATGAGTGACCTTGTCCAGCGCAAGCATCATTTTGCGATTGTCGATGAGGTGGACTCTGTCCTTATCGATGACGCTAGAACTCCTCTTATCATATCAGGTCCTGTAGCTAAGACTCAGGATGACGAGCAGTACAAGATTTTCAGACCTTACGTCGAGAAACTGTATGCCAGCCAGAAGTCCTTTGTTACCAAGACTTTGAACGAGGCCAAGAAGGCGATTGCCGACGGGAAGGAGGATGAAGGAGCAAAACTTCTCTTCCGTTGCCACAAGGGACTTCCTAAATATCAGCCTCTCATCAAGTTCCTGAGTGAGCCGGGCATGAAGCAGCTGATGCAGAAGGCCGAGAACTTCTATATTCAGGACAATGAGCGCCAGATGCCTGAAGTTACTGATCCTCTGTACTTTGTGATCAATGAGCAGCAGCATTCCATCGAATTGACCGACAAGGGCCATGATGTGCTTGCTGCAGAGGTGTCAGACCCGAACTTCTTTGTCCTTCCGGATATGGGTTCAATGCTGGCTGACATTGAAAAGAGCAGTCTTTCCGAGGCTGAAAAGCATGAGAAGAAGGATGCTCTCATGGAGGATTACGCCCTCAAGAACGAGCGTGTCCACACAATGATCCAGCTCCTGAAAGCTTATGCGATGTTCGAAAAGAACGTGGATTATATTATCTCCGAGGACGGCAAGGTAAAGATTGTCGATGAGCAGACCGGCCGTATCATGGAGGGCAGAAGGTGGAGTGACGGATTGCATCAGGCAGTCGAGGCCAAGGAGAATGTCGCTGTGGAGGCTGCTACCCAGACATTCGCTACAATTACTCTCCAGAACTACTTCAGAATGTATCACAAGCTTGCCGGTATGACAGGTACTGCTGAGACTGAGGCTGGTGAGTTCTGGTCCATCTATAAACTTGATGTTGTCGTTATCCCTACGAACAAGCCTATTCTCAGGATTGACGAGGAAGACAAGATATATAAGACAAAGAAGGCCAAATATGCGGCCGTGATCAACCGCGTAGAGGAACTTCGCAAGGCTGGTCGTCCAGTGCTCGTGGGTACTACGGACGTCGATACTTCAGAGCTCCTGAGCCGAATGCTCAAGATGCGTGGAATTCCTCACAATGTGTTGAATGCCAAGCAGTTCGCAAGAGAGGCGGAGATTGTCGCACAGGCCGGACAGTCAAGTACTGTGACAGTTGCCACCAACATGGCCGGCCGAGGAACTGATATCAAACTTTCTCCTGAGGTCAAGGCTGCCGGAGGTCTTGCGATTATCGGTACCGAGAGACATGACAGCCGTCGTGTCGACCGTCAGTTGAGAGGTCGTGCGGGACGTCAGGGAGACCCGGGTTCTTCTACATTCTATGTGTCATTTGAGGACAAGCTCATGCGTCTGTTCGGCTCCGACAAGATTGCCTCAATGGTGGACAAGATGGGAATGACTGAGGAGGATGCTCTCGAGAGCAAATATCTTTCAAGGAGTATCGAAACTGCCCAGAAGAAAGTGGAGGAGAACAACTTCGGTATCCGTAAGAGACTTCTCGAGTATGACGATGTCATGAACTATCAGCGTGAAGCCATCTATTCAAGACGTCGTAATGCGATGTCCGGCGAGCGTATCGAGATCGATGTGATGAACATGATGATTGATGCTGCCGATGTTATAGTTGAAAAGGCGGAAGGCATGAACTATGCGGACTTCTCAAGTTCGCTGATGGGACAGCTCTCTATAGATCCTGGCTTCGATGAGGCATTCTGGACAAGTGCAAAGAAGGAAGAAATCAAGAAAGCCCTCACTGCACAGATGAATGCAGTCTATAACAGAAGAATGGCTGCCATGATCGAGAAGGTTTATCCTTTCATCAAGGAAATACAGGAGACTCAGGGTGAGAAATGGCAGAATATCGCGGTTCCTATCACTGACGGCCGCAAGGTTCTCCAGCTTACCTTCAATCTCAAGAAAGCATATGAGACACAGGGACGCGAGCTTGCCAAGTCACTCAGCAAGGTCATCATCCTCTATCAGATTGATGAGCATTGGAAGCAGCAGCTCCGTGACCTCGATGACCTTCGCCAGTCTGTACAGAATGCCGCATACGAGCAGAAGGATCCGCTTGTAATCTATAAACTTGAGAGCTACAATCTCTTCGCTTCAATGCTGGAGGCTCTGGATAAGGACGTGCTTTCGTTCCTTCTCCGCGCTACCATCTTCCTGAAGCAGCCGGATCAGGCAGAGCAGGCTCCTAGAGAGGCGGCTCCTCAGCGCAGACAGGACATGTCAAGGATGCAGACCCAGCACGGTGACCTTGCTACAAACGGTGCTCCCAAGACCAAGATGCCGATTCATGTAGATAAGAAAATCGGACGTAATGATCCTTGCCCATGCGGTTCGGGACTCAAGTATAAGAACTGCCACGGAAAGGGGCTTGTATAATGATAACTAACTGAAGCAAGTTATGAGTAAAACACAAGCACCTGTTGTCAATGTCAATGAGGTCAGCCGTATTTCCACCGGCACAGTTCTCAAGGGTGAGATCAATTCACCGGTAGATTTGCGTATTGACGGAATCTTCGAAGGACGTATTTTTTCAAGCGGACGCGTCGTCGTAGGCGAGAAGGCTGAAATCAAAGGCGAAATCTTTTGCGAAAACCTCGATTTCTGGGGCAAGATGGATGGCAGCATCTATGTCAGGGACACTCTGACATTGAAAGATACCAGCCGCGTCAAGGCTGACTTGCACATCCAGCACCTCGTTGTAGAGTATGGTGCGCATTTCGACGGCCAGTGCTCTACACTTGCGGAAGGAGAATTCGAGAAGGTTTCAGGAACTGAACCGAAGGCAGAATAAATCATATGTCCAGACTTTTCAAGATACTAGTAATATTGCTGTTGTCATTTCCTTTTATGGGGAATGACGGCAGTGGTGTATCCGGAAAGTCTGTCGGCAATGGTTTTGATATGCTGCTCTCCCATACCGGTCATTCTTATAGCATTGACAATGCCGATTTGAGCGATGAGTTCTGCTATAATGACTGGAATACTCTTGAAATTGCGTCAGGCGCAAATCAGGTTGTCCCTGTCCGGGTGCACGGTAGTGAATCTGAAAGGACTTCGGAATCGCTTACCTCAGGCGCCCATTTGAAATCATCGTTCTCCAAGAACGGAAAAATCGAAAGTGTAGTACGTTCCGTACAGTATTGTTTATATACCGGACTTCTTCCGTCCGGCACGGCTTCTTTTTCGAAGCATCTTATAAGTCTCAGAAAGATAAGAATTTAGGGTAAGGTTTCGGATGCGGCATCGCGTCCGGCGCTATCATTGACCTTCACAATTTCGCAGGCGCGTTGTCTGCGGGGAATTTTTATCAACCGGGGACATGTCACATCAGCATTGACAATCCCCACAAAAGAGATTTATTATCATGGAAAAAGAATTTATCCGCGTGCGTTCAGTGCGCGACATCACAATATCACTTGCACTTCTCATTATCGGTGTTGTACTCGTAATCCTTCCTACATCAGTATCTGTCAATATCTTCGGATGCTGTCTGGCTGTTCCGGGAGCGCTCCTGCTTCTTTTCATGAAGACTGATTACAAGGATTCCGTTACCGGTGAGCGCTTCAGCCGCATAATCAAGTATTTCCCGGCAAGCCGCAAGGCTGAGATTATGGCAGCTTTGAAAGGTAATCCTTCTGATATTTCTTGGGAGAATCTGAACAGTGCCAATGACGGTCTCATGATCGACATATACAATTCCAAGTCTGAAGACAAGGTCTGCCTGAGAGTTATGGAATTCGTACCATACAGCTATGTGCCTTGCAGCGACTGGTTCTTGTTCTCTGCCGACAAGGTTTCCAGACTCATGAAGTAGTTTGGCATTGTCTCGAATTTAGACTAAATTTGCAGTCTTTTCCGAATTCGCGGAAAGGGCTGCAAATTATTTTTGAAGGTTACTTAGCCGAGAGGCTTGCTGTAGAAACGATATGCCCGGCATATCAATGTATGTTTTCATGAGATATGAATAAGATTAAGGAAATTCTCCGTATCGGTATCCCGATTATGCTCGGTCAGGCTTGCGTAATTATCCTGGCATTTGCTGACAATATAATGATAGGATGGCACAGTGTCAATGAACTGGCCGCATCTTCATTCGTGAACAATGTGATGAACTTCTTCATATTGACCGAGTTGGGCTTTGCGTCCGGAATGACACCGATAATCGGGGCTTTCCACGGAACGGGAAACGTGAAGGGTGTCGGAGTGAGCCTCAGGAACGGAATGATGGTCAATGGAATTATAGGTATCATCGGTCTGGTCCTGCTCTCGATTATCTATGTTTTCATTGACAAGACCGGTCAGGCACCGGAACTGCTTCCGCTCATCCGTCCGTACTTTGTCATTGTCGGAATATCCACGATTTTCGCGTCCGGATTCAATGTCCTCAAGCAGTTCACTGACGGAATCTGCAAGCCGGAAGTGTCAATGCTGTTCCTCATGGCCGGCAACATCCTCAATATATTCGGCAACTGGGTTTTGATTTACGGAAAACTGGGCTGCCCGGAAATGGGTCTGGTCGGAGCAGGTCTCAGTACATTGATCTCCAGAATCCTGATGCTTCTTGCATTTGCCCTTTACATTTTCAAGTCGAAAAAGTTTGCAATCTACGCGACTGCTGTCAAGGAGGCGCTGTTCTCGCGTGTCAAGATGCGCCATATTTTCGGCATGGGATACCCTGTGGCAATCCAGATGGGCCTGGAGTCATCCACATTCTCGTTCAGCGCCATAATGGTCGGCTGGATAGGTGTTACTGCATTGGCAGCGCACCAGGTTGCGATAACCATTTCACAGCTTTTCTTCCTTCTGATGCAAGGCCTGTCATTCGCCATCTCCATCCTCGTGAGCAACTGCTACGGCAAGAAGGATTTCGCCGGTGTCAATGCCTATGTGAAGAGGGGATACCTGATGATCCTCTGCACATCTGTGTTCCTGTCCCTGATGCTGTATCTGTTCCGTAACCAGGCAGTCGGGTTGTTTACTGATTCTCCGGAAGTGGCAAAAATTGCCGTCTCCCTGTTCTTCGTGCTATTCGCATATCAGTTGGGAGACGGCATTCAACTCTGTTTTGCCAATGTTCTTCGAGGTCTTCAGGACGTAAAGCCCATCATGTATGCCGCATTCGTAAGTTATTATATCATAGCTATTCCGGTGGCATATGTCCTTGGCTTCAAGTTCGGCCTGGGAGCAGTAGGCGTATGGATAGGATTCCCTGTGGGCCTCAGTCTGGCAGGTCTGTTCTTCTTCTTGCGATACCGCAGTGATATGCGCAAGTTCAGAAGATTCTAGTCTTCAGCAAGGCAGGTATCCAGAGCCTTGCAAATCTGTTCTTTGTCCATGTGCTGGCCGATGAAGACAAGTTTCTGCATGCGGTCTCCGTAATGGGCATCCCAGTCTTTCATGATGGTCGGGTCCTGACGCATCATCTTTATCAGTTCCTCCTCTGGAGCTGTGGCGTACCATTGACCTGCCTCGCGAAGCATTATCTGCTTTCCGGCCTGCTCGAAGAGACATGACATGTCGGTATTGTCCGAGAAATAGCACAGTCCTTTGGCTCTGATTACACCGCTCTTCGGGAGAATCTTGCTTACGAACCAGTCGAATTTGTTGAGGTCGAAAGCCGGTCTCCTGTAATATACGAAGGTTCCGATGCCATATTCCTCCACTTCTCCGCCTTCGTGGTCGTGGTCATGATGATGGTGGTGATGGTGCTCATGGTCGTGCTCTTCGTCCTCATGGTCATGATGATGTTCTTCCTCTTCATCATGGTGATGGTGTTCATGTCCCTCTTCCTCTTCATCGTGGTGATGGTGCTCCTCGTGCTCATCCTCATGGACATCGCTTTCCAGTCCTCTTATCCAGCCTGCTCCGGCTTCAGTCTGCCTGAAGTCAAACATGTCAGTGCCAAGGAGTTTCTCGATATCTACTTCGGCGTAGTCGCACTCTATGATCTGGGCTTTGGTCTGAATCTCACGTATAATCTTCTTGATTTTTTCGAGGGCTTCCGGCTTGACCTCGGATACCTTGTTCAGGAGGATGATGTTGCAGAACTCAATCTGCTGGATGATAAGGTTTTCAATATCCTCTTCCCCGAGATCCTTGCGCTCCAGGCTCTCACCGCAGCCGAACTCGTCAGCCAGTCTCAATGCATCGACAACTGTGACCAGGCAGTCAAGTTTCGGTGTTCCGAACTCGGTATATACACCTCCGATGGCCTTCATTGAACAGATTGTCTGTGCGATAGGCTCCGGCTCGCAGATACCGCTCGCCTCAATGACAATATAGTCGAATTTGTCCATCTTCATGATCTCGACTATCTGCTGCATCAGGTCAGTTTTCAATGTGCAGCAGATGCAGCCGTTCTGGAGGGCTACCAGACTGTCGTCTTTCTTTCCGACGACTCCGCCCTGCTGGATCAGGTCCGCATCTATGTTGACTTCGCCTATGTCATTGACAATTACGGCGAAACGAATACCTTTCTTGTTTTTAAGTATGCGGTTCACCAATGTGGTCTTGCCGCTTCCCAGATATCCTGTCAGAAGCAGGATAGGCATCTCTTTGTTGCTCATATTTTTGTTGTTTTATCTTTCAAAGTTTACTGTTGCTGGTTATCAAAAATTGCTCCATACGAGTCTCTGAGCCATATTGTCATGCCTGCATGCCATTTCCGCCGCTGTCACATTGACATAGCTTGTGGTATGCGATACGCTCGTCCCCATTCTGAAGATGGATGATTCCGCATCTCCTGAACCCGCAGCCCTCAAGAAGATTCTGCATCGTCAGATTGTCCTTGTGGGTGTCAGCCCTGAGATTGCGGGTAAGCCTGCCGCAAAAGTCAATGCAGGCCTTGCCGATGCCGTGTCTGCTTCCGTCCGAAGCCAGTCTGTGGATTGTCCCGTACGGCTCGTCATTCAGCCAATGCCCGTCGTAGATGATGTCATATGTCGGGTCAATGCCAGGAATGAAGCAGAATGTGGCGATTACCTTTGTCACGGCATCTGTGATTCTGTCAGAATCCTCGATGACATAGCAATGCTCCTTTCCGATTTCTTCCCGGATCAGGCTTTGCTCCGGATATGTCCCGTTCCATTGGTTGCGGTTGCCGTGCTCTCTCATGTATTTCTTTGCGTCTTCGAAGATTTCCATGATTCTCGGCATGTCTTCGGGTTGTGCTTTTCTGATTGTCATGTGTCAATTATTTTCAATCATTGCTGTCCGGTAAAAGTTCCGGACGATTATTATATATAAAGTTTAACAATTAAACAAATTTGGTTCGGTTGAATCATCAAGTTCATTGACAATATTGCAGTTAGGTCTCGCAAAGAGGTCTCTGAGATTGGTTGTATCTGTAAGTGAGACACTTACAATCTGCAACATCTCGTAAATTGACCGTTCAACATTCATATTCTTCTGCACAATGGCCATCATGCAATAGGCTATGATTGCGGAGTAAATCTGAATGCGTACTGCGTTTTCTGAAGTACCCCAGAACTTTTTTATCTTCAGATGTTGCTTAATCCATTTGAAGCAGTTATGTGTAGCTTCTCATAAGTTCTATACGGACTTCAAGGTTTACTGTGCGAAGAACGGTAAAAGCATATCTGGTCTTATCGAGCAGGCCATGATCGACATAATGGAAAATCGGTAAAGGGGGAATGGGCATGCGACCCTATAATAGCCTTTTAACGCTTCCCTTCTCAATATACCTAAACGGAGCATGTATATAGCGCTCCCCCTCTTTATCCTGCATACGCCATTCTGCCGAAGACATAAGCCTGTATAATTCATCATCTGTCATTGGGTAATAGTATCGTATTACAAGGCAAGGTGTATACTCCTCATTAAGACAAGAATACACGGCCCCTATACCATCCTTGTCCCTTAAATATGAAACGAGAAGAGGCAGATTTCTCGTTATTACGGGTTTGGTAATGTTCTCTTCAGGAATCTCGTACAAGAATTGTTCAATCTGCGAATCAACTTCCGAAATCGGTTTGAATTCAACCATAAAAGGTTTGAACATCTCACCGAGGAAGTCCACCGTTCTCATTGTAGAGTCTGATGGTTCCATACGGACGAACTTAAACCCCAGAGGCATTTGTGTTATCTTGCCATTTTGAGGATTTTTGAGGTCAAGGAATGGAAGTTCAACGACATTTTTTATCCATTGTTCATCCTTATCAAAAGCGGGATCAACATACATCCTGACGGAAAGAGGAATATCCCAATCTATTCTTAACCCATATATCAGACTGTCAAGTTGTTTGAATTGCAGGCCTAAAAGGTTTATTGCATTTGAACCCGTCATGTTTTCTGTGCGTATAGTTTTAACAACGAGTTCCGGAGTCGTTTTGTAATCTGGGGCAACTATTTGGAATTTTGCACTTACAAATAGGGATTCCTGTATCTTTTCCGGGGTTGTTTCATTAGAGTTATAAAGAATAGTTGCCTTCTGATGCTTCACATAGGTTTTTACACCATAAACTCCCTCAACCTTTTGAAGTTTGTCCATGAATGCCCTACTGCTCGCATAGCATCGTACCTGGCGCAATCCATCCATCGTGAATGTTTGCAAACCATCAGTGTTCTCGATGTTCCAGGTTTCATTGATTGTAGGTATTTCGAAGTTTCTGCTGAAAAGAATGGCTGACGCGAAAAGCACAACAGTCAGTATCGCGGGAATGAAAGCATTGATCATGCCTAAATGCCGACCATTTGTAACTCCGATTCTGAGAGCCTTGGTGGGACAGTTTGCCACACACTCACCACATAACATACAGTCCACATTCTCTACGGCACCATCGAAACCTGCGATGTTGATGTGATAAGGGCACTTGATATTACAAGTGTGACATCCATTACATTTCTCTTTATTGCGTTGAACGTATAGAAGCTGAAGAGATGTTCGGGGATTTAATATTTCCAACAAATAACCAAAGGCGCAAATTATTGCAAGAACACACCACATAGGAGGGGTTTTCGTGACAATGCATATTGCGTATGATGCTCCCAACACCGTAATCATCCATAGCCAATACTTGAATGTGTTTGAGATGGCTCCAAGAGGGCAAATATATTTACACCAAAAATTATCAATGAGAAGTGATCTCTCAACTTTCGACAAAGATCACTGATTGTGCCTAGCGGGCACAGATAGGCGCAGAACAACTTGCTGAATAAGACGACAGCAACAAGCAAGGCTATACCCGACAGTATTTGCAGGCTACTCATGTCACAAGGCAGGGAACCATGAGAAATAAGATTGGCATAGGCCTGAATGCCTCCGAACGGACAATATGTATCCGGATTGATTCGTCCCCCTATTACATGTGACACAAGGATGAAGACAATAAGCGCTGCCAGAATTCCCCATTCCAACACATAACGCTGCCAGTTCTTGATCGCTTTCATAATACTATAGGTTTTTCTGTTGTTCCAGCTGTTTCATTCTGGATTTTCCCCGCATGTCCCATTTCCCGAAGTTATACGACAGGCCAAGGATGATGCAACGACCAACATTGTTATAATATGTGTCCTCCATATAATCTGCAGATGAGACATGGATGAAGGACTTATTGCTTCCGAGGATATCATAGGCAGACAGACTGATATTGAAGGATTTTATCTCTTTTGCTATTCGGAAATTCAAGAGGAATTCCGGTTTGTTAAAGTTTCCCTCAAATCCTCGATAACCATTGAAGTCAAAGCGGCTTTCGACCTCCCAACCGGATTTGTCCTTCCAGAGCAATTCGGCAAAAGCATTGCCTCGCCAGTTGCTTACTTTTGTAGAATGCAAGCTGACATAGCGGGTTCTTGCGTTATCTACTGTCCCCCCGCACCGTATCGAATAAGCCAGAATCTCGTATTTCAACTCTGCCCTCAGCAGCCAATCCAGCCTCAAACTGCGACTCTCCATAAAACCGCTGCTTCCACTGTAGAACCTATCACCATTGCGGTCTCCGTAAAACCAGCTCATCAGTGTAGAATAGTCAAAGCTATCCTTGTAAAGACCCATCAGAGGACCTTTCGAAATATAGTTCGAATTGCTGCTAGCCGTAAGCCTCGGGGTGATAATCAGGTTGAGACTCTTATCTCTGTTCAGTGGCTGTACATAATTGATGTTCAGTCCCGCATTGTAATGAGGGCGGTGGGCATTGACTGGGATTGAATATCTTACAGACTCATCGTCATACCAACTTGCCAGAGTCTTCTCCTTGAATGACATAGCACCATTTAACCTGATGTTAATAATAGCATTCCTCATTTTTTCTGAGCGAAGTCTTGTCTGCATAACCAGATTCTGGCGGTAACCGGATTTTAGATAGATATTTCCGACCGATATGCTGACAGGATTGGAGATGTCAAGTACGGTATTGAAGTTCTGTGTACCAGACGGAACCTCGCTGTTCCCGTTCGTGGAGATTGTAAATGAATTCTTACCCATATCATTAACGGCAACCGAGGCCATCGGGCCAGCACCTATGCTCCATATTTCTGTGCTGTTGCCAAGGACGCCCGGAGCTGCGGTGTGACTGATTTTGTCTTCATATACACGTCCTCCGAATTCAATATTGACCAGTTTCTTCCCTTCCTTATTGATTCCGTAATGCAAAACTATGCTCTCCATGAGATTCAACTCCTTGTCCTCTGAGTTTTTTGAATAATACTCATTCTGGCTTCGGTCGGCCGCGTTTTGTGCGTCTTTCGTCTCTTTTATAAAATTGAAACCTGCACCAGCTTGAGTGCGGACCTCCCAGTGTTGGGCAAACTGCATTGCGTATGAAAAAGATCCGTCAATCTTTATTGCGTCATTCCTGTCATTAAACAGGAGAGCACGCTGATCCGCGACACCTTTCAACCATGCTGTGGAAGACTCTGCGCTTTTTCCACGACCACCATCGTATGTGACATTTCCTTTGAAAGAGATTCGATGTATACCGTCCTTGCCAAGTGAATAGCGTCCTCTTGTTCCAATTCCTACACCAAAGTCATTTGAAGAACCTGTCGTCAGAGAACGGCTGCTATTGAGATTTGCAGTTGAATTATTCATTGTGGAAGACTCCTCTCTGCCTATCTTGCTATTGGAATAGTTCAAGTCCAAAGTTGTTCGAATGCCTTCAGCATTTAAAGTATTAAACGGATTTCCTAAGGAAAGATGAGCGGCGAGAGAATTATTTACATCATTGTTATTCCGGTGTCGTAGAGTTGTCAGACTTTCTCCAGAGGCAAGAAATGACATGCGGCTGGATTCCATTCTTTCATTATTGCTTTTGAAGTCGTATGAAGCGGAACTATTGGTCTCTTGTTCTGGAATCCTAGAGGTGTTGTAGTTCACCCCGAACGTCGCCGTGTTCGACACGCCCGGGGTCGAACGTTCCAGCTGATTGACATTTATATTGTTACCTCCACCAAGTAAAGTGGCCTGGTCATCATCGCCGTAGTACGAAACATACAGCTTTGCACTATATAAAGCACGGCTTCCATCGCCGAGCAGGTCGGAGTTCTTTTTCTTTATGATGGAAGCGCCCCCACTGGCGGACGCCTGCCCGAACCATCCGTTACGAAACTCGTCTTTCAGTTTCACGTCCATCCTCTTCCTTTTCCTTGACAGACCGATTCTGTCTCGGCCGTCCTCATCAATGACGTGTATTTTATTCACGATGAAAGCGGGAAGATTTTCAAGGGCCTTTGAGACATCGTCCGAAAAAAAGGTCTTTCCTTCAACCGTTATTGTGGATACCGGTTCCCCGTTTACTTTGACCAGGCCCTTTCCAACCTCAATCCCAGGCATCTTCTTCAGCAAATCACCCAAATTGGCGTTGCTAGACGTCTGGAATGATGTAGCATTATATATCAGCGTATCTCCCTTCGCGGTGACAAGGTCGCCCATTGCCGTTATGGTGGCTCCTTCCAGTTCTCTGATATCTTCTTCCAAACAGACTGAAACACTTGACATCCTCCGCGCTTCCAACAAGACCTCCTCCTTGTTCGGCTTGTATCCGAGCATCTGAACATTCAGAGCATACCTTCCAGCGGGAACAGGGAACAGCTGAGCCGAGCCCTTCTTATCCGTAAAAGCAAAGGCGACCGCCACCGTATCCCCTTGGGGTACGATATAGACGGTCGCCATCTGAACTGGCAAATCGTTCCTTGCCTCTGTCACCTTTACATTAAGTCCTGCCTGATTTGTATTGGCAGATCCCTCAGTCTGGCCTAAGGCGACGTCTATCGTCAGACATAGACAGAGTAAGACTGTCAAAAAACGACACATAAGCGTGTGCTAGATTCCGTAATTACTATTCTTTGGGTGCTGTTGCACTTCCATACCAGATAGCGCCGACCGGACATTCATCGGCACAAGCACCGCACGACACGCAGAGTCTCCAATCTATCTGGTACTGATTGTCCATTTCATAGATTGCTCCAACAGGACATGCCCCTACGCATGTGCCACATTTAATACAACCAGATGTGATGAAATACTCGCCTCCGTCAGGGCCTGTAGGACTTAACGAGGCGCTCGCAATGATTGCTACAAAAAGAAATGTAGCAACGGATAAAAATTTTTTCATAACATACAAAAGTTATACGCGAATATTTGTTTACCGTTATTAAATAGGCAATTCGCAACAACCTATTTAACAACTAAATTGTATGCCGAATTAAATTTATCATCAATTGAATGTCTTCTACTCTCGCGCCGTATATTTCACATTTAGGAGGCTCTTGCTTTTTTATTTCTGCTACTTAATAAACCACAAATATTAAAAAGCACACAACCCCGTTCCTCTGCAAATATAAAAGAATTTTCAAAAGAGCAAAAACTTTATACAAATAAAAACATTATACCCTTATTTTTACAGCCTTCCATAACACATAACTGTATTCCCTAAGGGAACGTGCTGAGATTAATCTGTTTTCACACATATCTTTTATTATTTTTGTACCTCTTTTCAATACGAAGTTACGAAAAAATCATGTCTTTTTAGGATTGCCGGTACGCAAACCTATCCTATATGTTTCGTTTGTGTTACAATTTTTGTTTCGAAATGAAAGACTGTAAAACTTGTAGGGGTATAACTTACGATTTGTAAAAATTCGATGTTATAAAACAACAAATTGTAAGTACTGTTCAAAAATTTAAGTTTTTCGTCCGACACGATACCTCTGTAAACGTTTTAGGAGTTTGTTTTTAAATTTGCAAATTTTTTTTGAAAATTTTAGTTACGTTTTAAGTCGCGGAAAACCAAATAATTAGAAAATACATGTGAAAATTTATCGAAAAAATGTAAGAAAATATTTGTCACAAAAGTAAAAAGCAGTAACTTTGCATTCGAGTTGATGATGAGGTTCTCTCACATACAACTCGTTGGTTATTAGTTTTAGTGTTATTAATTATGTGGTTAGTGTGAGTTTTTGCGCGTGAGGCGTCATTACTCAACGATTTAAAAAGGTCCTTATCAAAAGTAAGGCCTTTTTTTATTTTTATACTATCTTTGTCTGGATTGATGTCTGTCATTGATCGATATTTGTCATTGAAACACCTTGCTATGAAGAATGTTGAATGGCTTTGGCGCAATTCCGCCTGTGCCCGATGGTATATAGTCGCGAATATTTTCCTGTGCTCAGTCAGCATTGGCCTGAACCTGTTTTTCATATGGCTCAGCAAATCCCTTGTGGATGTGGCCACCATCACTCATGACAGGCAGCATCTTGTCATGTACGGCATACTGCTGTTCCTGTCAGTCATTCTGAGGGTCCTTGTCAATGCTCTGAAGGCTCATGTGGAGAGCATTTCATTTTACAGGACAGTCTTCAATATGCGTCAACATCTGTTTGACGGGCTTCTGAAATCCCAATGGACAGGAAAGGACAGCCATCACAGCGGAGATACAGTGAGCCGCCTTTTCACTGATGCGGAGATTGTTGCAAGCGTCGTCTGCCAGGACTTCCCGGCATTGGTCTCATCCATGCTGCAATTGATTGCGGCCTTCATCTTCTTGTCAATGCTGGATCTCCGTCTCGCCGTAGTGATTCTCGCCGTGGCCCCGTTCTTTTTTGCATTGAGCAAAATCTTTTTCAGGAGGATGCGGAAACTCTCCAGGGAAATCAGGGATACGGAAAGTGTCGTCCAGAGCCATATACAGGAAAGCCTCCAGCACAGGACAGTCGTCCAGTCAATGTTGCAGGGCGATGCTGTGGGAGACCGTCTGGACAGGCTGCAGGCCGTGGAAATGGGCACTGTCAGGAAACGTACAGGGTTCAGCGTCTTTTCTTCGTCGGCCGTGAGTGCTGCTTTCGGAATCGGTTATTCCATAGCCCTGCTTTGGGGCGTTTTCGGAATATATTCCGGCACAGTGACATTCGGCATCTTGACTGCCTTTCTTCAGCTTGTGGGACAGATTCAGGGGCCGTCAATGCGGATCGCGCGGCAGATTTCTTCTTTTGTCAATGCTACTGTAGCCGCAGACCGCCTGATGGAAATAGACGGGGGAGAGAAGGAGGAAGAAGGTGCTCAGATCTTGGTGGAGGCTCCTGCAGGAATCAGCATTGACAATCTCACTTTCAGATATCCTGACGGCGACAGGTTTGTATTCAATGCATTTTCGCATGATTTCGTGCCGGGTTCGAGTACTGCCGTCATAGGGGAGACAGGAGCCGGAAAGAGTACATTGATAAGGCTTATGCTGTCGTTGCTGAAGCCTGTTTCCGGCACTGTACGCATTTATTCGGGGTGTGGTGAAGGAGTGAAAGACGGAATCGAAGTATCGGCATTGACAAGAACCAATTTCATCTATGTCCCTCAGGGAAATACTCTCTTCAGCGGGTCGGTGCGCGAGAATCTGCTTATGGGCAATCCGGATGCGACAGAACAGATGCTATGGGATGCTCTCGACGTGGCTGCGGCTGATTTTGTCCGCGAACTTCCGGAAGGCCTTGATACTGTGTGCGGTGAGTTCGGCACGGGCTTGAGTGAGGGGCAGGCCCAGCGTATTGCGATCGCCCGTGGTCTCCTGCGCTCCGGAAGCATTCTGCTGCTGGATGAATTCAGCTCTTCGCTTGACAACGAAACCGAGGAAAGGCTTCTCAGGAACCTCTCTTCTTCAGCTGTCGGGAAGACCATAATTTTCATTACTCATCGTGACAATGTGGTGAAATATTGTGACAATGTTCTTGAAATCAGATAGCTTCTTTTGTGAAAATTCTGTAACACGCGTTCTTAAATCAATATATTGTTGCTAAATTTGAGAAAGTAGTTTTTAAAATTGAAAGATATGAATACACACGTAGTCATAATGGCAGGTGGTATCGGTACTAGGCTCTGGCCTGTCAGTACGCCGGAAACGCCGAAGCAGTTCATTGACCTTCTCGGTGTTGGTAAATCTCTCATACAGCTTACTGTAGAAAGATTCTTGCCGGTGTGCGATTCGTCCAGAATATGGGTGGTGACCTCTGAAAGGTATGTGGATGTCGTCAGGGAACAGTTGCCACAGATACCTGCTGATCAGATTCTTGCGGAACCTGTTCCGAGAAATACGGCTCCGTGCATCGCTTATGCTTGTTGGAAGATAATGCGTAAGGATCCGGACGCCAATATAGTTGTTACACCGTCTGATGCGCTGGTCCTGAGGACCGGACAGTTTGCGGATGTGATCAGGAAGGCATTGAACTTTACCGCTGAAAATGACTGCATCGTCACTGTCGGAATCCATCCGGACAGACCGGAAACCGGATACGGCTATATCTGCTCGTCTTCTGTAGAGGAGGATAAGATCGTGAAGGTCAATGCCTTCAAGGAGAAGCCGAAGAGGGATATTGCTGAGCAGTATCTTGCCGCCGGCAATTATTTCTGGAATGCAGGTATCTTTGTCTGGTCTGTGAAGACGATTGTTTCCCAGATGAGGCAGTACTGCCCTCAGATCGTATCGATGATGGACAGGATTTCGCAGGCTTTCGGCAGGGAAGACGAGAAGGCTGTTCTGGCCGAGCTGTTCCCTCAGTGCGAGAAGATATCCATCGACTATGCAGTGATGGAAAAATCACCGTCCATATATGTGATAGCTTCGGACCTGGAGTGGTCTGATCTCGGAAGCTGGAGTTCCGTAGGCAATCATGTTCCGGCTGATGAGAACGGAAACAGGACTGTCGGAAGCGATGTCAGGATGTTCGGCTGCAAGAATTGCATCGTGCATTCCGGAAATCCGGGCATGATTGTGGTAGATGGTCTGGACGGTTATGTCGTGGCTGCCAAGGACGGCAATGTGCTTGTCTGTCCGGTTACTGACGACCAGAAGGTTACAGAGTTTACCAAGGGAAAATAATACATTGAAAATGGAGAGACCTCATTATAGGACAGTGGTCATTTCAGATGTCCACATCGGTGCACCACATTCCAAAGTCAGAGAAGTTACAGAATTTCTCAGTTCCGTTGACTGCGATCGGCTTATAATGGATGGAGACATAATCGACGGCTGGCAGCTCAAGAATTCCAATGACAAGTGGACGATTGTGCATTCAGCTTTCTTCCATGTGATAATGAAGATGATGGAAAAGCATAATACGGAGGTGATTTATGTTACCGGGAACCACGATGATTTCCTGGATCCGCTGGTCCCGTCAAAAATGGCCAATATCAGCCTTGTTCATGAATTCATCATCAAGGAGAAGAATCATTCTTATGTGGTTATCCATGGACATGCCTTCGACAGTATCACTTCGAGGCTGACTTTCCTTGCAAAACTCGGCGATGTTGCCTATAATCTTCTGCTGAAGTTCAATAATGTCTGGAACAAGGCCCGCCAGAAGCGGGGAAAGGAGTATTATTCTCTTTCCGCAGTCGTCAAGCACAAGGTCAAGCAGGCTGTTTCCGCGATTTCCGGTTTCGAGTCGGATTTGGCTTCGTTTGCCAAGGCCAAGGGGTGCGACGGCATTATCTGCGGTCATATCCATCATCCTGAGGACAAGATGCTCAAGGGTGGTATCCATTACCTGAATTCCGGGGATTGGGTGGAGTCGTTGACCGCGCTTGTAGAGGATTATGACGGCAACTGGCGCATCGCCAGATATCAGATCTAGTTACTATTTAATTTCGGGATAATGAAGTACTTGTTTATAATACAAGGAGAGGGCAGAGGACACCTTACACAGGCTATGACGATGGAAAGGCTTCTGGTTTCCAGAGGTCATCAGGTGGTCGGAATGCTTGTCGGAAAGAGCGAATCCAGGATTCTTCCTGCATTTTTTACGCAAGGCGTAAGTGCCCCGATAACTTATTTTGAATCAGTGAATTTCGTTTCCGCGGCCAGCGACAAGCGCCCGGATGCATTGAAATCGGTTCTTTTCAATATTGCGATTTCTCCGAAGTTCATACCTTCAATATCATTGATCAGGTCCAATATCAAGGACAGCGGTGCTGATGTCATCGTGAATTTTTACGAATTGCTCGGCACGGTTGCATACAAATTGACCGACGAGAAGATTCCGATGGTCTGCGTGGGGCATCAGTTCCTTTTCCTCCATAAGGATATGCATATCCCCGAGTTCGGATACGAGGGGCATCTCGGGCTGAATCTCTTTTCGCGTGCGATTGCCAACGGCGCATCGAAGCTGCTGGCCCTGTCGTTCAGGCCAATGCCGGATGACGGCAGGATAAAGGTTGTTCCGCCTCTGCTTCGGCCTGAGGTTCTGGCGTATCGCGAAAGTCCAGAGTTCAGGGATGGCGGCTATATCTTGGGATACATGCTCAATGCCGGTTTCGCGGAGGAGGTCAATGCCTGGCATCGCGCCCATCCTGATGTGTCACTCCGGTTTTTCTGGGACAATGCTGATGAGGCACCTGTCAAAATCGTGGATGACACTCTCCGTTTCTATTATCTGGATGACAAGGAGTTTCTCCGTCAGATGGCCGGCTGTCATGCCTATGCATCTACGGCTGGTTTTGAGTCCATCTGTGAGGCCATGTATCTCGGCAAGCCTCTCATGATGGTTCCGTCCCACATCGAGCAGAAGTGCAATGCATACGATGCCACGCGTTTCTGTGCCGCTGTGGAAGCCGAGAAGTTTGACCTGTCCGTGCTTCTGGATTTCGCCGACGGAGGCAAGTTCCATCGTGACGACAATTTCCCGTCGTGGGCACTTTCTGCCGCTGACGTCATCGTGGATGAACTGGAAATGAAGTAATACAATTGAGGCTGTCTGATTGTTCAGGCAGCCTCAAAACGTAGTATGGTTAAGATACTAGAACTTGTCCATTACTGAGAAGATTGTTTCGCGTACAGCGTCGATAGTGCCTGTACCGTCGATTTCCTCGTATTTGCCGGCCTTCTTGTAGAACTCGATAAGCGGCTCTGTCTTCTCGTGATATGTCTTGATTCTATTGTTGATGGTCTCTTCCTTGGCATCATCGGCACGACCCTCGATAGAAGCTCTGTGGCGGATGCGCTCCTTGATCATCTCGTCAGGAATCATGATGGAAATGACAGATGTCACTGCCTCGTTTCCTGCTGCAAGCATCTTGTCAAGAACCTCAGCCTGGGCGATAGTTCTTGGGAAACCGTCGAGAAGAAAACCTGAAACGCCCTTGATAGTCTTGAAAGCATTGTCGATCATGCCCTCTACAACCTCATCAGGAACCAGTGAACCTGCGTCGATAAGGGCTTTAGCCTTTTTGCCAAGTTCAGTTCCCTCTGCAATCTCCTTGCGGAGCAGCTCGCCTGTGGAAAGGTGGCAGAGATTGTATTTTTCTACCATTGCGCTAGCCTGGGTGCCTTTACCTGCTCCCGGAGGCCCGAAAAGAATGTAATACTTCATTTGTAGTTTTACTGTAATTTGCCGGATGCAAGCGCATCCTGAGTTATACTTCGATTTCTGTGCACATTTTTTATAAACTGCAAGCCTTTGGAAGACATGCAGTTACATTGACCTTGCCTGTGCCGGGCGATTAATCCTCGTCGAGGATATAAATGTCCTTATAGTTTCTGCCAAGTTCATTGTAATCCAGACCGAAGCCCACGATGAACTTGTTAGGAATCTCCATTGCCACGTAGTCGAGCTTGACATCTTTCTTATAGACTTCAGGCTTGAGAAGCATTGTGCAGACTTTGCAGTCCAGAGCGCCTTTCTCCTTTACGATACGGGTCAAGTCCACGATTGTGTTGCCAGTATCTACGATATCTTCGACGATTATCACGTGCTTGCCTTTGATGTCTCCGGTCATGCCCATGACCTGCTTGACATTTCCGGTGCTTTCTGTACCGCAGTAAGAAGACAGTTTCATGGAAACGAGTTGGCAGTCGAATGACAGCCTTTTCATCAGTTCGGCAGTGAACATTATCGAACCGTTCAAGATGCAGAGCAGGACGACAGGCTCCTTGGAGTCGCTGAAGTCGGCATTTATGTGGTCTGCAACCTTGTCAATGGCCTTTTCAAGTTTCTCGTAGGGAATGAATGGCCTGAAGGTTTTGTCGAATAAAGTAATCTTGCTCATGTTGCTTTTTATTCAGAAACACAAAATTACTATAAAAATTCCAACAAAGAAAAATAATTCCTATATTGCGGCGTAAAGCAGGACTTCGGGCAGAACGGCCACAAAAAATGGCCGTATGGGAATACGAATTTGTGTTATAGTCTTGCTGTCAATGTCAATGTGCCTGCAGTCGCGGGCGTTTTCACAAGGACAGCGCGAAATAGTCGGAGACGGGAAGGGACGGTCAATGTCTCTGCCTGCCAATGTCGTGTCTTCCGTTCCGGAAGCTGCAGCCTATTTGTCCGGAGTGTCGGAACTGGAGCAGATCCCGGAAGAGGAAATGGAAAAATGGTGGGACCTCGCAGAACATCCTGTTCCGATAAATCTTGTCGGAAGAAATGTGCTGGAGGCGTCCGGGCTCATGTCAATGTACCAGATTGTATCTCTGTTGGATTACAGGGCGCGAAGTGGGGATGTCTTGTCAATATCGGAACTGGGGGCTGTTGATGGTTTCGGAAAAGAGACGGCGGAAGCGCTTAGATGGTTCATATCATTGGAGTCGCGCTCCTTGCCGGGGAAGTCGTCGGATTACCGGGCTCCTGTGCGAAATTCATTGACTGTCAATGAATCGAACAAACTGTCAATACCTTTCGACGGGAAGTCTCCTGATTATTCATGGTCCCATTATGAAAAGTTCAGGACAGGGGCAGAAGGACGATGGTCGGCAGGACTGTCATTGAAAAGGACATATTCTGACGATGTCCCGTGGCCGTCCGCATATACCGTACATGGTGCTTATTTCGGGAAGGGGCATCTGTCCCGTCTTGTCGTAGGTGACTATTCCCTCAGATTCGGTCAGGGGCTTGCCATGTGGAGCGGATTCGCCATGACAGGGGTTTCCGGACCCCGGTCCTTCTGGAAAAGGCCTACAGGTATATCTCCGTCAATGTCGTCATCATCATCCAGTCTCAGGGGAGTCGCTGCGGAACTGGATTACGGACGTTTCGGAATATCTGTGTTCTTGGGCTCACCCGGGTTCCGTGACTGGTGTGAAAACGGCTCGAAACTGCGGCTGGATTTGCTTCCGGGAGTCAATGTCTCATGGTTTTCCAGACATGGACAAGTTTCATTTACAGCACTTTGCAACTTGAAAGACATTGAATCGGCGGGAAAGGCCAATGCCGGGAAGGAGGTGTTTCGTGTCGGGGACAACGTCGTAATTCCATTGACAAGAGTCTCGGCGGATGCCCGGTTCTGTGTCCGCGGAATCGAGATTTTCGGAGAGGCCGCCATGGATATCAGCAGTGTCAGACCGGCATTGACAGGGGGCTTCATGTTCCCGGCAGGGGAGTGGAAAATGGCATTGGCAGGCAGATATATTCCTTCTGAGTATGACCTGTCTTTTGCGGCTCCTGTCCGCGCGTTTTCCGGCAAGGGCGGAGAATATGGGGCTGCTGCCGGAATTTCATTGAAGTCGTATGTGCTGAGTGTGGACTATTCTTTTGTCCCGGAAAAGGACAGGAGGCGGGTCAAGGTGTTGTTGTCCAGCCCTTTCCGTCTCTCTGAGGCTGTGGGTCTGGATTTGAGGGCCACAGAACGTTGGAAGTCTTACGGGAACGCGAACCGGCTGGATTTGCGTGCTGATTTGAAGGTCAATGCAGGGAAGTGGAATACGGTAGTCCGGGCCAATGCGGCGTTGACGGACAAGTTGTCCGGACTGGGCTATGTCGAGGAAAGTTATTCCGGAAGAATCGGAGCCGTTTTCTTGCGTGGGACAATGTTTGCCGCCGACAGCTGGGATGGCCGTCTGTATTGCTACGAACGTGATGCGCCGGGGTCTTTCAATGTTCCTGCGTATTACGGGAGGGGTTACTCGTTGTCATTAGTGGCACGGCTCAAATTCCGTCTCGGAAAGAATGATGCCATAAAGGCGTATATAAGAACTGGATATACTGATACCCCTTGGCTGAGTCCGGGACAGACCAAATGGCGTCCGGCAAAAGCTGAACTTAAAATGCAGGTTACTTATGACTTTTAGAGAGAATGGCAGGAACTGCGGTATTCGCAATACCGGTTACGTTAAACCTCCTTGAGATAGCGGTGCTGTTTCTCGGGGAAGATTTCCTTGTAGATGTCTGAGGTTCCTTTCGGAATGAAAATCTTCCTGAGTTTGGTACATCCGTAGAAGGCGTCCGGCCCGATGGCAATAAGTCCTTCCGGCAGAGTGATTTCCTTAAGGGATTCGCAGAATGAGAATGCTTCGGCACCTATCAGTTTGAGTCCCTTGTTTATCCTCACTTTCTCAAGAGAGAAGCACTCGAAGAATGCGCGTTCTCCGATGGATTTGAGAGACGCCGGGAAACCTATCTGTTCGAGTTCCCAGCAGCCATAGAATGCTTCGTCCCTGATGGTAAGGAGAGATTTCGGAAGGCCGAATCTTTTTACCCAGCCGCACTCCTTGAATGCAGCTTCGCCGATATGTTCCAATGAATCAGGCAGATGAATCTTGTCCAGAAATGAAACTCTTTCTTCTTCAGGGATTTCACTGCCTATAGGGCGGTCTTCAGCCATGTATGGCTGGAAAGAGAAAACATTGTCGCAGATTATCCGCGTTCCTTCGCGGACATTGACTTCATCAGGAAAGTTTTCGGCGTCGAGCAGTTTGAGTCCGTCGGCGCTGTAACTGCAATTGTAGTCGCTGTCCCAGTCGTCGGTTGCCAAATCTTCCTGTGTGGCTGATGTGTTGATGCTTAGAATTTTAAGCAAATCTTCAGGTAATACCTGCATGTTTTCCTCTTTCATTTTCTGTCCGTCTTTATGGCTGCAGGTCATATGACCGGCCGTTTAATCTCGGCAAAGATATAGTAAATTCAGTGAAATTGTTTGTAAATTCGCATAATAAACATGTTGAAGGACAGAACATATATAAGAGTTATACTCCCGCTCAGACTTGACTGGGAGCCGTATTATTATGTCCCTGCCGAGATGGCGAAGGAAGGACTGGCAGCGGGAATGAGGGCCTCTGTCCTGTTCGCGAGGAAGAAATATCTGGGAGTGGTAAGTGCTGCCGCCATTGAACCTGACGTTGAGGAGAGTAAAATCAATGCTGTCCTGTCATTGGAAAGGGGGCTGGAGACGATTACTGCCAATGAACTTGAATTGTGGCGTTTTGTATCCGGATACTATCTCTGTACCGTAGGAGAGGTCTATAAGGCGGCTTATCCGCAACTGAAAGTGGATAAGGAAGTTGCAGACGCCAAACGTGAAGAGAAGCGTCTCTCCGTCATTGACAGGAAACTTCAGGCGCTTGCGTCCCGGAAGGATAGGCTTTCCGCTTTTCTTGAAAAAAAGCGGCTGGCGGCAGAGCGGGCCAAGTCTGATTCTTCGAAGAAGAAGTTTTCGGATGAGGCGGAAAAATATGCCGCCCAGATTTCGCTTGTGGAGCAGTCCATGTCAATGCTGGAGGATGAGAAAGTGTCAGGTCCGGACAATGTGCGATGCTTCGAATCCTCATATGAGGTGTCGCTGAGCGCTGCGCAGAATGATGCGTATTCGACCGTGAAGTCGGCATTCTCGGAGCATCTGCCTGTTCTTCTCAACGGAGTCACGGGCTCCGGAAAGACTGAAATATATGTGAAACTGGCATTGGAAACAATGCGTCAGGGGAAGAATGTACTTTACATGATTCCTGAGATCGCCGTCAGCAGGCAGCTGGAAGAAAGGCTCAGGCGTATTTTCGGTGCATATCTGTTCACTTTCCATTCGAAAGTTACTGCTGCCAAGAGGGAAGAGGTCGCGTCAGAGATCCGTTCGGGAAATTACATAGTGCTTGGTACGCGTTCTTCGATATTCCTGCCTCATCATGACCTGGGATTGATAATCGTGGATGAGGAACATGATACCTCGTATAAGCAGGACGCTCCGGCACCAAGATACAACGGAAGGGATACTGCATTGATGCTGGCCCGTATTGACGGGGCGGAGATTATCCTCGGGACTGCGACTCCTTCGCTGGAGTCTCTCTACAATTGCAGGATCGGGAGGATGAAGAAAGTCGATCTTCCGGAAAGATATTACGGTGCGTCCGATTCGGATGTGGAAATCATTGACACTTCTGCGGAAAGGAGAAAGAGGGGAATGGCGGGGAATTTCTCTTTTAAGCTCATTCAGCGTATCAGATCGGCTCTGGCGGACGGCGGACAGGTTCTGCTTCTTCGTGCAAGACGTGCGTATTCACCTGCTGTCCAATGCACTGCGTGTGGAGATATTCCGAGATGTCCGCATTGTAATGTGCCGCTTAGCTGGCATCGTCAGGAGGGTATCCTGCTGTGTCATTACTGCGGTTGGAGAACTCCGTTTTCCGGAACTTGCGGCAAATGTGGCGGGACCATGGAGGCTCTTGGGGCCGGTACGCAGAAGATAGAGGAGGAGGTCACAAAACTGTTCCCGGATGCCAGGGTCGCCCGTCTGGACAGTGACACCGCTGCAGTTGCCGGAAAGGAATCAGAGATAATCCGGAATTTCGCTGACAGGAAAATAGATATACTCGTCGGTACTCAGATAATCACGAAAGGCTTTGATTTTGACGGTCTCTCGCTTGTGGCCGTGCTTATGGCGGATTCTCTTTTGGGCCAGCAGGATTTCAGGGCGGACGAAAGGGCGTTCCAACTCCTGGAGCAATTCCGCGGACGGACAGGAAGACGTGGCCGGAAAGGAATGCTTGTGATACAGACATCCCGTCCGGAACACCCTGTATATCAGGCATTTTCTCATGAAAACGAAGATGGCGTGATGAGTCTTGCCACAGAGGCGGAAAGAAAAGCATTGGTAGAGTCGATGCTGGACGAGCGCCAGACTTTCGGTTATCCGCCGTTTTCGAGGATTGTGAGGGTGATCATCAAGGATTCCAATGAGGCCAGGCTGGAAAAGCTCTCCAGGATGTTGTATTCCGCACTTGTCAAAGCCTATGGAATTTCCATGGCAGGATTTGTGCAGACATCCGCTCTGCCGGTTACTGTCGTCGGTCCTTATCCTCCGGCCGTGGACAGGCAGTCAGATATATTCGTGAGACATCTCCGTGTCAGTTTCAGGAAGGACGGTGCGCTGTCTGACAATAAACGGAAACTTGTGGATATCGTGAAGGCCTTTGAGGCCCAACATGCTTATAATGGGCATGTTGCGCTGGATGTGGACCCTGTGTAAAAGAAAAGTTATCAACAGTTCGCAGGGGGTATCGATTATTTTATTAATTTTGTGAACTTTACATGATTAAATGATGGTGTGCGGGCGACATGTTCACGTTGTTGCGGTATGCCTTATAGAATTTAAAAGATGGGAAAGATCATAGCAATAGCGAACCAGAAGGGAGGAGTCGGAAAGACTACGACTGCGATTAATCTTGCGGCGTCTTTGGCTGTCCTTGAGAAAAAGGTCCTCATCATTGATGCGGATCCGCAGGCCAATACCACATCCGGACTCAATTTCTCTCCTGAAGATGACAGAAAACGGACTTTGTATGAGGTACTTATCGGAGAGATAGGTATCCGTGACGCGTTGATTCAGGCGGAGATTGCCAATCTCCAGATGGTGCCGTCCCATATTAACCTTGTCGGAGTCGAGATTGAGATGCTTGAGGCCGAGGAGCGTGAGTCCATCATGAAGAAGGCTATTGAACCGGTCCGCGATGACTATGATTATATAATTATAGACTGTTCTCCTTCATTGGGGCTCATTACTGTCAATTCGCTGACAGCTGCGGATTCGGTGATGATTCCTGTCCAGCCGGAGTTCTTTGCGTTGGAGGGACTCGGAAAGTTGCTCCAGACCATCAGACTGGTTCAGAATGGCGTGAATCCGGCATTGACAATAGAAGGATTTGTGGTTACGATGTTCGATGGCCGTACGAAGGTTCATACACAGGTGCTGAACCAGCTTCGGGAGCATTTCAAAGATATGGTGTTCAACTCCATAATCCAGAGGAACATCCGTCTCAGCGAGGCCCCTTCCCATGGTAAGCCGATTATCCTGTATGATATCATGAGCAACGGAACTACGAATTATCTGAATCTCGCGAAAGAGGTTCTGGAGAAAAATGAAATAAATAGTGTAGGACATGAGTAAACAACAGAGAGGACTTGGAAGAGGTATCGGGGCGCTGCTTGGTGATGTAGGGGATCTTGAGTCGTTGCGCAGCCCGGTAGGATATGTCAATAAGGAGGTCGTGGGGACCAAAGAGCCTCAGGATACTGCTGATGTGCTCCGTATTCCGGTAGATATGATTGAGCCGAATCCTTTCCAGCCGAGAATGTCTTTTGACCAGGAGGCTCTGGAGGAATTGGCGTTGTCGATCCGTACTTTCGGACTTATCCAGCCTATCACCGTCAGAAAGAAATCTGACAACAGATATCAGATTATCAGTGGTGAACGTCGCTTCAAGGCATGCAGGATGACCGGCATGACGATGGTTCCTGCATATATCAGGGATGCCAATGACCAGGGAATGCTGGAGATGGCGATTGTGGAGAATATCCAGAGGGAAAATCTTGATCCTATCGAGGTCGCCATGAGTTATCAGCGCCTTATAGACGAATGCAGTCTGACCCAGGAGCAGATGGCTGACAGGGTGGGAAAGAAGAGGGCTTCGGTAACCAACTATCTCCGTCTTCTGAAATTGCCGGCCAAGGTCCAGCATGACTTGAAGGTCGGCCTCTTGAGTGTCGGACATGCTAAAGTCATTCTTGGCGTGGCTGACCAGACTCTTCAGGAGCAGTTGTGTGACCTTGTCATCAAGCACGGCCTGTCGGTGAGACAGTTGGAGGACAAGATCAAGGAACTGCAGGGCAGTCCTGCCAAGCCGCAGAAGAAAGAAGTTGCTCTTCCGGACGATTACTATAAAGTTCTTGAGCATATCGGCAAGTTTTTTGACAAGAGCATCAGCCTGAAAAGGTCTGAATCCGGAAAGGGTACAATGACGATTCATTTTGACTCTGACGCGGAGATCAGTCGTTTTCTCAAGGCTCTTGAGGATTCAAATATCTGATTTGCTGCCGATGTCTAAAAGAAAATATCACATACTGGCTCTGCTGGGCTTGTTCCTGCTGTCGTTTTCGTTCAATGCGAGGGCTCAGTTCAAGGAACAGGCTTTCACTCAGAACTATAATGATGAGAGTGATTCTACAGCCAGAGATTCTACAGATGCCGCATTCACCTTCAAAGAGTTTTTCGGGGGAGTGCGGCATAAGAGAGATGCGCGTATCGGTGTCCTTTTTGCCGGTTCCACCGTTTTCGTGGGAGCGCAGCAGATGTACAACAAACAGTATTGGAAGCTGCCTGTCATATATGGCGGAATGGCTGCGACTGCAGGTGCCGGAATATATTTCAGGCATCAGTACAATGTGGACGGAAACAATCGCAACAAGACGATAAGCAATTTGTGCTTTCTGGGAACGGGCCTGATTTATTGGGGCTCGTTGCTTGACGGTGTCGGAAACTACAAGAAGGGAACGTATCCGCAGGCCGGTAAGGCAACTCTCTATTCGGCTCTTCTTCCTGGTCTCGGACAGGCCTACAACGGGGAGTATTGGAAGATCCCGATTTATTATACGGGACTCATGTGTTCTGCCCATTTTCTGGTTACGAACAATACGAATTATTTGCGTTATAAGAGAATCTATAATGCCGCCACTGCCGAAAACTCCACTTACGATGGCCCTGTATCTGCCTCTACGGCAAAGTATTACAGGGATGTCTACAGAAGATATAGAGATTATTCCGTCGTGGCATTGGCAGGATTTTATCTGCTTCAGATCATTGACGCGAATGTCTTTTCCTATATGCAGAATTTTGAACTTGGTGACGATATATCGATGAGTGTTTCTCCGACGATGATTTCTCCGGACATGGGTTATGCCATGAATACGGGAGGTTATTCTGGCAGAAGTGGTTTCAGTCGTCCGGCTGTCACTGGTTCGGAAGCTTTCGGTCTCAGCATCGGATTCAGGTTCTGACGTTTGCATAACATTGAAATCTGAAGCTGCTGAAATAGATATGAGTTTGTAAAGAGTTAATTGTCAATGAAATTATACAGTTTTTTTTCTACCGCCGCTGTGGTAGCGGCTGTTGTGTTCGGGCCCTCCTGTGAGAGTGCTTCCGCCCAGAACCTTTTTTCCGGAAACCGACAGAAAAAGTCGAAGAAGGAATTGATCAATGAGAATATACGGCTAAGGTCAATGCTGGATTCTCTTCTTCTCGAGATTGATTCTTTTCGTGATACCGCATACGTTGAGGAGGAATATACAGATGGAGGAAAGTCTTTTTCTTTACTAGATGGAGTTTCTCCGGAGACTTATTCTCAGGAAGTTACCGACAGTCTGCTGAATCTTTGGTATCTTCATCGTCAGGCAAGGACCAGTGACGAGGGCAGTTACAATATGGATTCTGTCAAGTTTACCTCCAATGTCCCTGACAAGGTTTTCATGGAGCGTCTTGCCAAGATGAATTCATATATTACGTTGCCGTATAATGAGACGGTGCGAAACTATATCATTCTCTATGCTGACAAGATGCCTACCAAGATGGCCAAGATGCTGGCATTGTCGCGTTATTATTTTCCGATTTTCGAGCAGACTTTGGACAGGTACGGCATGCCGGATGAATTGAAATATATGGCTGTCATTGAATCGGCCCTCAATCCGATAGCTGTTTCCAGGGCCGGTGCCAAGGGCATGTGGCAGTTCATGTACACTACTGCGAAGAATTATGGTCTCGAGATCAATTCTTATGTGGATGAGAGGCTGGACCCTTTCAAGGCTGCTGATGCGGCCGCAAGATACATGTATGATGCCTACAGGATTTTCGGAGACTGGAATCTTGCGATTTCGTCTTACAACTGCGGTGCGGGCAATGTGAACAAGGCAATTCGCCGTTGCGGTGGCAGCAAGGATTTCTGGTCGGTGTATGAGTATCTTCCTCGTGAGACCAGGGGGTATGTTCCGGCTTTTGTCGGTGCTATGTATGCTTTCTCTTATTACAAGGAGCATGGCATTGTGCCTGATCCGGTTCAGATGCCGGCTCATCTGGACACTTTCCAGATTCACCGTATGCTTCATTTCCAGCAGATTCATGATTTGACCGGCATTTCTGTGGATGAGCTCCGAAACCTCAATCCTCAGTATGTGCATGATATTATTCCTGGAAATGAGAAGGAGTATATTCTGCGTTTGCCTTTGCAGTATTCAGGCAAGTTCATTGAAGTTGAGGATTCTGTATATACCCATAAGGCGAAGGAACTTTTCAATCCTGCGACTTTGCAGAATATCGCGTCTTCAAGTAACGGCAACAGGATTACTTACAGGGTGAAGAGTGGTGATTATCTCGGCAGGATTGCTTCCAGATATCATGTGTCAGTTGCCCAGCTCAAGAAGTGGAATCATCTGAAGAGCAATAATTTGCGTATAGGTCAGGTACTTGTGATATATGGCAGGGGCGGAGGTCCTGTAGCTCAGACTGCCAAACCGGCTTCGTCATCGGCGGCCAAGTCTTCGGGCACTTCACAGCAGTCAGCAGCCAAGTCAAATTCTGCGACCTCGTCTCAGCAATCTGCTGCAAAGTCCGGTTCAGGTGCGGTTTCTGCAGGCGGGACTTCGTCTTCGAAGTCTGCAGGTGCCTCCGGTTATACTGTCTATACGGTGAAGAAAGGCGACACCTTATACAGTATTGCCAAGGCATATCCGGGTATCAGTGCTGATGACATCATGAAGTTCAATGGAATTTCCACTGCTATCAAGCCTGGTATGGTTCTGAAGATTCCTAGAAAGTAGTCGGAATCTTGCGTAGGACTTACTCTAATGCCATAATTGTTTCGTAAAAATGGCATAAAAGAGCAAAAAGTCCGGAAAAGTTTTGGAAAGAAGAAAAATATACCTATCTTTGTATTCCCAAAGCAATGGTGCTATGGCCGAGCGGTTAGGCATTGGTCTGCAAAACCAAGTACAGCAGTTCGATTCTGCTTGGCACCTCCAAGTCCCTCGCACACTTGGCGAGGGTTTTGCTTCCTTAGCTCAGTTGGTAGAGCACGACACTCTTAATGTTGGGGTCTAGGGTTCGAGCCCCTAAGGGAGCACTGAAACGGAGATCAGAAATGGTCTCCGTTTTCTGTATATATTTGTAGCTGAGGAGGTTCTTCGGTAAGCATTGGGGATTCGGGCTCAACGTAAATTTTCGGTTGTGGATATTCTGGTAGACAATCTAAAGAAATTGAGACACTTCCATAACATACGATTAGTACGATTTCATGTCTCTAGAAAAATGAGGCGTTTTTACCTATGGCATTTCCCGGCATTTTGTGCCGGATAGTGGTAATTTATGGAATATGATAGGCTTTGGATGTCCTACCGCGTTTATTTTGAATAATTTTAAAATACCAGAAAGGTGAAGGTAAATGTGTACACAAATGCAAGTATAGTATAGACTATTTTTAGCGGTCTAAAACCATATTGCATATTGTGGCGTATTGAGGAAAATTAATCGTACTGAAAATCGCACTTAAAGGTTTGAAATCCGTGCTACAAGTATCTGAAATGAGGTTTATCCTTCTCTTTAATGAGGAGGAATATAAGTAGGTAATTGCTTAATAATAAAATAGTTAATATGGAACATTATTACAATGGACCGCCTTTTCTTGTTTTTCAAAGGACTTGCCCGATGTTTTATTTCTGATTTGATATTCTTTCCAACCGTGATGTGATGCCCTGCTTATAAGCTTCCTTGCACTCGTCGTCCAGAAACGACATGTCAATCATGTCGTGGAATTTCGGTAGGAGTTTTTTGTACTTTTCTAGCATATTATCAAATACCTTGGACGCAATACCTGAAAGTGTCATGGTGCTGACGAAATCGCTTTTCGTTATCCGCTTCTTCAGTCCATTTAGTGTGAGTGTCATTTCTTCGGTGTCTTTAGGATTCACCATTGAGACATTCAGGAGGTCGTATGCTGGGGTTAGAAACCACTTTCCTTTTGGTGCATACAGCGAGAAGTTCTTCAGATGCATATCATTGTTTCCTACCAGCCAGCTGAAGAATACTTGTTCATAGAAATCGGTCAGATCCAAAAGTGGCACATATGAATATTTGGCGATTACCTTGGCAATCTGTTCATACGAACTCTTGTACTTGTATTCCGTCTGTCTCTCTGTAAGCTGGCACATGT
>CAKUXR010000013.1 GCA_934700615.1 uncultured Bacteroidales bacterium
GCACCTGCAACATCCTTGAGTTCAGTACCATCCAGTTTGAAAAGATGCGGTGCAGCCTCGCCATTTTCATTAGGAGAAGTACCTACCACATAAGGCACACCGTCTTTAGGATTGACAGCAAGAGCAGGAGTGTACTTGACATTAAGCGCCGTCTCCGCCACCTTGCTCCATTTCGCCGGCCCGGCAATCTTTACCGAAAGTTTATAAGCCTTGTAGTTGTTCTTCAGGAACACGACAAGCTGAACATCAGAAGAACAGTCAATCGGAGTCGATCCGCTTACAATGTCATTTCCGTCAGGAGCTCCGCTGGCGTCAGCAACATTGACAGAAGCCCCTTCCGTTACCGTAAACTCAGGGACGAGGGTCTTGAGCGCGTCAGGGTCAGTACCGTAAGGCAGGGTGAAACTGATGACATCAGAATTGAAATTCTCTTCAATATAATCAGTCTTAAGGACACCTGCATTGTCCTTTGCATAGAAGCCGAAAGAAGAAAAAGATACGGGGATGACCTCGTTTTCCTTGTTCTTGTCACATGCTGCAAGGAGTGCTACACTCGCCAGGGCAGCCAAAAAAGTTCGTTTACTCATAAGTTTATAAAATTAATCATTTCGAACGATATTTGCGTATAACCAGGTCCTTCATCAGCCTGTCGGGTCCGGGATAACCGAGCGTAACCCCCTCTGCCGACAAAAGACTTATCGTGACCGTATTGTCCTTAGTCTCATCAATATCATGCGGCAGCCAGTCAATCTTGATTGTCTGCTCATAAATGCCGGGCATGAACGTAATCTTCCCTCCGACCGTAACAACCTTGTAATCAATGCCTTCCGACAATCCGTCCCCACAAGTCACTGCAAAACTGACAACAATCGGAGCGGACGGCTTCGGACCGGTATAATGCACTGTATATGAGCCGGTAAACTCACCTTCCGCATCGATGCTGACCACCGACGACTTCGCGGTGTCGAAAGCAACGAAAGCACCGTCAAACGTCTCAATCTTATTGCATGCCACTGTCAATGCCAATGCCGCCAGAAGACAAGGCAACTTCCATAAAATCCTATCAATCAACCTCATAACCATTTAATATCAACTACCTCTGTGTACTGTTTACCGGATTGGGCTGCATCGACTTGTTCGCATCCAGTTCGACAAGCGGAATCGGAAGAACGAACCTGTCGTCCGGATAAGTCAATGTCAATACTGACGAGCCGCAAGCCGCATCCCTTGTCAATGTCTCATGCCTTCTGGTCAAGTCAAACAACCTGTGGCCCTCCAGAAAAAGTTCCTTGATCCTCTCCCTCTGGACAATCGCGGCCAAATCATCAATGCCGGAAAACGTGACATTGATGTCAGAAGCCTTCACTCCCCTTGCCCTGGCCTCCAGAGTCGCGATATCCGAAACTGCCGTATCGGCATCACCGTCATGGCAGGCAGCCTCAGCCCTGATGAGATACATCTCGGAGAGCCTGAGAACAAACGGGTCATATCGCTTCTGCGTCTCGGCAACATCTTCAGTATCAATAAATTTCATGCATACTCCCGAATACTCCGTACCATCCGCAGCTTTATATGAAAGCAGTTCAGAACGGACATCTGAACCGGTCCACGAACCGGCATCTGAAGAGAAAATGTCCAGAAGTTTGCCGGACGGATACATCTGAGGACTGGTGTAGTCAAACATTGACCTCAACTTTGCGGTTCCGGAAAGGCCATTGAGCCTGAATATCGCCTCATTTCCTTCCTTGCGGCCGCAGAACATCGCCACATAATCCGCACGAGGCGTCAATGACAGACCGTAGTCCGATATGACCTCTGAAGCGTATTTCTTGGCATCCGTATAGTTTCCCATATAAAGACAAACCCTGGCCATCAATGCCTTGCAGGCCGCCGGCGACGCATAGAAACAGCCCTTGGTCCAGCCGTCTGCAAACATGTCCAGCGAAGTCTGGAGATCGCCGAGAATCTGCTTATAGGTAACTGATGCAGAACTTCTTGCAATCTTGGACTTCACATCCGGTATAGTGGTCATGACGGCAGTCCCAAGATGGGAAGCATCACTGCTGTACGTATAGGTCTGGCCATAGACGAGGCAGAGGTCCAGATGAACCAAAGCCCTCAGAAAGTAGGCCTGTGCAATGTAGTTCCTTACAGTCGCGGCCTGCTGAGGGAAACGGTCAGAAACAGAAGGACCATACTGGATAACCTCATTGGCATTGGCAATTATCTCATATCCGTTCTTCCAGATATAGCCCACGGCAGTAGTTTCCTCATTCTCATCCGAGATGAAATCGAATTGCTGCCTCCACTCGGATGCTGATGACTGGAAACGGATGAGATCGCCTGCCACTTCCGGGTACAGGACCATATAATTGTCATAGAACTTGTACGTAAGCCCATAAATGCCGTTTACCGCAGCATCCAGAGCGTAAACATCTGAGTAGAAGTTCTTTATGGAAGTCTTGCCAGTCTTTTCCACTTCCAGGAAATGGCACGAGGCCAGCGCCGGAAGCAGCATCAGAAAAGCAAATATATTCTTGAGAGTTTTCATATTGTCATTGATATTCATGTTCTATCTCCACCTAAATCCGGCATTGGGCTAAAAACCGACATTGATGCCCAGGGTCAATGTCCTTGTGCGCGGATAGCCGTACATCATTGTCTTATATGAGTTCAGGCCCTTCTTCTGGTCCGGCGTGAACAGATAAAGATTGTCGATTATGAGGGAAGCGGAAGCGCTCTTGAGCCTCATCTTCGCAAGCAGACTCTGAGGAATGTTGTATGTCAATGCCACATTGGTCAGGTCGAAGTTGGTCCTGTTGTAGAGGAACCTTGTGGAGTTCATCGCAGACTTCGAAGAAAGGTTGGAGACCTTCGGGAACTTGGAAGGGACGCCTGCAGTGGTCCACCTGTATTTATAGACTTCCACGGCCTGGTTTTCACTGATGATGTCATATCCGTCCTTGAAGTAAAGACCTGCATAGGTAGGCAATGCGTAACCACCTATCAGATAATTGATTTGGAATGACAATGTCCAGTTTTTCCAGCTCAGGTTGTTCACGAGTCCTCCGCTCAGGAGCGGTGTCCTGGTCTTGAACGGAACCCTGTTCGCAGTGCTGAAAGTCCGTGTAATGTTCCCGTTCTTGTCATACCACATCGGCGAGCCGTCGCTCGGGTCAACTCCTGCCCATCTGACAAGGTTCCAGGTCTGTGAGTCATATCCTTCCATCCACGCATATGAACCGAAACTTGTAGGGACACCGTTATACAGTTCAAGTATCTTGTTCGAGTTGTGCGCCATATTGAAATTCGTCGTCCAGGTGAAGTTCCTGCGGGCGAAATTGGTGCTGGAAAGGGAAAGTTCAATGCCGGTGTTTCTCATTCTTCCTATATTGGAAGATATTCTGTCTGAAGACAATACACGCGATACATATATCTTGCTCAGCATGTCGCTGGTGACATTGTCATAATATTCCAGTTCAATGTCGAGGATCTTCTTGAGTTCGATACGTACACCGGCATTGATCATCCTGGTCTTCTCCCACGAGAGTCCCGGATTCGGCACGGAACCGATTACGGCTCCGGTGTTTCCGGCATACGAGTAACTGCTTCCGTAAACGTAAGTCCCGTCGGCTCCGGAGGTATCGACACGCGAGTTTCCGGTGAATCCGAACGAGGCCTTGAATTTCAGCATCTTGACCAGTTCGCTATGGAAAAACCTTTCCTTGTGGACATTCCATGACAAGCCGGCTGACCAGAAGTTGGACCACCGTGAGTATTCCCCGAAGTCGGAGTTTCCGTCACGCCTGACATTGAAAGAAGCGTAATACCTTGAATCATAAGAATATACCGCTCTTCCGAGAAAAGACATCTTCCTTTCGACATTGGCTGAACTGTAGCCCTTTCTGGACGACTCGTCAGCGTAACCGACTTCCTGGATGTTGTCATTCATGAAGCCGCTGCCTGTCGCGTAAAGAGTCTGGTATTTTACCTGCCTGAGTTCAATGCCGGCATACGCACTCACGCTGTGCTTGTCAGCGAACTTTCTGTCGAAGTTAAGTCTCTCGACATTGGTCCAGTTCATATATGAGGCGTCCGCCCTTCTGGAACTGCCCTTCGGATTCCCGGCAGAATCCATTCCGTCAAGCGTCACGCGGGAATAGTAAATATCCTCATTACTATGGGTATAGTCAATAGCATATTGCGCCGTAAATTTCAGTCCGTCAATAATTTTCACTTCTGCGGAGAAGTTTGCCGAAGTCACCACCGAACGCTGCCTGTTAGTATTGGCCTCACGTTTCGGAACCTCGTTTTTGGTAAACTTCTGCATTGTCCATCCTCCTGTCGCCGAGTCATATACCTTGTTGTACAGTCGGAACGAACCGTCATTCATATAAGGCTCCAGGATAGGCAAGGTCTCCAGATAGCCCCTGTATAGAGGGAACAAATCATTGTCATTATAGGAAGCGGAAAGCTGAGCATTGACCTTCAGCCATTTTGTGAAGTCATAAGTATTTCTGGTCCTGAATGAAAAACGCTGCTGGCTATCACCCTTGACCGTATTGTCGGTACGGTAGTAAGAGCCTGTCACATAATTGGATAACTTGTCCATACCGCTCGTAAGGGACACATCAGCATACAGGTTGGTTCCCATTCCGAAATACTCCCCGGACCAGTCAGTATCAGTCGTAGAATATGAGTTGTAGTCATTGTCCTGATAAGGGAAAGAACCGAGACTGTTGCCGGCATTGACCCAAGCCTCTTTTGCGACCTCGAGGTACTGCTTCTGGCTCATCATGCGGAACTCGGTGCTCTTGTCGATGGCCGCGACTCCGAAATTCACTCTCGCACTCACCGATAGAGGCTTGTTCCTGGCTCCGGATTTCGTGGTCACGAGGATGACTCCGTTGGAACCGTCCGCACCGTAAATCGTGACCTGGTCAGCATCCTTCAATACTGTAATCGATTCAATATCATCAGGATTAATGTATGAAAGAGGTGAAACCGTATAAGATGTACCGGCCATCTGGTTGGTCCGTCCTCCAGTATATACAGGCACGCCGTCGATAACCCAAAGGGGTTCGTTAGATGCGCTCAGGGAAGCCTCGCCCCTGATTCGGGTCTCGTATCTGCTTCTGGTCGTACCCGCAGCATCCGTATTCGGTTCAATGGTCATGCCCGGCACGAGGCCGCTCAGGAGATTGTCAATGCGGGTTTTCGGCTTATCCTTAAGTTGGTCGGCATTGACCTGAAACGCACTTCCGATGAGGTCTTCCCTGCTTTGTTTCGTACCATAGGCCCCGACAATCACAGAGCCTTCCAGCTCATTGTCTTCTTCCAGACGCACGTTCAAGGACCTCTGCGAAGAGACTGATATTTCCAGAGTTTTCATTCCAAGATACTGGAACACAAGCACATAAGACTTCCCTTCTCCCGGTGCGGCGATACTGTAGTTTCCATCAATGTCAGCCGTAGTGCCGATTTTGGTTCCGCGTATCATCACACTCGCCCCCGCCAGCGGTTCCCCGTCAGCGGTCGTGATCTTTCCTGTTACCTTATCGGCAACTTTATCTGTGACATTGCTTGGATTTGACCCTGCGAAGACTTCCGACGCCCGGGAAACCGGTGCCGAAAACAATAAACATAAGATAGCCAATGCAAATCGGCCATAAAAATTTTGTCCAGTCCATTTCATATCGCTCAAATATAAGAATTTTTTGACAATATCCTCATGTCCGGAAAATATGCCATAATCTGAGAAACCATTTTTTGAAATGATTGAGTTATTTTTTGAGGATTACTTAAGATGATGCAGGTTATTTTATTAAAGTTACTAAATTTGCGAAAAATCTAAATTATGGAAAGACTTCTAGTAATCGACTCCTGCATGAGACCGGAGTCCAGAACAAGGAAGATTCTCGAAGCAGCGAAAGAGGCGCTCGCGTCAAGGTACGAGATTGAATGCATTGATGTCAATGCTGCCGGTTTGCTGCCGATTACTCCTGAAGTTCTGGCGGAAAGGACTTCCGGCATTGTCCCTGAACCGATTGTGGCATTGGCAAGAAAAATAGCTGCCGCCGACAGGCTGGTGGTTGCCGCTCCTTTCTGGGACATGAGTTTCCCTGCAGCATTGAAAACATTCTTCGAGAACATGTCCCTTTTCGGTGTGACTTTCACTGACAACGGAGAGACTTGCGTCGGTTTGTGCCGATGCAAGAAGGTGATGTACATCACGACAAGGGGTATGAATATCGAAACCGGAAGCCTGAGAGACCAGGGAAGTTCTTACATTCAGGCCCTGTCTTCATTGTGGGGTCTGGGAGAAGTGACTACTGTGGCTGTCTGGAATCTGGATTATCTTTCTCCTGAAGAGGTGGACAAGAAAGTCAGAGAGGCCTCGTCTCTGGTAAAGGCATTGGCCGTATCGTTCTGAAAAACACAGGTTCCACGTTTACGAAGCCTGCGCAACGTAACACAATAACAATCATATAGTTATGGCAATAAAAATTATAACGGAGCAGACTGGCGAGAGTCTGAAGGCAAAGAGTCATTGGTGGGGGTTTCCTGATTTGCCCGATGGCATTGACTTTCCCCTTCTGCCGGAGGCGGTGTGCGACGATGAGGGCGAGGACTTGATGACGTTCATTTGTCAGATAAGGATGGAGGAGATTGCCGGATATGATAAGGAGAACCTGCTTCCGCATGAAGGTATGCTTTATTTTTTCGCGGATCTGGATTATTTTCTCGGAGACTTGGATGCGCCTTGCGAGGGGCTTGGTTTCTGGCGGGAGGGAACATATAAGGTCATCTATTCGCCTTATATTGAGCATCTTGATACTCATATTGTCGTAGATAAGGACGGTAATGACGCCTGCCTGCCGGCGGAGTATATCGGTTATGATGAGGAGGATGAGGAGGACTATGGACACAAGTTGCTGGGAATACCGTTTTTCGATGAGGTCAGAGAGGAAGCGCCGGGATATGTTTCGCTGTTGCAGATGGATGAGGATGACAGATGGAATCTGAGGTTCTACGACTGCGGGATGATGAATTTCCTGATAAGCAGGGAGGATTTGGCGGCCAGGAGATTTGACAAGGTCAAGTTGTATGTCCATTGTATGTAAGGCAACTTATTTTTTTCATGTTACTAAATATAAGTTATCTTTGTTTGTTGCAATAATTCGGAAAGCCTATGGATATCACAGAACTGAACAAGAAACTGAAAAGCGGAGAGCTTGTCGGTGAAGATTTGTCCGGCACCACGCTGGAAGGAGTGGATTTTACATCCTGCAAACTGAGGCAGGTAAGTTTCAAGGGTGCAAACCTGTTGCGCTGCCGATTCAGGAAAGCGGACATCGCCTGGTGTGACTTCCGCTACGCCCACGTCGAGGCGGGCACATTTGAGGATGCAAATGTAGAGTTCTGCGACTTCTACAGGGCTCTGTTTGAAGGCATTGTCATATTCAACCATAGCACTTTCGGAGATTGCAGCTTCACGAAATGCTATTTCGGGGACTCTGCGGTAATCCGCAAGGACAATCTGAAGGACGGGCGTCTGCTCCAGCAGGACAAGAAGGCATACAGGAAATTCCTGTGTGACTGGCACGATTTGGGGACCGGAGACAGGAAGAATGACCTGGACCGCCAGTCCGACTGGAGTCCGGAAGGGGCGCTCAAGGGACGTTGGCTGGAAGCCGAGGAATTGTTCAAGAATTTCAATGCCCTCTGGTCAGGCAAAGGCTATATCGCGGACGGCAACTGGGCCTATGTCCGCGGACGCAGGATGGAACGCCGCAGGATGATTTCGGATTACGCCAACCCAAGGGTCAGCATCGGACGGAAGATTGTCAATACATGGAGTATCCTTGTCAATTATTTCTCTGACATATTCTTCGGATTCGGAGAGTCAATGTTCAGGATGATAATGACTTACATTCTTACCGTCTTCATTTTCGCATGGGCGTTCACATCTAATGTCTCTCTTCTGGAATACAGTCAGGCCCTTGCAGTCAGCCTGAAGAACATGGCGGGCATGGATTCGGACATATTGCGTGACGTGTCTCCGTTCGTGGACATGCTCAATGTAGTGCAGACCACGATCGGTATAATTCTGACCGGTATCTTCGGATTTATTCTCGGAAACAAGATACGTAACCAGTAGTTACCGTACTCGAGTTTCGCAAACTATCGGACTCGCGAAACTAGGGTTACTGAACTTTCAGCAATTCGAGGGTGAATATCAGCGTACTGTGCGCAGGGATGTCGTCCATTTTCATTGACCCGTACCCGTATTTGGCAGGGATGGTGACTTCATATTTGTCGCCGGCGTGCATTCTTGTAAGCGCCGCCTGCCAGCCGACAATCAGTTCGCGGACACGGAAACATGCCGGAAGCGGCTCTCCCTCAGTAGTGTCGAACACAGTTCCGTCTATGAGTTTGCCGGTATAGTTCACGAACACGATACTGTTCAGTGTCGGGAACTTGTCTCCTGTCCCGACTTCAAGCTGACGCATTATGATTCCGCTTTCCAGCACCTTCACGCCTTCCTCCTGCGCCTTGGCCTCGAGGAACTTCTCGTTTGCAATCTTATATTGAACTGCCCTGTTCGGTTTCTTGCCCATATGTCTCTTTTGATTTATGTCATTGCAAAGTTAGAGAGATTTTATCGTATCTTTGCGATATGCGGGCAATAATCACTCCTGCATTGACAATAAAACTATAGCCTGATGCGGAATCTCTTGATATCATTGGTCCTGCTGCTGGGATTATTCTCCTGCGCAAACGAAGGACAACACAAGTATAAAGTCGCTGTATCCCAGTGCAGCAAAGACAATTGGAGGCGGACTGCAAACGAAGAATTCCTCCGCGAAGCATCATTCCTCAAAGACATTGACCTCGAAATCCGTTCTGTCTCAGACAACTCCGAGGCCCAGATCCGTGACGTAGAAGACTTCATATCGGAGAAGGTCGATCTGCTCATCATATCCCCTAACGAATCATCCAAACTCACTCCGGTGGTCAATAAGGCTTATGAGAACGGCATACCTGTAATATTATATGACAGGAAGATAGATTCCGACCAGTATTCGGCTTACGTCGGTGCGGACAACAGGCAGATAGGAAGCCAAATCGGATATTATGTGCAGGGGCATTTCATAGAGGACAATCAGACATGCAACATCCTGATAGTCAGAGGGACAAAAGGCTCGACCGCTGACATTGAGAGATACGGAGGGCTGATGTCAGCATTGAAAAACATAAAGAATGTCAATGTAATAGGCTCCATTTACGGAAACTTCCTGAAGGACGACGCTTACAGGCAGGTGAAGTCAATGTTGCAGTCCGAACTTTATGGAAAGCATGTGGATGTGGTCATAGCCCTCAATGATGCAATGGCTTCAGGGGCGCACAATGCTTTTCTTGAAGACAAGTCCCATGGCGGTGTTCCTGCAATAATCGGCGTGGATGCGCTTCCCGGAGAGTCCGGCGGCATCAATCTGATCCTGAACGGACAGATAACCGCTTCATTCATGTATCCGACGGGAGGAGATGTCGTCATCAATGTCGCAAACAATATCCTGAAGGGAAAGCCGTATGCAAGACAAAATTTGCTGAATACGGCGGCCGTGGATATGACTAACGCCCGTGTGCTGAAACTCCAGTATGACCAGATCGAAAACAGACAGAAACAAATCGACACTCTGAATCTGACTCTCGGAGACAGCCAGAACATTCTCAGGACATACAAGATGTATCTGCTTATTACTCTTATCCTGCTCATAATCATTATAGTGGCGGTGACATCCATTCTTGCCCTCTACAGGACCAAGAGCCGCCTCAACGTGCAGCTGAATGAGCAGAACGAGCAGATCCGCATTCATCTGAAAGGACTTGAGAAACAGAAGGAAGAGCTCATCGGACTATCAAGGCAACTTGAGGAGGCCACCAATGCCAAACTGGTATTTTTCACTGACATATCACACGAGCTGAAGACTCCGCTGACCCTCATTCTCGGCCCGTTGAAGGAAATCCTTTCAGACGACAAGCTGAGTGCCGGAATTCAGGCAAAGCTGAAGCTGATAGAAAAAAATGCGGACAGGCTGTATTCTCTCATCAATGAAATCCTCGAATTCAGGACGATTGAGAACGGGAAAATGCCTGTCAAACTCCAGAACGGGGATCTGAAGTCTTTCCTCGATGAACTGAACAAGCTTTTTTCCGGAAAAATCGAGGACAAGCAAATTGACTTTGCCTTTGAGACCAGGGGCGAAGACTTCGACATCCCTTTCGACGCCAAGAAATTGGAGAAAATTTACTCCAATCTCATGTCCAATGCGCTGAAACATGTGAAAGCCGGGGGCAGGATCAGGTCTTCGCTCGCGAGAGTTTCAGAAAACGGTTCGGACAAGATAATTGTCAATGTCTATAACAGCGACTCCTATATCCCTGAAGACAAAATCAAAGACATCTTCCTGAGATTCTATAAAATCGGTGAGGAAAGCGGCAACACGGGTATCGGACTGGCATTGACCTATCAACTGGTGACTCTGCTCGGCGGTGAAGTCAAGGTGGAGAGTTCGGAGGAGAAGGGAACTTCGTTCACAGTGACATTGCCGGTCTCAGGAGAAGAGGCGAAGGAGAATTATGCCGGTGACATTGACCATTCATATACTGTCCGGAAGATATCTGAGGAATCTTTCGGAAACAGGGTCGCCAATGACGAAATAGACGAAATCAATGAAGTGTCATCAGGTCGCGAAAAGGTTCTGGTAATCGAGGACAATCCGGACATGCTGCACTATATCAAGGATATCTTGTCGGCGGATTACAGCGTGATCCTGGCAAACGGCGGTGTTTCCGGACTGGAAAAATTCAAGAAATATGCCCCTGACATTGTCCTTTGCGACATCATGATGCCTGAAATGGACGGATTCGAGGTCTGCTCAAGAATCAAGGGCAATGAGATGACCAGAAACACTCCGGTGATTCTTCTTACCGCCAGCGGCATGGACGAGCATAAGGAGAAAGGCTATGAGTGCGGAGCCGACGCATATATGCAGAAGCCTTTCAATGCCAAAGTTCTCAAGGTCAGAATCAGGAAGCTGCTCGACAAAGCCATGAGCGATTCCCAGGGCTACGATTGGCTTATCGGAAACAACAGGGACCTGTCCGACGACAAGACGATGCTGTTGTCCAGAATCAAGGATTATGTGGAGAAGCACCTTCAGGATGACATAACTCTCGACGACCTGCTGACGGAACTTGGAATGTCGAAGTCCAATTTCTACAGGAAGCTGAAGGAAATTACAGACTGGACTCCAGTGGACATCATAAGTCTCATCCGTCTGAGGTGCGCAGTGAACCTGGCGATGCACGGAGGCAAGAATCTTTCGCAGGCCGCATTCGAGTCCGGCTTCAATTCATTGTCATATTTTTCCCGGACATTTGTAAAATATTACCAGATTTCCCCTCGGGAGTGGATTAAAATGCAGTTGGGAAAATAATTCAAGTATTTGGAAGATTATTTTGGAGCGGTCATATATAAAACGATAAATTCGCAACAGAATAACACAAAAACCGATACTTGGATGAAACTCACTCGTATTTTTTGCTGCCTGTCAGGAGCACTTGCATTGATATCCTGCGGCAGAGATGTGGTCTTCGAAGACTTCGAATCAAATTCACTTGGCAACTGGTCTGTCCGCGGTGATGCATTCACCCTTTCCGGCGACCTCGGTGACAATTGTTCCTTCGTGCCGGAAGATATCAAAGGTTATGAAGGTACCGGATATCTTGCAGGTTCTGCTTCTGCCGACACAAGTTCCATTACTTCCCGCCCTTTCAGCATTGACAGCAAATATGTCAATTTCCTTCTTGGCGGCACTGAGGGCGGATGGTTCTATTCCTCCACTTCCGTCAATCTCATCGTGGACGGGGAAAAGGTAAACACCTTGAGTCCGATCGGAGGCATGACCAAAGAGCTTTCCTGGATGTCCTGGGACATCGAGCAGTATAAAGGACGTACTGCAACAATCCAGGTGGTGGTCGCACCTGCCAGAAAAATCGGCAACAGGGAGCAGTCCAAGGGATATATCCTTCTGGACCAGATAACGATGAGCGACAAAAACTTCAGTGATTTCCTCCCTGAATACAGTGTCTCACTGGCAATTGACAAGGATTATATCCTGATTCCGGGCAGCAGCAAAGGTGTCAGTTCACGTCTTTCGGTAGAAATCGACGGGGTAAACATCCTCGGCACGATGCAGAGGGTAAGCCTTGCGACTGACGACATCGAGTATTATATTCCTGTCCCTGTCTCTTCTTATAAGGGAAAGACTGCTACAGTACAGATCTCAAACATCAGAAAATCATACAAGGTATATAAGGGAATCATTACTGACAACGATATGAAAGTTGCTGATGAGCCTTATCGCCCGGTATATCATTTCTCTCCGGTTTTCGGATGGACAAATGACCCGAACGGAATGTATTATAAAGATGGGGAATGGCATCTGTCATTCCAGTACAATCCTTATGGGACTACACATGGAAACATGCATTGGGGCAATGCCGTTTCCAAGGACTTGGTTTCCTGGGAGAATTTGCCTCTTGTAATCGCTCCTGATGAACTCGGTGCCATATTCTCCGGAAGCGCTGTCGTGGACCACAACAATACTGCCGGATTCGGGAAAGATGCCGTAGTGGGAATCTACACCTCGGCAGGAGCAAGCCAGCGGCAGAGCATCGCATATAGCATTGACAATGGCAGGACTTTCACAAAATATGAAAACAATCCTGTGCTTGCAGACCCTCAGCAGCGCGATTTCAGAGATCCTAAGGTGAATTGGATTGACGGCAAGTGGGTAATGTCTCTCGCAGTGGGTGACGTAATCAGATTCTACGGTTCCAAGAACCTGAAGGAGTGGACATTGCTGAGTGAGTTCGGTCGCGGAGTCGGCTCCCACGCAGCAGTCTGGGAATGCCCTGACCTCATGAAAATGTCATACAACGGAAAGGACAAATGGGTACTTCTTGTCAGCATCAACCCGGGCGGCCCGAACGGCGGAAGCGTAACCCAGTATTTCATCGGAGATTTCGACGGAACACGTTTCAAGGAGGACAATCTCCCCTACCCTCTCTGGCTGGACATGGGCGAGGACAACTATGCAGGTGTCACATTCGGCAATATGGAAGACAGGCATGTGTTCATGGGATGGATGAGCAACTGGTGGTACTCGAACCAGACTCCTACCAGATACTTCCGAAACGCGATGACAATCCCTAGAGACCTGAGCCTGAAGCACAACGGAAATCACCTGATTCTCGCAAGCACGCCGTCTCCTGAGATTTTCAATGCCAAAGCATCGGAAAAGGAAATCGGGGATTTCAATGTTGCAGGCGAATGGACTATGGACCAGATTCTTGCGGACAACAATGGGGCTTATGAAATAGACTTCACCGTCGTACCGGAATCTGGAAAGAACCTCACAATGTCTCTCCAGAACACCAAAGGGGAAAAGGCATCATTCAGTTTCGATTTTGAAGGTCTCATGCTCACCCTCGACAGGTCAAAGTCCGGTCTGACAGATTTCTCTCCAAAGTATGTCACATCAGACATAAAGACTCCTCTTGTCAAGAGAAGCGAATACCGCATTCAGTTCTTCGTAGACAGAATGTCCACTGAAATGTTCATCAATGACGGTGACGTGGTATTCACAAACTGCGTATTCCCGACAGAGAATCTCAATTCCCTCGTATTTAATTCTGAATCAGGCAATTTCAGAATCAAGAATATGTCAGTGTACGAAATGAAAAGCAATAATTAAAAACCGTAATATGAAAAAAGAACATATGGTCAGCCGCCTGGTTCCGCTGATGCTCGCATTCTTCGCAATGGGCTTCGTGGATATGGTCGGAACTGCAACAAACTATGTAAAGGCGGATTTCAGCCTGTCTGATACGATGGCTAACTTCCTTCCGTCAATGGTATTCCTCTGGTTCTTCTTCCTTTCAGTGCCTACAGGCCTGCTGATGAACAAGATAGGAAAGAAGAAAACAGTACTTGCCAGTCTGGTCGTCACAATGGCGGCACTATTCATCCCTTTATTGTCTTATTCATACCCGATGATGCTTGTCTCATTCTGTTTCCTCGGAATAGGCAACACTCTGATGCAGGTTTCACTGAATCCGCTCATCAATTGCATCGTTAAAGGCGACAAACTCGCCAGCACATTGACATTCGGACAGTTCGTAAAAGCCATTGCATCATTCATCACTCCGATTCTTGCCAGCTGGTGCGCAGTAAAATTTGGCAACTGGATGCTGATCTATCCTGTTTTCGGAGCATTCTCAATCCTGGCAGTCTGCTACCTCTGGTCTTCAAAGATTGAAGAAGGAGCACCTGCAAACGGCGGTTCCGACCTGTTGGACTGCATCAAGATGCTGGGTGACCCGACAGTCCTGGTACTCTTCCTGGGTATCGTGTCGCATGTCGGAATCGATGTCGGAGTAAACACCTGCGCACCTAAGATCATCATTGAGCGTCTCGGTCTTCCGCTTTCAGAGGCCGCCATCGCGACAAGTGTATATTTCCTTTTCAGAACTCTGGGATGCCTGTCAGGATCATACATCCTGTCCAAAGTACAGACAAGAAAGTTCTTCGCGTTCAGTGTAGCATTGATGGTTCTCTCCATGATCGGACTGTTCCTCATGCACTCTCTTGCAGGTCTTTACATCGCCATAGCCCTCGTTGGATTCGGGAACTCCAACATTTTCTCAATGGTGTTCTCAAAGGCTCTCCTCTCCCGTCCTGACAAGGAGAACGAGATGTCCGGACTGATGATCATGGGCCTCATCGGAGGAACTATCTTCCCTATCCTCATGGGTGTAGCTTCAGACGCCATGGAAACTCAGCTGGGTTCAGTAATCGTAATCAGCGCAGGTGTCATCTACCTCGCAGTACTTGCAGTGAAATTCTTAAAAAGTGCAGAATAATGGAAGGTAAAATCATAGGTTTGGGAGAAATCCTCTGGGACATGCTCCCGACAGGAAAACAGTTGGGCGGCGCGCCTGCCAATTTCGCTTACCACGTATGCCGTCTGGGCGGAAACGGATGGGCGGTAAGCGCCATCTCTGATGACGAACTCGGAAGAGAGATCAAGAACACCCTGTCGACCAAGAAGTTGAACACGATATTGGAGGAGGTCAATGAGCCTACGGGAACCGTGCAGGTAACTCTCAATGCGGCAGGAGTTCCTACATACGACATCACAGAAGGAGTCGCTTGGGACCATATTCCATTTACCGAAAGGATAGGGAACCTCGCAAAAGAGACCTCGGCAGTCTGCTTCGGGACATTGGCACAGCGCTCACCGGAAAGCCGCGCCACAATACACAAATTCATTGAAAGCATGCCTGCCGGAAGTCTTAAGGTATATGACATCAATCTCCGCCAGAAATACTACGACGAGAAGATCATTTCAGACTCCCTCCGACTGGCCGACATATTGAAGATCAATGATGAAGAGCTGGAGATTGTCTCCAGAATGCTCTGTCTGTCCGGAACATCTGAGGAAAGGTGCCGTGCGATTTCACGGGAGTTCAACCTCAAGTTCGTGATTCTCACCATGGGAGGTGACGGCAGCAAAGTGATTCTCGAGGACAGAGTCCACCTCTCTACGCCCGGCAAGATAAACATCGTAGATACTGTAGGAGCCGGCGATTCTTTCACCGCAGCCTTCATGCTGGCATATCTGCGCGGAGAGAGCATCGAAAAGGCCCACACCCTTGCAACTGAGGTTTCCTCATACGTTTGCACCAAAGCCGGAGCAATGCCGGAATAAAACAGACGACTCCCACGTAATCAATAACCACTAATCTAATATATTAAGTTTATGAAACGATCATTTTTGTACCGATGCCTCGTATCGGCACTGGTACTCCTCATCTCCGTTTCAGCTTTTGCGCAGCAGACAGAAATCACAGGCACGGTGCTGTCGGCAGCCAACGAGCCTGTAATCGGCGCAGCTATCATTGATGTTGCTACAAAAGAGGGTGTCATCACTGACATTGACGGTAAATTCACAATCAAGTCGAATGCCGGTTCTGTCCTCGAGGTTTCCAGCCTCGGCTATGAGACAGTCAAGGCCAAAGCCCAGAACGGCATGACAGTCATCTTGAACGAAGCCGTGAATCTGGTTCAGGAGACAGTCGTAGTAGGTTACACCACTCAGAGAAAAAGCGACCTCACCGGTTCCGTAACCGTCGTATCTGTGGATGACATCAAGAATACCCCTGCCGTGGACGTCATGACCGCATTGCAGGGACGTGTTCCGGGAATGTCAGTATCATCTACCGGAGACCCTTCTTCCCAGGCAAGCATCCAGATCCGCGGTATCGGCTCCCTCAACAATACAGACCCTCTGTACATCGTTGACGGTATGCCTACCACTCAGGGAATCAAGGACATCAATGCTTCTGACATTGAGTCCATCCAGGTCCTGAAGGATGCGGCTTCCGCTTCCATCTACGGTTCCCGCGCCGCAAATGGTGTAATCATCATCACAACAAATAAAGGAAAAGAAGGAAAGATAAGAGTCAATTTCAATGCCTCAATGCAGGTCCAGAGCTACGCCAGAAAGCTCGACCTCTGCAATACTGAAGAACTTGGAGAGGTTATCTACAGGGCTTTCACCGGCGCCGGACTTGACCCTAATTCCAATGCACTCGCCTATAAGTTCGATGCAAACGGAAAAATGGTTCCTACTGAGTTCCTCGGCTCTTCGACAAACATGAGACCTGCGGATACCGACTGGTGGAAAGAAATCACACATACTTCTATCCGTCAGACTTATGAGCTGTCCGTCAGCAACGGAAACAAGTACGGAAACTACTATTTCTCACTCGGATATACAGATGGAGCCGGTATCGTCAAGAACAGCGACTATAGCCGTTTCAATGCCAGACTCAACTCCTCCTTCAACCTTCTCAAGGGCAAACTCACATTGGGTGAGAACCTTACAGTCAGCAAGAGCGGAGGCCAGGGACTTCCAGGCAGCTACGGTTCTTCAGGTAACGTTCTCCAGATAGCGACTCAGGCGCTTCCTATCGTTCCTGTCCACACAATCGACGGAGAAGGCTGGGGCGGACCTGTGGACGGAATGTGCGACAGAATGAATCCTGCGCGTATCGTAGATGCAGCCAAGAACAACAAGGGAAACATGTGGAGAATCTTCGGAAGCGTCTATCTCGACATCAAACCAGTCAAGAACCTTTCCATCCGTTCTACATTCAGCCCTGAGTATTTCAACTCATTCTCAAGGACTTTCACCTATCCTTACAGCGAAGGATTCCTCTCCAACAATGAGCTTTCCACAAGCATCACCCAGATGCATAGGACAAACTGGACATGGTCAAACACCATCACATACAACCTTGAGGCAGGAAACCATCGCGCGACCTTCCTTCTCGGTAATGAAATGATCAGGAACAACACCGTGACTTTCTTCCAGAAGACTACAGGTTATGAGAGCAAAGATCCCAACTATATGTGGCCTGATGCCGCTACCGGTTCCGCAAGCGTAAGCGGTAATGAGATCAACAGTTCACTTTCATCGTTCTTCGCAAAGATCGACTACTCTTACAGGAACAAATATCTCCTCGGACTCACTGTACGCCGCGATGGTTCTTCCAAGTTCGGCAAAGACAATCAGTTCGCCACATTCCCTTCAGTTTCAGCAGGCTGGAGACTCTCAAGCGAGAAGTTCCTCAGCAACTTGAACTGGATGCAGGACCTCAAGATCAGGGCTTCATGGGGAACCAACGGAAACCAGGAAATCGAGAACGGAGCCATCTACACTTTGTATGATACACTCTACGGCGCGACTTCCGATCCTACATGGTCTGGAATCAACGGAACATCTTATGACATAACAGGTGCAGATACCGGAAGTCTTGCATCAGGTTATCGCCGCACACAGCAGGGCAACTCCATACTGAAATGGGAACAGTCCGAGCAGTGGGATGCAGGTTTGGATTTCACATTCTTCGACTACAAGCTCTATGGCTCATTTGACTGGTTCCACAAGAACACTACCGACATTCTCATCAAGCCTACAGTGACAGCTGCAGCAGGAGAAGGAGCAGACAGGTACGAGAATGGCGCGTCAATGCAGAACAGAGGCTTCGAGTTCCTCGTAGGTACAAGAGGAACCACAGGATTCGGTCTCAAATATGATGTGTCGGCCAATTTCTCAAACTGGAGAAACAAGGTGACTTATCTTCCGCAGTCCGTACTTGCAGAATATGGCGGAAACGGTACTACCGACACTATCCTCGGACGTTGTCTCGGTTCATATTACGGATATACTGAGAAAGGTCTCTACAAGACAGCTGATGACCTGGCCCACAGCGCTACCCATCCGGGAAAGGGATTAGGACGTATCTGGTGGGAAGACAATGATGGTGACGGTGACATTGACCTTGACGACCGCGTCTGGTTCGGCACTCCTGAGCCACTGTTCTCATTCGGACTCAATGTATCATTGGCCTACAAGAACCTTGACTTCTCCATGTTCTGGGAAGGCAAGGCAGGCTGGACAGCTTATACCCCTACCAAGTCCCAGACTGACTTCTATGCAGTTGCGGCAGAGGGTACCAACCGCGGCAAGAGAATACTCAATGCCTGGACTCCTGAAAACAACAAGTCAAAGATTCCTGCCATCGCATACAGCAATGACAATGATGAAGGAAGGACCTCCACATATCTCTATGAGAATCACAGCTTTGCAAAGCTCAGGAACATACAGATAGGATATTCTTTCAACTTCCCTGCACTCAAGTCTGCCGGCATTGACAAATTGCGCATCTATGTCACAGGACAGAACTTGATACAGATAACATCAAAGGATTTCTCAGGCGTTGACCCTGAGCAGACAAGCTACTCATATCCGCTTCCTTTGACAGTGATTGCGGGTCTCCAGCTTGGATTCTAGAAACAACATGAATTGATAACACATGAATTTTAATATGAAAAAGATATTATCGCTGATGGCAGGAATGGCACTCCTCGCCGGATGTTCAGATTTTCTCGACTGTCCTCCGTCTGCCGTGCTGTCTGACAAAGACGTGACTGGAGCCAAAGCCATCGAAGGACTTGTAATTTCCTCCTATGCATCTCTTCTCAATGACAGTTGGAACAGGCCTATGAACCTGTGGCCTTATATGGTCACCCGCTCAGACGATGCATACAAGGGCGGTTCCGGCACCAATGACCAGAGTTACATGCATTTCCTCGAAATATCAGAAAGCATGCAAAATGTGATTACAGCAAGTGCGGTAAACAATCTCTGGGTAAATCTGTATCAGGGAATCGGCCGCTGCAACAGCGCATTGAGAGCTCTCGAAAACGTTTCCGAGTCAGAGTTCGCGCTGAAGAAAGAAAGAGCTGCTGAAATGAAATTCCTCAGAGCCCAGTACTATCTCCGCCTGAAGGTCGTTTACTATGCAGTTCCATGGGTGGATGAAACAATGAGCCAGGATGATGTTCTTGCGACTTCAAACGTTGCCATTTCAAGCGATGAATTCTGGGGTAAAATCTACCAGGATTGTGTAGATGCCTACAATGATCTTCCTGATTCCCAGACAGATTTGGGCCGTCCTACCAAATACGCTGCAGCCGCTGCAGCCGCAAGAGTCGCCCTGTACAGGGCCTATGGCCAGGATGAAAAATGGCAGTTCACTTCGATTTCAAAGGAGCGTATGCAGGAGGTCCTCAAATGGACAGAAATCGTGCTTGCCGGACCATTCGAACTCAACCCGGATTTCGGAACGAACTTCTACCCTGAAGGAGAGAACAGCAAAGAGTCTATCTGGGCTATCCAGTATTCACACGATGACGGTACACTCAAAGGACGCGGCAACTATGGTGACGGACTCGTATGGCCTGTCGGCGTAGGAGGATGCGACTTCCTGAAGCCTAGCCAGAACCTTGTGAATGCATTCAAGACATCTGACGGACTTCCTATGTTCTCCGATTACGACAAGGTGGATTACGACTACAACAATCCTACGGCATCGAAAGTGGATCCACGTCTGTTCCACACCGTATCAATGCCTACAGTGGCTTTCAAACTCACTTATGACGAGTCGCAGCCTAACAACAACATCTATGCGGAGTCCTGGAGCCGTATGCCTTCAGCTTATGGATATTATGCTACTGCAAAACAGGTCCTTCCTGTAAATGACCCTCACATGACACCAATTCCTCCATTCCTCGGATGCTCTCTCAACAAAGTCGAATACCGGCTCGATGACGTCATGCTCATGAGAGCCGAGGCGCTTGTAGAGACCGGTGCATGGGCTGACGCAAGGAAACTTGTCAATGATATCCGCAGACGCGCTGCGACCTCTACCACATACTTCACCGCTGAATCCAAAGTTCCGTCCAATATTCAGGTAAGGGAATACTCTGCGTCTGAATGGAATTCTGAAGATTTCGCCCGCAATGCCTACCGCTGGGAAAGAAGACTCGAGCTGGCTATGGAAGGCTGGAGATTCTTCGACCTTGTACGTTGGGGAGTGGCATCTGAGGTTCTCAATGCCTACTACAAATCTGAGCCTGATGCAAAAACCGGCCGCGCGTATTTCTTCGAGCAGGCAAAATTCGACAAAGGTGACGAATATGTCCCTATTCCGAACAACCAGATGACATTGTCAAGAGGCGTTTACACCCAGAACTGGCCGTATTGATTATGACTGTCCTATGATTGGTACGAATATATAATTCGTAAATGTTACCCCCGGAACCTCATTTTTTAGAGTTTCCGGGGTTTAGTAATCCTTAAAAAATAACTTGGTAATCTTTGCGAGTCTTTTCGGTCTATATTCCTTTTCTCATCAGTCGTGTACGTCCAGTACACTCCATCTTCGAAAAGGAATCTATCCTCGAAAATCCATCACAAATCTTTACCAACTTCTTTTTTCATGCTTACTTATGTAAAAATCATCGGTCCAATATACCGGAACGACGAAAAGAACGAAATACCACCGTCACGTAGGTATAGAAAAGGCTGATATACGTAATTTTACTTATTGATTTATCAGATTTTATTCCGTTCCTTTGCCTGAACAATGATTTCCGCACCGAAATAATCAACCCAAAATATTATATTATGAAAAAAATCTTTTTAGTCATTCTGACATTCGTTTCAGCAATGTTCCTGAACTCCTGCTCAAAATCAGACGTTATGCTTTCCGGCGACTGGTGGACTCTGCTTCCGGATGAAGTGGGAAGCGATTCAGAGGATCTTGTAATCCGGTTCAACAGTGCGAATTCGACAATCAATTTCGCTTTGAAGTCCAAACTCGACAAGGACGACAAGAATTATTACATGGTCGAATCTCTTGCCAGGAAATATACGGTAGAGAACACCGGAAAGGGAGAAGGCATCATCCGCGTTACCGAGAAAGACGGCACCATGTGGCCGGAACTCCATATCAGTTCACTCACTCTCGTGACTCTCGGGCTGTCACATCGTGACCCGGACGGCAAGATCATAGACAACATGGCTTTCCTGCCGTTCCTTGAAGACACGGACAAGAAGATCATCAAGACGACAGAGTCTTCTTATGAACTGCGCATCCGCTATATCATTGACAGATTCCGTTCAATAGGCAGACTTGTCGACACCGAATAGAAGATCAGGAAGCCGATTAATCGAAAACCGCCCCGCGAATATGTTGCGAGGGCGGTTTTCATTTGCGAGTTCCAAGCTTGCAAATCTATGCTACTTGAAAGTTACTTTAGCTGGAGCGGAGTATGTCATAGTCTTCTTGTCCGTATCATAAATGAGGCAAACGAAGGAATAATTGCTGGTATTCGGATCCATCTCTGACTTATTGTACCTGACTGTCATTTTCAATTCATTTGTATTGCTGCCACTTACTTCCATGTCGGATGACGACTGATCTTCAATCGGATACAAAGCGAAAGCTTTCAACCCGTCCTGTGACTCGGTTTCTCCTCCCAGAAACCAAACATATTGCAGGTTTCCAGTATCAGACTCCATTTCAACATTAAGCAAGAACTGTTCACCAGAGGACACCGTAACACTCTGTGGCTGAGTCTTGATTCCAGGGGACTCCTCACAATACAACATCATGGTTACCCTGCTGCGTTCATCGCCAGGTGTCATCAGCCAACTGGTCAAGCCGTAGTGCGTGGTAGTAGACGGGTGATAGACTTTGAAGACTCCATTTTCTCCAGGATTATAGTAAGGACCGCGCAATTCGATTTCCGGACATCCGGAGACATCAAGACTCTTCAGTTTATTGTAAGAAACATATAAATGCTTCAACTTCGGGCACCCGTCCAAGTGGATTTCTTCAATTTCATTACGCTCGAGATTCAAGGATTCAAGTTTAGGCATGGACCCCATATCGGCAACCTTCAGGGCATTTTCATTCAAAGACACGCCAACCAATTCATTCTTCTCTCCCCATGTAATCTGGGACAATTGGCTCTTCTCCGCAGAAAGAGAATGCAGCAGCGGGCAATTGCTCAAATCCAAGGTCGTCAACTTGGTTTCATCTGCCACGAGAGACTCGAGTTTCGTACAGTTACTTACGTTCAGTTCGGTGAGGTTCACGCAACCATATACAGAAAGATCTTTCAGGGCAGGCATCAATTCCAATCCTCTGACAGATTCTATTCTGGTTTTCCAGGCTACAGGTATGAATGCTTCCGTAACGTTTTTCACATCCGCATAAGTAATCTTTTCGGGATCCTTGATTGCCCCGCAAAGACTTAGGGCATGAGCAAAATAAGGGTCAAAATAAGCAGTGACATCCTTGTCATCAGTAAGTACCATCTTCACGGTCACTTTACAGCTTGCCGAAAGACTTCCGTCAGGAGTTGATGCAGTAACCGTGGTTTCACCGCCAAGCATTCCTGTCAACAAACCTTTATCGTCAACTGTAACTACGGATTCGTCCTTTGATTTCCAGACAACGGATGCCAGGATATCATCGCGGTCCGAAGCGTTCTCCGGACTCGTCTTGACTTCGAGCTGCAATTGTTCCCCATCCGATAATTCCACAACAGCAGGAGTTATGCTGAGGCCTTTGGCTTCTGAAGGATGCTTGTCCTTCTTGCAATTCACCAATACGGGAATTGTCAATGCCAGCAGAAGGATTGATAATACTCGTTTCATAGTGTTCTTGTTTTAAAATTGTTAATTCATATGATATTTCAACCTTGTCAATGTCAATGACAGCTGAAAGAAAGTGAACACGCCAAAGGTACTGAGTATCAGCAGCCAAGCAAATACGTAATTTTACGTAATTTCGCTGTTTTTCATACGTAATTACTACCATAAAACGAAACACCACGACTTTCAGACATGTCGGAACAGGGATTCCGGCATACTGCATATCCGGTAGCATTGACAAAAAAACTGATGATTATTCTCTCATAAATTGATATATTTGCGAGGATTTATTGAGGGAACTTCAAATAGAAAAACTTATGAAATATCGATTTCTTCTGGTGAGCATACTGGCATTGCTCCAGACATTGATTCCGGCATTCGGCCAGACAGGCCTCTATTCTTATGACGGAGGTTATTTTCTGAGAAACGGTTCGCATTGGGAGGAGTATCGTCCTGATTCCAAGACAGGTGTCTGGGCTTCTTACGAGCAGTATAATGAGGAGGCCAATTTCTTCAATATCAAGAATTCCGCCTGCTGCGTGAGTATCCCGAAAACAGCTTCAGCCAATTTCTTCTATGCCAAGCCGGGGGAAGAATGGACCCAGATATATACCACAAGAGAAATCTATGATTATCTGCCTGATTTCGCAAAGGACATCTATTGCTATAAAGGCGGCTATTTCGTGAGGGACGGCATGGACTGGTACGAGTATCGTCCGGCTGAAAGGCATGAGGTCTGGAACGAATATGAGCAGGTGAAGGCAGACGGAGATTTCATCTACCTCAAGTGCAATGACAATGACTTCATGATTGGTATTCCGCTGACAGAATCGCTCGGCAGCATATACATAAAGAGAGGCGACGGCGACTGGAGTCCAATTTACACATTGATAGGCATTTACGACTGCGGCAAGGGTTATGAATACTCCATTCCCTTCAGAAAGATGCGCACTGAAAATGCTTCTGACAGTCTGCTTGTGGATGCCCGTATCAATATCAACAGTGACGGAACATGTCAGGTAAGGTTTTCGGACAAGAAATATCCTTTCGAGTTTTCTTCTTATGAGGAATACGAATCGACAGGTTTCGATGCCGGAAGCATGTTCCTCATGTGGATCTTCGGTGCCTCCAGCGACAGGGAGGGATTCGTCCTGTATAAAGATGAGGACAAGACGGATGAGGTCCTGTCTTACATTATCAATGCAGAAGGAAAGATTGCCTGCACGGTGAGGGGCGTTCCGGGACTGCCGGCCACAGAGTTCTGGAGCTGCAAGGATTCCGACCCGGGAGACGATATTCACATAAGGGTAATACTCGAAGATTTATAAGTCCTAAAACCCCTCACATTCAATCGAATATGAGGGGATTATTCTGTCAGTCTATCACAACCGCGGTTCCGGAGGCTGTCGCCATCAACATTCCGTTGTCCACGCCCAGAGCCTCATAATCTATGTCAATGCCGACGACAGCATTGGCACCAAGTTCTCTCGCGCGGTCCGACATTTCTTTCAATGCATTTTCCCTGGCCTTGATCAATTCGTTTTCGTATGAGCCCGAACGGCCGCCGATGACGTTCCGGATGCTTGCGGTGAAGTCCTTGATGAAATTGACGCCGGCAACGACTTCCCCGCAGACAATACCGCGGTATTCCCTGATGCTGTGACCTTCAACGGTCGGTGTTGTAGTAAGTATCATAATAATATCAATTAATTGTCATTCAATGATTTTTCACATTCCCCAGACCAATGTCCGCCCGTAAAGATAAATATTTTTTCATTATCGCAAAAAAATGCGCGTGAGCTTTATTGACCTATGTCTGATGATTGTTTCAATGGAAAAAGTGTATCGACTTCATACTGAGTAAGACCGATGACACGACGGAGCTGGCCATTGGAACATCTGTAGTCATAATGGAGAGCGCGTGCGAGATCCAGTTTCTGAGCTTTTGACAGTTCCTGTAAAGAAGTTTTCTGATGATGCTGTCTGATGATGGATACAAGCCTGGCAAAGAGCTCACCATCAGTCAGATAGTCCTGGTCATCAATTTCAGCCGCCACACCGCTATAACTTTCCAGATTACGGCATAGCATTGAAAAATAATGATGAGCATCCCTGAACATGGCTTTGGCAAACTTGATTGAACAATATGCAACAGGAAGAACAAAACTGTCGGCAACGGGCCAACTATCAGGTATATCCGGGATACGGCCACGAAACATATTTCTGCCCTGTTTAGTTGTAATATCATGAAAAGTAGTCGCAGTCACCGGCTCATGTCCAAAATAATAGGGCCCTGCACCCCATGGATAACTGTACGGAGTAACATTACAATCCGAGACAAAACCATTTCGGTTGACATAGACAATAGTATTTCGCATTGCTTCCAAATCTGACACCTCCTTCAATGTCGGTGAAAACCCATCAGGAAGGCCACCCGGAAAACTCTCCTTCATACCGCGAGTCAAGCGTTTCTTCAGAAATGTGAATGCAGTCAGAAGCCTGTCAGAATGTCCCTCCGCCAAAATATGGATATGATTTCCCATTATCTCAAAGGTAAGGATTCTAATATCATGATATTCAAAGGCCATCTGGGCAATGACATTCATTGCAAACACATAGTCGTCCTCGGTTCTGAACATCAACGGCGTTTCCTTGCCAGATGTATATAGATGCCAATATGGCCCGTTTTCATCAAACGTGCGCCGGCAGTAATTTTCTTTTTCTCTGAATGTTGCCATAGTTATTTCCGTTTTGAGTTATGTTTTGGTTTTGCGTTTTGTTTCCGGTCAGTCTGTCCGATAGTTTGCCGGCAACTGGACCTGACCACTATTCGGTGTAAAATAACGCCAATTTTTACACCAATTTATCATTTTGAGCTAAACGGTGTAAAATCAGGCCGATATTTACACCGTTTTTTTGCGGCAGCCAGAAACATTTAAGGCCAATCAAAGATATGACGAATATAATATATTTGCAATAGCAAATATTGCTTTTTTCAGATATTTGTCACAAATCAAAAAATAAGTCGTATATTTGGCCAAGCAAGGCAAAAAACAGGATTCAATGAAAAAGGGACAGAGCGTGATTTCGCTAATATTCAAGAGCGGAGGCGAAATATATACATTTGGTTCACTATCAGCAATATATTCAATGTTCTCCCCCGAACAAATCGGTTTGTCATACGCGTCACTCAGAAATGCCGTCTCAAAATATATCAAAGACAAAGACGTGGATGAAAGAGGAAACAGTTCACAAATCATCTACGACACAGAAAGCAGCAAAATTACCATACGCAGAGCACCTCTGCTCCTTGCCGACAAAACAACGGAACAGAAGGAAGCATGACAATTCCTCACGCTCAGCGTGCAAAGAGGGAATGCAGCCAGGTTATCATTTCGGCGAGGACGTCCGGGGAGAAGGTCTCTTCGATTTCTTTGTATTCCGATACTGCTCCAGTCCGACAGTGCTGGAACAGGTGGTTCAGACCAGTTTCGGCCTTGATGACATTGACAGAAAAATTCTCGGAAACAGATACAGAAGAGGACCGGGAAACGGTACTGGTTTCTGCGGTTGGAGCTGTAGCAGACCGGAAATGTGAGCCAGAACCGGAGCCACGTTCTGATCTGGAGTCCGCCGCAGGAACCGACTCGGAATAGCCGCCGGGCAGACCTTGGCGGAGAAGGGAGAGATTCCGTTCGCAAGACACCTGGATGTCCTTGGTACCATTGAGGGCCATTACCGGGCACTTGACGGAGCCTAAGATGTCCGACACGTTCATCTTCAAGAAATATTTCATGTACGGCGTTTTCAGTGAAGCGCTTAGCATAGACGCATTCTGCTTGAGAGCAGCAGAGAGATAATAACTTTCAGGAGACGGAAACGGCATATCATTGACAATAGCCTCGTAGGCGTCAGCTAGAAACCTGCAATAATTGTCGGTCTCGGATCCAGGCAGACCGGCCATCTGGAGCGCACGACGGTTCTGGTCCAGAAGCGTCTCTGAACCGGAGGCAACCATGCCTGCCAGACTTATCACGAAATCCGCCTTGCCTTCAGCAGCCAGCATCAGCGCAATGCTTCCGCCTTCACTGTGCCCGAGTACACCGACATGGTCAAACTTCCCACGCAGAAGACCGATTCCTGCAAGAGCATCATTCTTCAAGTCCTCCGTGGTACACGAAACGACATCGCCTGTGGACTCGCCGAATCCCCTGTCATCATATCTCAAAGTCGCAATCCCGGCATTGGCAAACGCATCGGCAATCACTGCAAACGGCTTATGACCGAACACTGCCTCGTCCCGATTCTGAAACCCGCTTCCGGTAACCATGAGGAGCACAGGTGTCTCGCGGGAACAGTTCTCCGGCATCGTCAATGTACCTTTCAGAACAGCATCGCCATTGGAAAACGAAACATCGGCATTGACATAGGCAAAGGGCCCGACAGGGGTCTGGGGACGCCTCAGAACCGGGGCTCCGGGAGTCAACGGCAGAGGAAACGACATTCCGTTCTGCGTATATGTCCCTGTGATGAGCTTGCCGGTCCAAAGTCCTTTGTATGAAGCATTTATGGACGGCACTTCCAGCTCAATAGAACCGAATGCGGAGCGTTTTACCGATACCGGAATCTGCTTCGCGCCCTGGTCGGGCACGTCGAGAGTGGCGGTACTGTCGCCAATGTGAAAAACGAGCGAAAGCGTCGCGCCGGAGACGTCCAATTTGCCGTTCCAAGTCCCCGTCTGCGCCAATGCCGCCGTCGCGATAAAGGTCAATGCCAATGCTACAAATATTCTTTTCATTTTCCGAGCAATTTCTCGTAAATATAGTAATTTTTCGCATCAATGACAGTGAAATAATATTACATTTGCGCTGCAAACGAAAGACACATGAACAATAAGGTACTAATTATAACATTGATAGCAGTCCTGGGATTCGCGTCCTGCGGAAAAGAGAACGGCAGTGGACAGATTCCGGACAAGGAGCCGCCGGCCGGCATTGACTTTCCCGAGGATGACGGGGCGAAGCGGCTGCCGGCAGACGGGGCACTCGCGTTGCGCGATTTATTGACGGCAGCGGACCCTGCAAGGACATTGGCACCTGGCGAAACGAAAATCACGGAGAAGCAGCTTTCCGAAATCAGGCAATTCATTGACAATAACCTGAAGGCGGACAGCAAGATACAGACATACGACAATATTTTCAATTGGATCGTGAAGAATATCAGGTACGGCAGCGGAAACGAGACCATATATCTCGACCCGTACGACGTTTTCATTCATAGGGTCTGCGTCTGCCAGGGTTATGCAAATCTGTTCAAGATAATGTGCCAGAGCCAGGACATTCCGGCAATGTGCGTGAACGGCTGGCTCGTCGGGATTGGCGGCCACGCCTGGAATTATGCATATGTGGACAAAGAATGGCACGTCAGCGACCCGACAAACGGCATTGACTACAAAATGGATGACACCGGGAAATATCGCGATGTGCTCCAGCCGGTGAGAGCGGATTTCGACCTGTTCGAAGACGAGAGGTTCGCTTATAATTTCGGGGAGGGCAGGCTCAATGTTGCAGAGGTCAAGGACTCCAAGCTTGATTATGTGCTGGTTCCGTTCAGTGTCAACGGTTTCAGAATCACGTCTTTCTGCCCTGTCAAAAAGGTCAGCGGATCATATGACAAGCTGTATCTGGGAAGCAATGTGGAGAGTGTCGGGGAGAACACGGTCTATCTGGGCAGCAACTTCAGTTCCCTGCGCGAAATCAATGTTGACCCTGCAAACAAGTTTCTGACCGCATACAAGAATGTGCTATACAATATAGGTAACGATGCGCCGTACTTCATTCCGTCGGCGATAACGAAACTGGAACTCAAGCCGGTGAAGGTCATCGAAAAGAATTTCATCTACAGGCTGGAGAACGTAGAGGAGATAGTTTTCGAGGAAGGAACGGAAAGAATCGAGGCCTATGCCGTGGAGAAGTGCCGGAACCTCAGGACGGTATATGTCCCGTCCAGCGTGACGTACATGGACAAAGATGCTATATACGACTGCGGAAACGATGTAGAAATCATCAGGAAGAGTCCCTCAGGCAGGGCCTGACTGTCATTGACACTGTCCGCAAACACTTCCTAGAAGCAATAATTCGTGCCGAGGGAAATCCAGAACGGGTCACCGATACCGGTGTTGAAATTGTGTGCCACCTCGGCAGAGGCAATAAAGTTCTGGTTCCAGGCCAATTTCAGGCCGGCGCCTCCGCTACAGATGAACTGGTGCGCCATATTACGGATATACTTCTCAGTTTCAGCCGGTTTATAGCCGGCCTCGAGAGCCAGGACACCGATTTCAGGCAAGGCACTCATCTCATGGACACGATAAGGCTGCACAATCATACCGCAGTCAAAGAACGGATTGGCCGCCAAGTAGAAATTCTGCTTCAGCAACTTGAAATTCACTATCTTGAAACGAAGCTCGAAGTTACCCCAGGCATAGCCGTCGCCTATCATACGGTTGGCATGGGTACCGCGGAGAGTATTCGAACTGCCAAGTCCTTCTGACATCATCTGCTTGAGAATCAGGGCAGTAACATTCTGCTGGATATAGAACGGAGCCTTGCCTGCTACGGTTCCCTGATATGCAAGATGGTATGCGAACACGGGGTCCCCTACCTTGAGCCCGAACGGAATACGGACATAATGACGGAAATGGACACTCAGCTTGAGATAATTGAATCCGTCTCCAAAAACATCCGGGGAACCGTTTACATAAATCTCTGACCATATACCCTTATTCGGAGCCGTCTCGAAATCACGGCTGTCATAAACCAGTCCCGCCTTCAATTCCAGTCTGTTGCCTCCCTTTGCTTCCGAGTCCCTGATTACGCCATAATGCTTATAGTGATTGTACAAAGTGGACTTCGCATCATAGCCATACTTCCTTTCATTGATATCCCCCATCCGGAAATTCCAGTAGCTTATGCCGCCGGCCCAGAGAAGATGAGGCGTTATATTGCCCTGAAAATCAGCAAGGACCCTTATAATGTCGCGGTTTATACAATAATAGGAAACGTTCTTCAAAGGGTCCACTCCCATAGAGGAGAAAAGAGCCGCGTCGGAGGCCGGAATGGTCCCGTCCAGAATCTGAGACGCATAGGACTTGTTCGAGGTCAATGCCTTGAAAACGGGAGAAGCCGCACCGTTGAACCCCCAGAAATTATAAAGAGGATCGTCAATGTAAGTGAAGCTTAAAGTAGTCCGGACCTTGGGAATCAGCACTTTGCTGTCATATGCCAGATACAGTCTAGTCAGTCCCTTGGTGAAATGAGAAGCCTCATAACTTATCTTGTCTCTGTAATTGGGATATGTCGAGCCGTCCCCATAATAATAGAAGTCTCCGAATACGCCATACTGGAAACCCATGTCGGAAGAATATGTAAGACATGGCAGGACACCGAATTCCCATCCGGTCTTTTTCTCCGTTTGAGTCTTCTTCTGCGGGTCATCTGATTTCCGGGGCTCTTTCGAATAGGTTTCAGCTGACATACAGCACATTACAGCTGCCGTCAACGCAATCAATATGGTTTTTCTCATCTTTTGTCGCATTGTAAACGGCTGCAAAGATATATCAAATCCCTGAAAATGAAATCAGTTGTGGGATAGAAGGCGAAAAACCGGCCTGGACATCAATTAAAACATGTGAGACTCAATCCGCCAAAAATAACATTTTAAAAGTCAAAAATACCAAAAGTGTAATTTAAAACCTTTTGTATCAAAAATAAAAAACGTTTAAGTTTTTTTGCCTTGAACTGTTGCTTTTTCAAAATAACCTACCTATATTGCGCTCAACGCGAATATAAAGCACTAAGTATCAACATTTTTAGAATTACACTAAGACACAAGCGTTATTCAATTTGAAAGCAAATCACCCAAGACACCTTACAATTATTAACCACATATCGTAAGATTTCACAAAAAAATTAAAGCTTATGGGTAAAAAACTTCTAACTTTCGCGCTATGCCTGTTTTTAGGCATGAGCGTAGCTTTAGCCCAGAACAGAATCATTACCGGTACTGTTACAGGAGCTGAAGACGGATTCCCTATTCCAGGAGCGGCCGTGTTTGTCGAAGGTACAAACATCGGAACAGTCACTGATACAGACGGAAAATACTCATTGAAAGTCCACAAGGGCACAGTTCTTAAGGTAACATTCTTCGGAATGAAAGATGCTATCGTACCTATAGGCACAGAAGACGTAATCAATGTCGTCCTGTCGATCGACGCAGTGGGACTGGATGAAGTTGTCGTGACAGCTACGGGTATGACACGTCAGGAAAAGACTCTCGGTTACGCATCCACTACAGTCCGTTCAGACGAATTAACGAAGGGACGCTCCGCAGACGTCCTCTCGGGACTGGCAGGAAAGGTCGCAGGTATGCAGATCTCATCTGCAGGAGCTACCGGAACATCCCAGAAGGTCATCGTCAGAGGTTATTCTTCCCTCGCAAGCAATGCTCCTTTGTATGTCATTGACGGTGTACCTATCTCAAACGGCGCAATGGGAAGCCACGGCCTTAACAACTCCATCGACTTCGGTAACCAGGCTGCCGACATCAACCCTGAGGATGTCGAGTCCATCACCGTCCTCAAGGGAGCTTCAGCTACCGCCCTCTACGGTTCACGTGCAGGTAACGGCGCGATTCTCATCACGACCAAACGCGGTTCGCAGAACGAGGAAGTGAAGGTCACCTACGACGGTTCATTCCAGGCCAGCACCGTTCTGAGAATTCCGCAGTTACAGGACAGATTCGGTGCGGGCTGGTTCTACTCACCTGACGGCAATCCTTTCGGAAACTACTCGATGACAGAGAATGGTTCATGGGGTAACCTCCTCGACGGAAGACGCGTGGAATGGAGACCGGGCGCCCATCAGTACAACGGCGCAGACCCGTCATTCACCGACTTCTCTTTCAAGAAGAATTCGCTGAAGAACTTCTATGCGACCGGATTTGAGACAAACAATACCGTCAGTGTCAAGGGAGGAAGCAAGACCACAGGTTTCGTGGCTTCCTACGGCAACATCTACTCGAACGGTATTCTTCCGGGAAGCAACGACTACTACAAGAGACACAACTTCTCGTTCCGAGGCAACACCAAGATCAATGACGGTCTTGCTTGGCTGAACTACAGCATCAACTACATCCGCAAGGACGTGAGAAACAACATGACCGGACAGGGAAGCGGAGGTGCGACCATCTATCAGAACATCATCCAGTATCCTGTGAACGTCGATTATGGCGAGCTGAAAGACTACAAGAGCATCTACAATAATGCGGACAACTACTACACTCCATATGCCATGAACCCATGGTGGATTCTCGACCACAACTATTCGACCTATTCGGACGACCGAATTTTCGGCAACATTGAATTCGGCCTCCAGCTTACAAAAGGCCTGCAGTTCATCACCAGAGGTGGTCTCGATGTTACCAACTACATCCAGAAGACTTATACTGACATCTGGACCTTCAACCCTGGTTCCTATTCTGACGTCAACGGAGCGACCCCGGAGAACGGTTCATATTCTGAGACTTCATACAGGACTTCACAGGTGGACGCGAACTTCCTGCTGAATGCCGACTATACCTTCGGCAAGGACTGGTCTCTCCACGGTGTAGCGGGACTTAACGTTAACCAGAGAACAGGTTCCGGATTATATGGAAATTTGAGCGGAGTCGCCATCGAAGAATGGGCAAGTTTCATGAATACCAGCGGAGCCACCCCGACAGCAAGTTCAGAGATCAAAAAGCGTCGCCTCATGGGAGTGTTCGCACAGGCCGACTTCGGTTGGAAAAACTCCGTATATCTCACATTGTCAGCCAGAAACGACTGGTCTTCGACACTTCCAATCGATAACAATTCGTTCTTCTACTACGGAGTGAACGGTTCGGTCATCCTCACGGAATTGATTCCTTCGATGAAGAACAGTGTCATCAGTTTCCTCAAGATTCGCGGAGGATACGGCCAGACAGGTAACGATGCACCTACATATTATACATCGGCATACTACTATCTCAGTTCTGCAGGCGGCGGATTCGGAAAACTCACATTCCCTCTGAACAGTTTCTCGGGACTCATAAAGAGCAGCAGAATTCCTTCGACAGACCTGAAGCCTGAGATTTCCACTGAAGCGGAAATCGGTATCGACGCAAGATTCTTCGACAACCGGTTGAGCTTCGACGTTGCTCTCTATAACAAGATAACCAAGAACCAGATCATCTCCGCGACACTTGCTCCTGAGTCAGGACACACCTCAGCAGTACGCAACATCGGCAAAATACAGAACAAGGGTATCGAATTGTCCGTAGGAATCGTACCTGTAAGGACCAAGGATTGGGAATGGCATCTCGGCTACACTTTCTCAAAGAACAACAACAAGGTCAAGTCACTTTGGGATGACGTCAAGGAGTACCAGATCTACGGTCTCACAAAGGGACCTCAGCTGAAGGCGAAGGTCGGAGAGTCTCTCACCACATGGGTTGACTACAAAATCAATAAGGTGGAAGACAAGTCCAGCCCATATTACGGCATGACTATCGTGAACCAGAACACTGGTCTCCCTACATACGATGAATCGAATTACACCACTCTCGGAAAGGCTGAAGAAGACTACACTATGGGTCTGAACAACACAATCCGCTACAAGAGACTCTCACTCGGATTCAACTTCGACTTCCGTCATGGCGGCCTCATGTACTCAGCTACCAAGTCAACTCTTTACTTCACCGGTAACGCAGAAGAGACAATGTACAACCTGAGAGATCCTTGGATTTATCCGAATTCAGTGATTCAGGTAGGAAAAGACGGAGCAGGCAACCCTGTCTATGCGGAAAATGACAGACCGATAAACTCTTTCTATAATGTTCACGGACTGTATAACGACTCCAACAATTACTCTGTATATCGCGACTTCCTTATCGACAAGACATACGTGAAACTTCGCGAACTGAACATTTCGTACACTCTTCCTGACAAGTGGTTCGAAAATGTCAGATGGCTGTCATCGATCAATGTTTCTCTGGTCGGCAGAAATCTCCTCATGTGGACTCCTAAGCAGGGACTCGTAGATCCGGACAACACCAACTACGGCAATGACCTGACATCCCAGTACGGAGAGTATTTCTCAGCACCGTCCACCAGGACATTCGGTGGTAGCGTAAAGATTGTATTCTAATTATTTAACTAGGATTGATTATGAAAAAGATATATACATATTTCGCCTCAGCGCTTGCACTTCTTTCGATGGGAAGCTGCAAGAGTTGGCTAGACATCAATACGGATCCGAACTACGTGGCGGATGCTAAGATAAAGAGCCTCCTTCCTACGACACAGCTCATGACTGCCTACAAGGTTGGCTATGACATAAACTTGTACGGCTATTTCTGGGCACAGTATGTCAACCAGTGCAGCACCGCCAACCAGTACTACACCCACATGACCTACGATGTCACCAATTCATCTTTCACCAGCCCGTGGAGTTACTTCTATGGTTCGATCATGCCGACATTGAAGGAAATCATAACCAAGGGTGAGGCTGAAGAAGGCAACACAAACTATGTAATGGAGGCAAAGACAATGCTGGCCTACAATCTGTATCTTCTTACCAGCCTTTACGACAAAGTCGCCTACTCGGAAGGGTATCTGACTGAATCACAGAATCCTCATTTCGATTCAGGCGAGGATATGCAGAAACATATCATCGGCATTCTCGAAGAGGTTCGCGGACTTCATGCCAAGGCCAAGACTGACGAATCAAACAATCTGTCGGCTTCTTCGGACATGGTGTTCGGAGGCAATATCGACGGATGGCTCCAGTTCGCAAACACCCTCTACCTCAAGATGATGTTGCGTGATTTCAACACCAACAAGTCCAAGATAGAGGCACTTCTCTCCGAGGACAACCTCCTTAAACAGGACGCGGCATTTGACAATTTCCTCGATGCTTCCGACAAGTCCAACCCTCTTTACGAGAACGACCGTCGTCAACTCAACTCCAACATGAACATCAGAGCTTGTTCAGATATCGCCAATGTACTCGACGCATCAGACCCGAGATTCGCTTATTACTACGACAGCAATCCTGACGGAAAATTCAGAGGAGAGCAATATGGTCTGCCTAGTGACCCAACCAAGACCAGCCGTCTGGCCATAGGCGCGATAGATCCGGTATATTTCGGGACTGTAGATGAGGCTGAATTCCTCAAGGCAGAGGCTTATGCAAGACTCGGGAACGCGGCAAAAGCAAAGACCGCCTATGAAACAGCAATCAAGGCTGCTTTTGCAAGAGCAAAATGCAAGGAGGCTGACGCCCAGACTCTGTTGGCCGGCCCATACGCTTTCAAATCAGGAAGCGCCGAGAGCATGGTAGAGCAGATTATTAATCACAAATGGGCATCCAACGTCCGCTGCATGCCTACAGAGTCCTGGTTCGACCTCAACAGGACAGGCTACCCTACAAGAGGAAAGACGATCACTGACTATCATGGTGTATTGGACAGCGGTTATCCGCAGCGTTTCCTCTATTCCAAGACTTCAGCCACATATAACGTCAACTCACCTGAGCCTGTAGCTCTGAACGTGAAGATGTGGTGGCATAAATAAGGATCGTATCAACTTAAAATGAATGAATTATGAATAAAATAATCAAAAGCCTCGCATTGATGTCGGCGGCCGTATTCTCAGTCATTTCATGCGAGACATACAAGGTCGATGACCCAGAAATGACTGCCATCTCGAAGATAGATGGAAAGTATGTCACATTCGCCTACGAGAATGGTTCCACAGAGCCATCAACAGTGTTTGCGGTCCTTATCACGAACACGACTTTCAATGATTCAGACAAAGCTTGGGTCACCATTACCGACTTGAACCCTGCTGCCACGTCTCTCAACAGTACGCTATATCTGGACGCCGTCCGCTTCAAAGTCGATGTCAATCTGAAAGAACAGACGTTCACATGCTCAGGTATCACTGCTACCGAGCCGAGAACCGCATGGAATCCATATCTCGAAGGTGCAGGATCCGGCCAGGGAGGCTACTATACTGCAGCAGTCAAACTGGGTTACAAGGAATACACAATATCCTTCAGCGGGAAAATCGTCACCGGCGGAACTACAGGCACGAACAATGGCAACAAGATCGACACAATAGAAATCGATTCTTATTCAAGGGCTTACCCTGACGGCACAGTCAAAAAGTATGTTGTAAAGGGCATGAAATACACCGGTTGGGATGACGAGATGAAGGAATACAATGACTTCGTAAACGAAGGAAAATTCAAATAGCACTTAATTTCGCTTCATAGGAAAGGCTCCAGAGTCGCAGTGCGGCGACCTGGGGCCGTATTTTTTATCAATGACAGTTCATGAAATCCATATTTTTTATGTATGTTTGCGGAATATTCTAAGAACACAGTATGACACTGCTTATAATTTATATGCTTGGAACGCTGGGAGTTTCGTTCCTTTGCTCTCTTCTGGAATCGGTATTGATGTCAACTCCGCTCTCATTCATAACGATGAAGAAGGAGCAGGGATACAAGCCTGCAGAGAAGTTTTTCAAGTTCAAATCTGATCCGGACAGGCCACTGGCTGCAATTCTGTCATTGAACACAATCGCGAACACTCTGGGCGCGGCGGCTGTAGGCCGTCAGGCGACGATATTGTTCGGAAGCACCTGGTTCGGTATCATCTCGGCATTGACAACATTACTGGTGCTGGTGTTTTCGGAGATTGTCCCGAAGACTATCGGAACCACATACTGGAAGAATCTGATGGGTTTCGTGACATCGGTGATTTCTTTCCTTACCATACTGATGTGGCCTCTTGTCATCATTGTCCAGCTGATTACCAATCTGTTGAGCAAGGATGAGGACGAGGCGACCGTGAGCAGGGACGAGGTTACGGCGATGGCAAACATCGGTCTGGAGGAGGGTGTGATAGACTCTGACGAGAACAAGGTCATCCAGAATATCATGAAACTGGACAAGGTTCAGGCCTGCGATGTGATGACTCCGAGAATCGTAGCGATGACTGCTCAGGAGAACATGACATTGAAAAATTTCTACAAGAACGAGACTTACCTGCATTTCTCCAGGATTCCAGTCTATGGGGATTCGCCGGAATACATCACCGGCTATATTCTCTTGAGCGATGCTCTGGAGGGTCTCGCGGATGACGAATTCGACAAGAGACTGGTGGAACTGAAGCGACCTATATCCTATTTCAAGGAGGAGGATTCCTGCGGACATATTTGGGAGGAATTGCTCAAGAAGCATGAGCAGATGGCTCTCATCATCGATGAATACGGCTGTTTCCAGGGTATCATAACCCTCGAGGACATAATCGAGACTATCCTCGGCCTGGAAATCATCGACGAGAACGACCAGGCAATCGACATGCAGCAGTTTGCACGCGAGCGTTGGGAGCGCAGACAGAAGCGATTCCGTCCTATCGTGCTTCCTAAGGAGGAAGAGGGAGGCAATCACGAGGCCGACAAATAAGCGTTACAAACCCGTCGGTCAGAGCGACATAGATATTGAGCGCCAATATTCATGGATTCTGAATATTGGCGCTCAGTGTTTTGGTCAAGCATTGCCTGAAATCAACAGACGGATTCGGTTATTCCCGTATGCAGCGGACCGGATGCACTGCGGATCTGTTTCCGGACTCATCCACAGTATTGATACTGTTGGCACTGCTTTGAGTTGATGACGATGGTGATGCGACGTAAGGACTGATGCTCAAACTTGTTCCTTTTCCAAGATTTTGCGACGGGGCACTCGCCCAATATGAAGCATCGTAGTTCAATGAACTGTAAGCACTTGCTCCACTTCCAACCCATAATGAGCCTGTCTTGCATCCTCTGGAGCCTGTCATAGGGAAATAGATTCCGACACCATCACTGGACTTCTTCTTGAAGTAGTAGCCGTTCTCGTATTTGACGAAATTAATGTGGTCTATATTCTGTGTCCCTCCGGATGACGAGCCACAGAATCCAGTCCACGCAAACTTGCTGGAGACTCTATAACCGGATGGACACGGGTCGTAGATGGTTTTGCCATTTGTCCATCCTTTTCCTGCAGCCGGCTTGGATTTATTAAACACATAAGTGGTATTGGCATCTCCCCACAGCAAGTTATAATTATTAGTTTTGTCACTGGCAAGCCAATCTCCTGCCTGACCCTTATAGTCATCTATTATGCACTCAGGATGCTGAACGGAGGTAAGGATTGTAGCGTCTTCTGCCGAACCCGGCTTGTGGACCGGATAAGTCGTCTCTATCTCGATAGCCTGCCCATCCACATAATAAACAGTGCTATTAGGAATCGGATCCTTACGTCCCCACTGATAAAGCGTCGTAAAATAAGAAGTCTTGGACAATGCGCCGAGTGTACGGTCCATGACAGTGTACCTGACTTTTAGCGTGGAATTCGCACTGATGGTAGCCTGACTGGAGACCTCCTCATCCTCCGGCATCGTATCCCCGACACCCCAGATATGCCAGCTCCAGAGCACAGTTCCCGCGCCATCGAAGACAGCAATCATCGCATTGCCGACATTCTTCTCAGCCGTAAAATGAACCTTTCCCTTCACAAGGCTGACACCTGAAATGAAGCCTTCGGTATCCTCCCACATCAGTTTCGCAGATTTCGGGTCAATGCCGGCGCTCGTGGTATGGAAACCGGCATCAGCAATTATTCCAGCCTCACCGTTGCCAATGACAGTCGCATCAAACGAATACGTCTTGGCAGCATTGATCATATAACAGTTGGACGGCTGGCCGGCAACGGGCTCCGCGTCAGCAGGGGTCTTGTCCTCGACAGTCGCACCGTTATTGGCAAATACGGTAGCATTGAGAGGAAGTGTATAATATTTTCCTCCCTCGAAATCGCACAGCATCTGAGCCGACAGCTTGACTGAAAGGAAGTCATTGACAATCATCGTGCAGGTGAGCGTCTTGCCTTTCTGGGCGCCCGGCGCGACAACAGCGTAGGCGACAACCGTTCCGGTAAGAGCCGGATTTTCAATGAAATTGATTGTCAATCCTGGGGTCTGCCCGGCGTCTCCGCTGAAATTGAGGGCATTGTTCCCTGCAAGTTTCGTGAGGTCGCAGGTGAAGTCACCGGTCATGCGGACATCCGAACTTAGGGTAATGGATTTCAATGACTCTGATGCAGTCTCAACAGCTTTTTCTGCCAGAAGTGCCGCGATGTCATTGAGATTTATCTCAAGTCTCAGGAGCGATGCCAGCTGTTTCATATTGAACTGGTACTTCCCGTCGCCCAAATCCGCGAATGAATTTGCAGCCTTGAAATCGTATTGTGCGACAGAGGCTACTCCGGAATAATTCTGAACGGAAGGAATACCGACAGGAACCGCAGTCTTGTCGCTGGCATTGGCATTATAGGGATAGTAGGCGTATTCCGGGATCTCCCCTGTGGCGCAAGTTCCTTTGAACCCGGTCTCGCGGATAGGGTATGTATTTGTACTTGTAAAGCATGCATTGCTGGTGGTGCCGGTTCCGAATACTCCGATCTGGTCTCCTACGCTCCAGTCCATTGCAATCGCCTCGTTGTCAAGGACTTCGCCGACTACTGAGCGTGTTTTGAGTCCTGCGAAATCATCCTGGGTTCCGATGATGGTAATCTCCTCGGCAGTGCCGGCCTGAGGGACATCCTCTCTCTGTGAACAGCCGGACACACTGGCGAGAACAGGAACACAAAGGAACAGTCCGTATATATGTTTTTTCATTTTGAATCAGTTTATTTGATGATACTTCCTCCGTTCTCGTATGTATTCGAACTGTTGTCAGTTCCGGCGCCGGATGCCTTAGGATTAGCATCGCGGACACAACGAAGCTTGAATACGGCGTTGGTGCCGATAGGCTTTTGCTTCGACGTACTCGTGTCGTACGTCATATTCGTAGTAATCTGATTAAATATGTTCACATAGAAGACCATAACACCAGACGAGTTCGGACGCACATACTTGCTTCTTGAGGCCGTCAGCAAATCAGTATGACCGGTAGGATCAGCATAATAGTGATTGATTACGGCAAGTTCCTTTTCGTTCGGAATTCGCCATGAGCCAAGGTCATTTCCGCCATCCTCTGTATAGTAATTCTGGCACCACTCACCCTCGCTGACCTCCGTGAATGTGAATTTCGACTTGGTTTCCGTAGCAGAAACCTTTGCCGTCAAGAAGTCCTTTGCAATCTGAAGGGCCTCAGGCAATTTGTCTTCAAAATCACCTCTGTAGTGTGCTGCATACTCGGTATGGGCAGTATTCGACTGACGCACGCTCTTTTCATCCAAGCCTGTAATATAGACGATTCTGTTCTCCGAATCGATGGATGTCAGTTTGGTGGTCTCCGCCGAATAATCTTTCAATGAACGTACGCATCTGACTTTTGCGGTTTCATGAGCCGCGCCATAGGCGGAACCTTCATCAGCCCACCATGTCGCATGCTCCGAAGTACTGTTCCAGTAATTATTCTTACTTCCTACATTATTCTTCATCTCGATTCTGGCCTCGCTCGGCATCGAGTTCATTCCGAACCAATAATTGGTACACTGGTCAACTGCCGGCAAGTACCACTTGATTTCATCGGCGTCGATTTTTCCGTCCCCGTTCTCGTCCCTGTTTCTCGACAGACATTGATATATGCCGTAAGTGGCCTTAAGCGCTGCACCGTCAAATGCTATCTCGTTTCCTGTCGACATTACATATCCGACAGATGAGTTTGCGTCCATGTGAGTTGACCATGACGCTCCGACTGCATTCTTGAAGTTCTGATATCCGTAATGCGAATCATTATAGGAGTCAACTTTTCCACCTGCGCTATTATAGTCAACGGCAGGGGTTTCATCCACCTGTTCCACACCGAAAGGATTGGCGGCTTTCAAGTCAAAGAACGACTTGATGGAGCGCTGCCTGATGGAGAACACCACATTGTCCGTATATGAACTGTGCTTGTCGGCACTTACCTTGATCTCGCCGAAGGCAATAGTCATGGTTCGGTCATCAGCATTGACAAATTTCTTGAGTTCGGCGGTCCTGTCCGATGCGGCTTTCATCTTGCTGTCGTAGTAGTACTCATTGACGTAAGCGGTCGTGTAGATGTAGCCATCTTTCACTATGTAGTGGTCGCCGTCCGTGGTCAATGTCTTTCCCTTCAGTTCTTCGAGCAGGGAGATTATGTCTGTGGTCTCACTTTCCTTGTAGGCCTTCATAGAGGTCGAACTCGCCGGCTTGCCGAATCTTATCCAATCGAAGTCGGCATTGGCCATTTCCAAATGATTGGCATTGGTAATCAGCACGTTCTTGCTGTACGGGGTGCCAAGCCTGACGGAATAGCCGTCGATTTTATTGCCTGTCGGGGCCTTGATCTTGAGAAGCACGTTCTCGTAATGCGCGTCAAGCCTTATGTCGAAAACTTCATTGTTATAGTGAATCAGGTTGCCTTCGGCTCCCGGCTGACCTTCCACTCCTGTCTCCACCTCAGTTTTGATTTTGTTCACGCCATTGACGGTAATCGTGTAGGTGTAGTGGTAGTTGCGCCTGACAGAGAAGTTGTCGAAGGCGTAGCCGTTGTTTTTCGAGAAGTCTCCGAGGTGGATGGTATAGGTCACGTCGCCGGAGTACTTGGAGTCCTTGTACTGTCCCTTCACGACGACATAGGTTCCATGGTCAGGTGCATATTTGAAAGAACGGTCAGTCGCACTTACCTTTCTTTCGCGCTCCGCATATGCCCAAGTATCGGGTGAAGCCTTGGCTTTCTGGATGTTTTCAGGCATGTAGAACTCCAGTTTATTGTCAATGACAGCGAGGGACACACCCTCCTCGTGTGACACGAAAATACCGTTGCCCGCATAGCCATTGGCATTGGTCACTCCACCTGTAGCCGTCCAAGTCGAGGCTTCCCTTTCCATCAGAGTGAAGGATCTGGAATACTCGTGGATGCTGTATGTCTCGGGTGTGAAGGTCACGTTTCCGGTTTCAGTGTTCGTTCCGTTATTGAACTCGAATGTAATCTTGGCCACAATTCTCCGGAGGTGAATCATGCCGCCTATCGTGCAGGATTCTGTCTCCTTGTTGCTATATTCGAGGGTGAGCGAGCCGTCATCGCCGAAATTGCCGCTTTCGCAGTAGTTTCCGGTCATCATGACCGCATTCTCCACGATGTCGAGTTCCCTGTTCACCTTGTCAATGTTGAGCTTCAGGAATTGGTCCCGCGTGAGCTTTTCGATTTCGCCCATTTCAATGTTACAGAACTTGGTATCGTAGTTCGCGATTGCATAGAGATACCAGTAGCCTGTGGTTATGCCCTTTCCTTCGACATTGAGGTCAACTTTATATTTGTAGTTTGTGCTTGTCTCTGTAATCGGGGCTCCCATCCCGTCCTTGTCAACATAGATGACAATCGGTTTGGCATTGACATTGGCCTTGTTGTAGAACAGCAGCGCCATGTTCTGGACGTTTGTCTCGACTTCGGCAGTGGCGCGGGTCGTCACCGAGACCGCATCGTCGCTCGGGGAGGTCAATGCCAGTCTGATCGACTTGACCGGGAGTCCTTCAATCACTTTCCCGGTGTCGTTACGCTCTTTTTCACAGGCTGAGAATCCGATCAGCGCCGCAAGCGTCAGCATTACGCAAATAATGGTCTTTTTCATCTCTAATAATACTTCATTTCCAATGGCATCCCATATCAAGTTTCTATTGAGGGGCCAAATTAAGGCCACAAAAATCGTTTCAAGTTAGCAATTTTCCCCGAAAATACCAAAATTTCCGTCCTTGAGAACAGGCCCTCCCCGGGGATTGCGGGTTGTGGCATTGATATAAATTTCTTCTGATAAGATAGGATAACACGGGATTTTTTTTTATATTGCGGTTTCATTGACATTGACCTTTAAAACTAAAAGATATGGGTAAGAAATTGTTTGTCATGGCATTGATGATGCTCATCGGCATCGCGGCGAAGGCTCAGGTAGTCATCCTCAATGACAGTATGTTCGAGGGGCGCATGAGCGAAATCAAGGCCACAGTCATCGATTCTTTGACCAACGAACCTGTTCCGTTCGCTTCAGTGTACGTAATTCCGGCAAAGGACACCACCATCACCAACTTCACGCTGACTGACGCAAAGGGAGTGGCGAAACTGGAGGAAGTTCCTTACGGCAACTATGTCTTCCGTGTGGAGATGATGGGTTACAAGGCATTTGTCAAGGAGAGGTATTTCCGTGAGCGTCAGGCCGATATGGGGACCATCCGTCTCCAGTTGGACAAGAATTACCTGCAGTCGGCCACTATTACCGACGTCGGCAATCCGATAACCATCAAGAAGGACACTATCGAGTTCAATGCCACTTCTTTCAGGGTCGGGTCCAATGCCATGCTGAAGGATCTGCTGCAGCGTATGCCGGGAATGGAGATAACGTCTGACGGCAAGGTGAAGTTCAACGGCGAGACCATCGACAAGCTTACTGTCGGCGGAAGGACTTTCTTCTTCAATGACCAGAGCACGGCATTGAACAACCTCCCGGCTTCAGTCGTAGATAAGATTCGTGTCATTGACAGGGAATCCGAGCAGACCCGCGCTTCCGGCATTCAGGACGGAAACAGGGAGAAGGTGCTGGATGTGGGACTCAAGAAGGAATATGAAGACGGGTGGTTCGGGAATGTCGGACTGAGCGGAGGAACCACGACGGACAAGAAGGACAAGCCGCTCCGTGACAACCGCGGATTCCTCTATAACGGAAATGCGCTCGTGTCAGCCTATTCCAAGAAAGACCAGGTGACATTCATAGCCAATGGGCTAAATGTGGACAATTCAGGCTCGTCTGTCGTTATCATTGATGAGAACGGTGAGCGTTCAGACCTGAACCAGGGGCTTTTTTCTGCGGCTCAGGTGGGTTTGAATGCCAATACCAGCCGTATCAAGGATGTGGAGACCACTGTCAGTGCGAATTATAAGTATTCTGACGTCAATTCAGGAAGCATGTCCGAGAGGACGACATATCAGGATGACGGCAATCTGCTTTCTTCTTCCAAGAATACGGGAAAACAATATGCCGATGTACTGAATGCCAATCTCGAACTGCAGAAAGAGAAGGGCAAGGTCTGGTTTCATGTCCGTCCGGCCTTCTCCTACAAGAAGACCGACACATTCGGAGAGGGTTCTTCCGAGACATCCAAGGCCGGGACTTTCGTGAACAGTTCATCTCAGAATTCCCATGAGAAGACATTGAGCAACGCAGCTGATTTCGAGGGGGATATCGCGATAAGGGGAATCGGCGGAAAGAAAGGGCGCAATATCCAGACGGGAATCCAGGCGACTTATAATGTCAACTCGGGCGACAGTGAGGAGTCTTCTCTGCTCAAGATGTCGGGCGGTGACGAGTCCAGGAATATGAACTATCATTCTGACGGACATTCCTATGGGATGGGCTACATGATCGGTTACACGGAGCCTATCGGAAAGAAATGGACTCTTTCGTCCCAGGTCAAGTTCACATGGAGCAAACAGAACAACGTCCGGGATGCGTCCGACGCTTCGGGGCGGAATGACTATTTCAGTTCGGAAAGCAGAAACAGGTACATGGAGCAGAGCTATAATCTGACGGCCCAATACCAGTTGGGAAAAAGAAGCTGGCTCACTCTCGGCGGTATCGTGTTCGGCGTCCTGAATGAAACATATTCAAAGAGTTACGGAATCGAGGATACTGCCGGCAAAGGGGAATGGCTCTGGTCTGTGTCGCCGACTATGAGGTTCATCCACAGTAAAGGGAACAGCCATTTCAACTTCAATCTCTACGCTTACAGCCAGCGTCCGAGCGCATATAAAATGCGTCCGGTCATGAACATTGCGGACCCGTCCAGACCGAGTCTTGGAAATGTCTATCTGGGGCCTTCTACGCAATCGTATTTCTATGCTTCCTGGAACATGAACAACCGGGAGCGTTTCACTTCTCTGATGGTCTTTCTGGACGGTTCGCTGACAGCAAGACCGACCAGTTATGCGAGATGGTACGATTCTGACGGCATCTTGTATTCGTTCCCTGTCAATGCCAGGAAGCCGCGCGCCAATGTGTCTTTGCAGGTCAGTTACACTATGCCTCTCGACAAGAAGAAGAACTGGTCAATGACATTGAGCGAAGGTTCGGCCATCAATTCTTCGGTCAGTTACCAGACAAAGGCCACACGCGCAGCGCTGGACAAAGACAGTTTCGATTATTCCGCTTTCATGGCTGATTTCTGGGGCAATGCCCATGGCAACCGTTTCTATGACGGTCTGAGCGGTTTCAGGGAGAGCAGTACCCTGTCTTTCCGCGAGAATGTCGGCGTGAGTGTCAAATATAATCAGGACCATTATTCGTTCCGGTTCGGTGCCAATACAAGAGGTCGCATCTTCCGTTATTCCCTGGACAAGAGCACCAATATGAACACGCTGGATACTCGCTTCTTTGCCAGCGGTTCATACACTACCAAGCATGAGTTCGAGTTCAACACGGACCTGACTTACTTCTTTTTCAACGGCTACGCCGAAGGTTACGGCAAGCCGGAATGGCGCTGGAATGCGGTGGTTTCCAAGAATATCGGAGCGTTCAATCTGAGCATAAGTGTCAATGACATCCTGAACCAGGCGCGCAATCTTTCCCACACGGTCACTGACAATTATGAGGAGGATACCTATACGCTCATAATGGGCCGCTATATCCTTTTCGGTGTGAAGTGGAATTTCGGCAAGATGAATGCCGCCAACAGTGCCAGGGCACAGCGCGCCGCGATGGATATGTTGTTCTAAGGTCGCGCTTGGTTTCCGTTCTTCGGACGATTTCGATATCCTGATGGCAGGGAAGCATTGTAAACGGGCTGGACGGGCTTCAACAGGCTTAAACGGGCGGGACGGTGCCACATGAGCTATTTTTAATATATTGATTTATAGCTAGTTACATAATTCCGTGTGGATTCTCGGTTAAAAAAACATCGATAATCCACGCGGTTTTTTAATAGCACCTGATTATCAATGACTTATACGGCCGGCCGTGGCACCGTCCCGCAAGGTGCCTGGCTGTGATGCGGACGCGGGAGGTGATGTGCTTATATCATCAGCATGATGCGGCCTTCTGCTTTCACGAAGGTTTCCGGGAAGCGCATGACCACGGCATAGACCTGAGCGGATGTCACAGGCTGGCCGTCTTTACGGACATGGAGACGCTGGCGGTTTATGATGTCCGCTATCTGTTCGGTCCTCAACCCGCCATTGCGCTCGGCAAGGACATATAATATGGCTTCCTCTATTTTCATTACCGTTTTACAAAATGTCTAAATCCATGTAAAGATAACAAAATTTGGTTTACTTGCAAGAGAATATTTATACGGGATAAACACACGACGATTGCGGTTTATAAGACACATTTAATTATATTTGTGAAATTGTGCGTATTGCACTGGCATCGGGCTAGGATGCAGTCCGGATTGCGGAGGAGGGCCGACGGCGTAACATTGATACTGATATAGGACAACAAGACCTCGATGCCGGGGAAGGAAAAGACAGGATAATATTTGAAATCAATAATAACCGCATGACACAAAAAAGATTTTTCAGAAACACACTCGGCGCATTGATAACCACTATGGCGCTGGGAGTCATTACGGAAACCACGGCTTCGGCAGATGAGGGAATGTGGCTTCCGTCTCTTATTTCAGAGCGTATCGGAGACATGCAGAGCAAGGGATTCAAACTCTCGGCTGAGGACATCTACAGCGTGAACCAGGCATCATTGAAAGACGCCGTCGTTCTTTTCGGACGCGGATGCACCGGCGAGGTCATCTCTCCTGAGGGACTGCTCCTGACCAATCACCACTGCGGCTACAGCCAGATCCAGCAGCACAGCAGCGTGGAACATGACTATCTGCGCGACGGATTCTGGGCCATGAACCGCAATGAAGAACTTCCGAACAAGGGCCTTACGGTAAGTTTCCTGGAAAGGATGGACGATGTCACTTCACGGATTCTCGAGGGATACTCCCCTACTTTCACGGAATCCCAAAGGGACTCTGTCGTAAAGGTCAATTCCGAGAGTCTCATTAAAGAGGTAACCGCTGAGGGAAAGGGACTCAGGGCCACTGTCGAGTCTCTTTACTACGGAAACCAGTATTTCCTGTTCCTCTACCGCGAATACAGTGACGTGCGCCTGGTAGGAGCACCGCCGTCATCCATCGGCAAATTCGGCGGAGACACAGACAACTGGATGTGGCCGCGCCACACAGGCGACTTCTCCATTTTCCGCATCTATGCCGACAAGGAGAACAACCCGGCAGAATATTCCGAGGACAATGTCCCATACAAGCCGAAGAGATTCTTCAAGATATCTCTCGGAGGCGTCCAGGAAGGCGACTTCACATTCGTATATGGATTTCCAGGAAGGACTCAGGAATACATCATGTCAGAAGGTGTGAGATATGTGTCGGAGATTTCCGACCCGGCAAAGATCGCCCTGAGGACAATGAGACTTGACACACAGAAGAAATACATGTCACAGAGCCAGAAGGTCAGAATCCAGTACTCTTCCAAGAACGCAAGCGTCGCAAATGCCTGGAAAAAATGGCAGGGCGAGATGAAGGGAATCAACCGTCTGGGGACCGTTGCTGCAAAGCAGGACTACGAAAAGAGATTCTCGCAGTGGGCCGACGGAACAGCATACAGTTCGATTCTCCCTCGACTGGATTCATTGTACAGCGCTCTGGAGCCATATTCCTTCGCCAAGGAATACTATGGCGAGACCGCAGCAACCGTCGAACTCGGCAGATTTGCAGCCTCCGCTGCAAAAGAAATTGCCGGCGGCAACAAAGATAGGGTTAAATCAATGTCAGAGTCCTTCTTCAAGGACTATTACCTTCCTATCGACAAAGAATCTTTCGTAGCCATAATGACCGCATTCGACAAAGATGTTCCTGCCGGATTCCATCCGGAATACATGAAAGAAGAATTGGCAAAACACGGAAGCGTCAGCAACTGGGCAGATGCCATTTTCAATGAATCTGTTTTCGCGGATGCGGAAAAGGTAGCCAAACTCGAGGCATCGGATTCCGCAGCCATGTTTGCTGATCCTGCAGTGAGATTCGCCAATGAGTTCAGAAAGTGGTATGCAAAAGACGTATATCCTTATGAAAAGCGTCTGAATCAGGAGATTACGCTTCTCTACAGGGATTACATGAGAGGACAGATGGAGTTCGAGCCTAAGAAGGCTTTCTTCCCTGATGCAAACCTCACTCTCAGAGTGGCTTACGGAAGCATCAGCGGATACTCCCCTGCTGACGGAGCATATTACAAGCCGCAATCCACTCTCGAGGGCATAATGCAGAAGGACAATCCTGAGATTTTCGACTACAACATCCCTCAGAGACTCCGCGACATCTATGCATCAAAGGATTACGGAAGATGGGCGATAACCGGAGACAATGGCCAAAAGACCGTTCCTGTCTGCTTCATCGCAACCAACCACACTTCCGGCGGCAATTCAGGAAGCCCTGTGATAAACAAGGACGGCAACCTGATAGGCCTGAATTTCGACCGCGTCTGGGAAGGCACGATGAGCGACATCGTATTCGACCCTGACTATTGCCGCAACATTTCGCTCGACATCCGCTACGTCCTGTTCACAATCGACAAGCTTGCCGGTGCCGACCACCTGCTGAAGGAAATGGTCTTTGCGGAATAGGTCAATGATACACATGCATATGCAAGTTATCCGACTTGCCGAAAAACAGCCGTCCTGGAAATCGTGTGTTTACAGGACGGCTGTTTCATACATTGACATTGACAACAGGCATTTACTTTTCGGCCTGTCCAAATATCAGTTCAACGTTCCCGCAGTTTCGGTTAAAGCAGTTACAATTTCCTCAGAACCAGACAGATAGTGTTCCGGATGCGGAGTTGTGGAGCGGAGACGATGACGGAGCGAGTATCCATGCCGCGTCCAGGGTCATGTGCCAGAAACGGAAGCCCAGTCCGACTGAGCCCCAGCACTGCTCTCCTGAAGAATGACTGCCAAGATGATAGCCGCCACGGGCATAGACCATACGGCGGTATGAGTACTCAGCCCCGAATGATGCTGAGACTCCCCTGTCCGGAGACAGTCCTCCGCATTCCGGCGCTACCGGGATGTCCAGTGAGGCTCCTGCACGGAAACGGTTATGGCTGCCGAACAGAAGACCTGCCGAAACACCTGCATTGACCTGCCACGGAAGGCTGCGGCGGCCCGCGCCATAATCCGGAGATGTGCCGAAATTCTTCAGTTGGGCAATAGCGGCCAAGTCCTCAAGCACTCCTGAAAACATGTGTCGCCAGGCAAGGCCGGCATCGAACGAAACGGCATCGGCAGCATCCCCACAGCCTGGATCCAGACGGAGATACCTTGCCGTCAGGGCTGCCGAGAAGTCGCTGCAGAACCTGTAGGCATAGCCAGCCTCGAAAGCCATGTCCAGAGGCGATGAGGAATCGTCAATGACATTGCCGTAATCATCGGTCTGCTCGAAAGGAGGCATTTTAAGAGAGCGCACGCCAAGATAAAAAGTCCCGGCCTTGCGCAAGCCGTATCTGGCTGACATTGAATAAGATGACATTTCGCCTCCGGATACGTTACGCATCCATGAACGGCAGGAGACACCGGCGGAAAAGCGGTTCAGAGAGAACGGAGCCAATGCGGCATTGTCCAATACGGACACGTCGTCAAGCGACACCACACCGGCACCGGCAAGAGACATTGTCCTCGATTCTGCCGGATTTCTCATGAAAGTGCCTGTCTCCTGAGCGGCGGCAGAGACGGAAGCAATGCAGGAAAAGGCTGCACCGCAGGCAATCAGAATTATATCAATGCTTCTTATCGGTTTCATATTATGATAATCTACAGTTTAGTAACCTTCAAAAAATAACCTGCATCATCTTAAGGAATCTTTTCGGTCTATATCTTTTTTCTCATCAGTCGTGTACGTCCAGTACACTCCTTCTTCGAAAACAGATCTATCCTCGAAAATCTTCTCTTAATCTGAGGCAACTTATTTTTTTCATGTTACTTAACAACAGTACGTGCAAGCGAGCCGCCATCCCATGACAGGCGGACAGTATAACTTCCGCCGCCCAGAGACGACATGTCCACGGAGGCAGGCTCAGTCGGAGCAATCTGCACATCGGCAGCGAGGACACGCCTCGCCGAGGCATCATACACAGAGACATTGACCTGACCCGTCACATTCCTGCCCATGCGTATGTGCATGACATCCTTGACAGGGTTCGGATACAAATCGATTTCGCGGGAATCATCGCGGCAGAGCACGGCGAATGTGCATACTGAGGCGTTTCCGCCCTCGTCCGTGGCTGTAACCTTTACTTCCGAGCGGCCGAACTTGAGCGGCATTATGCTGAACTCTCCGGAAGGAAGTTCCTGGAGGAACAGCATTGACCTGTCGCAGGACAGGTTGTATTTTACGGTCTCCGGGACCTCATCTTCAAATGCGGATGACGGCAGGAATACGGATGTCTCTTTCAGCGAGCCGAGATATACGGGAGCAAAGGCATTGACAACAGCAGGAGCGAGGTCCGGCAGGAGGTCGAACTGCAGGTCCGCCGAGTCTGAGGCCCCGAAGCGGTCTGAAACGGTGACATGCAGCGAATATGAGCCAGTGGTGCGCTTGTAGTTGAATATATCCAGATGAAGTTTGCCCTGCTCCTTTACAGGGGTGACAGACCCGCTGGGGTCCGTGAGTTCATACGTATAATCCTTGCTGTCAGGATCGGTGACCAGATAAGTCACCCGTACCATCTGGTTATAGTTCACTTGCACAGGCTGGGCCGCATCTGTCGAAAGTACCGGAGGCTCGTTCACTGGCGTACCGAACGAAATGCTCGAGACGGATGAGCGGTTCATCCACGGGTCCTCGGCTATGATGGCCACCGTGTAGCGGGTGTCCTGGTCCATGTTCAGAAGAGTATAGGACATCTTGTCGCCGGACTTCTTTCCGTTCACAGGGACACGCACAAGGCTCGCTCCTTCAGGAAGATTGTCAGGATCCGGTTTGTCCAATGTCCCGACTCGCCACATTATCAGGAAGGTGTCAGGATGCTCGTCATCCTTGTCCGCAGGTACTGTCCATGTAAGTTCTACCTCTCCGGCAGTATTGCTGTTCTGAAGGTCAGTCACACGCTCCGGAGCATAGCCCTGATCCGAAGATACAGCCTTGTAGGCATCCACGATACCGGAGCCCAGAAGTCCCTTGTAGCCAGGATTATACGCATCAATATCATTGACACCTCTCGTCAGGTACAGTTTCAGTTTGTCGGGCGTGAATCCCGGTCCTCCGTATTTGGAAACGGCAAGCGCGGCTACGCCTGATACGTGAGGACAGGCCATCGAAGTTCCCTGCATATATCCATACTGGTCATCCGGCAGGGTGCTGTAAACAGGACATTCGTCATCATAGCGTCCGTCCTTCCGGTAAGTGCCGCCCGGTGCCGCGACATCTACCCATTTCGCATAATTAGAATAATAGGCCTTGCGGTAATCCGGAGCTACTGAAGATACTGCGAGCACCTGGTCATAGCAGGCGGGATAGGAAAGATAGTTGCGGTCATCATTGCCCGCTGCGAAAATCACTATTCCTCCCTTCATCGGGCCGACCTGGTTCCCGTTCTCGTCTATGCCGGCATATTTTATAAAATAGTCAATTGCATCCTGACAGCTCTGCGGGAGATAGGTTGCCCCGTCATACCCCCAGCTGTTCTGGCTGATGACCGCACCCGCATCAGCTCCATACTTTATGGCCGCATCGGAATCACCGTCATCATTCTTGTTGTTCGTGAACATCTGGCAGCTGAGCAGACGCACTCCCGAGTGGTTACCGTGACCGCCGGCTATTCCGCAGACGCCTTTGCCGTTATTGTTCTCCGCGCCTATGGTCCCGGCCACGTGCGTTCCGTGCGGGACGGCGGTTATCTTGTTGTCTCCCATCGGATTGCGGTCGGTATAGATGAATTTCCAGCCATATATGTCATCCACATAGCCGTTATTGTCGTCGTCCACGCCCTCCTGTCCGTAGAGTTCAGCCCAGTTGCCGACATTTCCTGCCAAGTCCTCGTGGTCATAGTCGATTCCTCCGTCAACTACGGCCACCACCACATCATTGCGGCCGGATGTGACCTCCCATGCGCGGAACAAGTTGATGTCCGCCCCGGCTACGGCATCCGTGCGCGTACCGTCATTATGGTAATGCCACTGCTTCGGCAAGTATGGGTCATCGACAGGATATTCCGAAGAAGAGCCTCCTTCTGAGGGAACCGTGAAAGCGGCATAAGGCCACATGGAGCTTATTCCCATGGGGAGAATCGTGACTGGCTTTCCGAAACCTGTCCCCTTGACAGGCATCACCTTTTCCACGACCTCGATTCCGTCCATCTTCTCCAGTTCTCCGGCAGCCTTGGTAACAGGGACATCCTCGTCATACCAGACGTTATACCACCTGTCCAGCCCCTCCTTATGTGTACGGGCCTCGAATTTTCCGGCATACGGGAACACGCGCTCCATCCGCTTCGCCCCGACAGCGGAAAGCAGACTGAGTTTCGGTTCGACATTCGCCGAGAACTTTACTTTCAGTCTTCCGGGAACGACTTTCATATCGTCCACCTCACGAGCAGGTTCTTCTATATCAATGTCTTTCGGAGTTTCATCCAAAACGGATGAGCAGGAATATGCGGCCGATGCGCAAAGCATCATCATCAATGCCAGCACAGCCGCATTGTCAGTCATCTTCATATTTTCATACATTTTTTCCGGGCACAAATTTACGCCAATGGCAAAAAACGCCACCTCACCATTTATTGGTATTTTGGATTCCTAAAAATCATCATTATATAGGATTGATGACGGAAATGGAGGTCGGTATCTTTGCAGCCGAAAAAATGGAATTGCACAAGATGACTATAAATACTCGTCAAATACGATACAGGACATTGCTGCTGTTTCTGATGGCGTTCTTGTCGTCCGGACCTCTCCGGGCACAGGATGTCAGACACATAACGGGAACGGTAACGGACATTGCCGGCGTTCCGGTGGCCGGGGCCGGAATAATCGCATACGGCGAGAAAGGCCGGACCTACGGCACCACAGCAGACGCAGAGGGCCGGTTCGCCCTCGACCTGCCGTCAAGTATCAGTTCGTTCAAGGCCGTGATGCTCGGATACAGCGACGAGACTGTCCGGACCAGTGCCGACCGCACCCGCTACGATATCATTATGAAAGAACGGACAGAGACGGTATCAGATGTAGTAGTGACAGGATATGTGGACAAGAAAAAGGAGAGCTACACCGGTGCGCTGACTGTGATAAAGCGGGATCAGATAGAGAAGCTGACGCACAGTAACGTACTGAACATCATACAGCTGCAAGCCCCGGGTTTCGAACTGAAAGACGACATCCAGAATGGTTCAAACCCAAACAAGGTACCGGATATGGTACTGCGCGGAAGGAGCAGCTTCATCGAAGGAGACCAGACCAATGTTCCTCTTTTCATCCTTGACGGAACCGAGGTGGACATCTCATATATATTCGATATGCCGGCAGAGGACATCGAATCCATATCAGTTCTGAAAGATGCGTCCGCAACTTCATTCTATGGGTCAAAGGCTGCCAACGGAGTGATAGTCATCACCTCCAGACCTACGCAGTCCGGAAGACTTCAGGTAAACTACACCGGAAATGTCCAGATGAGTGTGCCTGACCTTTCCGACTACCGTCTCCTCAACGCCGCCGACAAGCTTGAGTACGAACGTCAGGCCGGCATCTACGGCAATTTCACAGGATCCAGCAGCACCGACCTGGCATGGCAGAAAATCTATTACGAGAAACTTGACAGGGTCAATGCCGGTGTGGACACGGACTGGAAACGGATGGCCCTCCGCACCGGACTGAACCATCTGCATAATGTGATGCTCTCAGGAGGAAGCCAGGACTTCAGGTACAATGTGTCAGGCAACATAAACTCCACCCGCGGAGTCATGGACGATTCCGGCAGGAACAGCAGTTCTCTCCGCATCAATCTCACATACGGAAGTCTTTCCAAACTGTTCATACAGAACATCGCATCATTCAGCGCCGCCAAATCCACGGACGTCCCTTACGGAAAGTTCTCCGACTATGTCAGTCTGAACCCTTACGACAGACCTTACAATGAAGACGGCTCCCTTAACACGGAGCTTTCGTTCAACACGGCCAATCCGTTGTACGAGAAACAGTTGAGCAGTTATATCCATTCTTCATCCACTTCGTTCATCGACACGTTCAGGCTGAGATGGAACATCGCAGGAGGCTTCAGGGCAGAAGCGACATTGAGCTATACACTGACGAAATCCGGCGGAGAGACTTACTATTCGCCGAAATCGCAGAGGTTCAACACTACCGCGGACCCGAAGAAAAAGGGCAGTTTCAATGTCAATGACGGCACGTCCAATGCCCTGTCCGGCAATGCTTTCCTGGTCTGGAACAAGTCATGGGGAGAGACATTGACAAGAACAAGTTCGCTCAGCCTCACCGGCGGGGTCAATGTGGAGGCCACGAAGTCCGACACTCATTCATTCTCGGCGCTGGGCGTCCTTTCCGACAAACTGGAGCATCCTTCGATGGCTACAGGCTACGCCGAAAGTCATCCGGGAGGAGGCGAAGACCAGTCCAGGATGTTGGGATTCTACGCCAATGCGAACTATATCTACGGGAACCGATATTTCGCCGACCTGTCTGTCCGTTACGAAGGCTCGTCCAAGTTCGGCACAGACAACAGATTCGCCCCGTTCGGTTCCATAGGTCTCGGATGGAATGTCCACAAGGAGAAGTTCATGCAGGGGACGAAGATTTCTCTGCTTAAGCTGCGTTCGAGCATCGGATTGGTGGGCAATGCCAATTTCAATCCTTATCAGGCCCGCCTTTCCTACAGGTACAGTTCTGATTTATATTACAATGGCAACATCGGCGCTGTGCCGGTATCAATGGTGAATCCCCACCTCAAATGGGAGCGCAGCCTGAAACGGAACATAGGACTGGATTTCGGAATGTTTTCCGACAAGTTGACCGGCAGCATTGACTATTACCATGACACGACGAACAGTCTGGTCATGGATATTTCCAAACCGCCTCACATAGGATTCAGCAGCGCGAAAGAGAACCTCGGAAAGATAAGCAACTCGGGCGTGGAGCTTTCAGTGAGGGGAAATGTATTGCAGCGCAAAGACCTGAATCTCAATCTTTTCCTCAATGCGAGCCACAACACGAACAAGATTCTCCAGATAAGCGACTACCTGAAGAACCTGAATGAGAAGAATGAGGCTTCTTCATCATCTGTACTGCCGGCATCTTTCTACCAGGAGGGTGAGTCAATGACAGCGCTGAAAGTCATGCGCTCGGCAGGAATCAACCCCGCAAACGGACGTGAGGTTTTCATTGACAAGGACGGAAACTACACATACGAATACAGTTACAAGGACAAGTATGTGGCTGGAGACACTACCCCGGTGGTGAACGGTTCGTTCGGTGCATCGTTCAGCTGGAAAAGTCTGGATTTCTCGATGACTTTTGCCTACAGGCTGGGAGCCACTGTCTATAACCAGACGCTGGCAACAAAGGTGGAAGGCGGAAATCCTCGCGAGAACGCAGACAGACGAGTGTTCTACGACAGGTGGAAGCAGCCTGGCGATATGGCCAAATATAAAAATATAGCCTCCAGGGAAGTCACGCCCGTCACTGACAGGTTCGTGGCCAAGGAATATGCCCTTGACGGTTCTTCTCTCAAAGTCTCATATACATTGCCGCAGAACTGGATTACCCGGATACATCTGCGCAGGGCCATAGTTTCGTTGTCCACAGGTGACCTTTTCAACTGGTCATCCATCCGCAGGGAGCGCGGTCTGGACTATCCTTTTGCAAGGTCATTCCAGTTTTCATTATCTCTAAACATCTGACAATATGGTGAACAGATACATATATGGTTTTATCGCTGTGATTCTGACATCAGCCTGCGGGTTTCTGGACATTGACACTCCGGGAATCGTAAGCAACGATAAGATGTTCGAAAACGGGCAGGGGTTCATTGACGCTATGGACGGGGTATATGCATCCATGGCCTCGGAGGAACTCTACGGAAAAGACCTTTCCTTCGGATTCATTGACGAAATTGCCCAGCTGTACTTCAACGACTATGGCGAGGGCGAGACGACATTGACAAAAAGCATTGACCTGAAATATAGGGACGAGGATGTGCGTGCGCGGATTGACGCCATCTGGAGCGGTGCCTACAATGTCATTTCCTCTGCGAACAGTATCCTTGACAATGTCTCAGGGCATTCTTATCCGGAACTTCCGAGGATTGAGGGAGAAGCTCTGGCGGTAAGGGCGATGGTGCATTTCGACATGCTCCGCCTTTTCGCACACGGGATAGAAAGACCTGATGCTGAAGCGATTCCCTATGCCGACCATTTTTCCATAACGCCTTTCAGAAGGCTTACCGTAAAGGGTGTATATAACAGGATCACTGATGATCTGGAGAGGTCGTACAAACTGCTTTCCGAGTCTCCTGAGATTTCAGGGAGGACGCCTGCATATGCCTATATGAACAAGTATGCGGCTTCCGCTCTTCTGGCGAGAGTGCACAACTGGGCCGGGAATCATGGGGAGGCAGCAAAATATGCAGCACTCGCATTGGAGGGTGATTTCCAGTTTACGCGGGACGAGCAGGTGAAGAGCCTTTTCAAGGGCTACCTTGCTGACAGGGAGTGCATCTTCGGGCTACATGCCCCGAACATGTATCTGGATGTACGGAGCAGCCTCTACCCTACCAGGCTTACTGAGTCAATGCTGATGGTGCGCGACAATTACCAGTCTCTGTTCGAAGTTTCCACATTCACTTCCACCAACAATGACTACAGGTATCAGGCTTATTTCGCCAAGAGGACTTGGACGAAGAGCGTGACGCTATGCGTGAAGCTTTATGACAAGAACTATGACGAGGACCAGATAGTTCCGACCGGCCGCATACCCGGACCAAGTCTGATAAGGATTCCCGAGATGTACTACATTCTGGCGGAGTCCGCATATGCATCGGGGGACAAGGAGAAGGCTCTGGAGTATCTGAATGCGGTTGTAACGGCCAGAGGTCTGCTTCCGCTTCAGGCCGGTGACATTGACACTGAGGCCAAGTTCAAAAGGAAACTTGTCGGGGAATATGTTAAAGAGTACTGGGGAGAGGGACAGATTTTCTTCACTTACAAGAGGTTCAATATGGATATGGACGGGGTGAACAGCAAGCATTTCACTGCTTCTGACGAGGTATATGTGCTTCCGCTGCCGGAGAGCGAGTATGAAAACGGGGAGGAACGGAAATGAGAAGGGCAGCATTGGTTCTGGCATTGGCCTGCATCGTCGCCGGATGCAGTTACAAGGAGAGTTTTCCCTACAAGGGTGATTCTCTGGTGAATTTCAAGACAGATTCACTGTATTTTTCTTTCGGCGAATTGCCGTTTTCAGTGACGGACACGACGCTCCTGATCGGGGTGGAAATCATAGGCTCCCCTGCCGATTATGACCGGACGTTCAATATAGCTCTTGACAATTCGAGGACTACGGCAAGGCTGCATGAGCATTATGATGAGCCGCGGATGGAGGGTACAATCCATTCCGGAGCATCGGCGGGCACGGTAGAATTGACAATACACCGGTTGTCCCTCCAGTCGGATTCGGTGTTTACGGTGGTACTGGATATGCTGCCGGGCGAGGATTTCAGGCTCGGCGCGGTGGAGGACAGGTCGGTGGCGGTCAGTTTCACGAACCGGCTTGACTTGCCGGAATGGTGGCCGATGCTGTCGAAGTGGCTTGGCGAGTACAATCCGCGCAAATACCAGAAGTTCATCGAGTTATGGGGAGGCGCGATTACCAGGAAAGATATCAATGAAATGAAATATACGATACTGCGGACGTTCAAGAAGGTCAAGGAGTATTTCGGGGAACACCCGGAGTTCGGGGTGACTTTTCCGGATGTAGACTGGCCGGTGTAATGGCATTGACCTGAACCTTGGAGTCGCGGTTCCGGCTTTTGGAAATTTTCGAATTAAATACAATACAAAATTATGAAATCATTGAGAATGATTATGGCGGCAGGTGTTATGGTGGCGATGGCTGCATCCTGCGCGAAAGAGAACAACATCAAGGTGGTACTGCCTCCGGACGTGGCAGAGCTTTCAGGGGTGGAGGCCATGTACGAAAGAGGTCTTCACGAGTATCTGGAGATTGCTCCTACCGTAAATTTCGTGAACTACACGGAAGAGAACAAAGACAGCGTGAAATATGAGTGGAACATCGACTACAAGGTGGTCGGAACGGACAGTGTGCTGACATTCAAGTGCGACAAGAACGGCCAGTTCAACGGATACCTGAAAGTGTCCACCTCTACCGGTGCCAAGATTGCCGACTTCAAGCTCACGGTCACGACTCCTTATGACAAGGGACTTCTGATGCTCTCAGGAACTGGTGAGGGGTCAATGCTGACATGGAAGCGTCTGGATATAATGGACACACCGGCCAGCCCTTATGCTTTTAAGGACAACAACCCTACACTGGAGCTTGGAAAGAGCCCGCTTGCACTTTGCTGGAAAGGAGAAGGCATCACATCTCCTAAAGCTGCCCAGCTTACAGACAACTTCTATGAGGTGCTTGTAAGCACAGAGAATCCGGTCAAGGTATATGCGTTGAATACCAATGACATGACCGTAAGGACGGAAATCACATACAACGGCAGCGGTGAGTTCCATCCAAATGCCATGCTCTGTCCTAAGGGTACGCAGGAGGGCGTATGGAACAATATGCAGGATGTCGTCTATTTCGTCGGCGGAGGCAGAGACTACATTATGACAAGTGACAGGAATTTCGTCGCCGCCGAGGGCTCAGACGTTCTTCCGGCCGGAGCAGTGATTTCAGACTATACTTGCGTTGTCGGCCAGACCAATGCAAGTGATTATGTCAGAACATATTTCAACAAGACAACCCACAAACTTGTCTATCATTCGGCATTGATGGCATTCGAAGCGACAGAGGGAGACAAGGTGCTTTCCGGCGAGCCGATTTTCATGAAAGGATGCGACGGGGAGTATTACAAAGAACGCTATGATGCCATGGCCATAATGATGGTGACTGCAGACGGTGCCGCCACAAAGGTTTACAGGTTCGATCCTGATGCCGCCGTAATGGGCGAGACTGTCCTGAGCGAGATAGATGCGTCAGGCAAGATTCTTCCGGAGTCCGCCATTGCCGTGAACCCGATCAAGACAATTCTTTATTATTCAAACGGCAACAAGATCTACAGGCTCAACTATGACGGCGAGAACTTCGACTCCGAGCCATATATCACTCTCGACGGCAACTACACAGCAAAGAAGATGATTTTCAATGTCTATGATGCGAAGACTCTCTACATCGCCGCGGAGAATGCCGATGAGCAGAGCGATATGAAGGCGTCAATGTTCATCTACGACATTTCTGATGATGCTTCCGCGAAGTTGCTGTTCAAGGACGACAAGGTAGGCGGCACTGTCAAGGATCTCATCTACAAGGGCAACGGACGCGAGTACGAAAGCATCCCGTCCGAAAAGACCCTTTCACGATTGTTCAGATAGTCGGAAAAGGGACACACATTCTATAACTGAAGTTTCGCAAGTGCTAAACTTCAGTTATAGAAATAGCCGCGGGAATATCACCCGCGGTTTTTTTGTCAATGTTGCGGATGAAATCCCGATATCGTTTAGTGAAGTTTTATTTTTGGGAGCAAAAGATTATCTTTGTATCGTTTGGGAGGTATTGGTTTCCGACCGGACGTGATATAATTTATAGAGGACGGAATATGTTGTACCCGATAGGAATACAGAGTTTTGAAGAAATCCGAAACGGCGGTTATGTTTATGTAGATAAGACTGCAATCGTCTATAGGCTGACTTCCACCGGCAAGTATTATTTTCTGAGTCGTCCGAGACGATTCGGAAAGAGTCTGCTTGTATCGACTATGGAAGCGTATTTCAGTGGTAGAAAAGGACTTTTCGAGGGTCTTGCAATGGAGTCTCTGGAGAAGGACTGGACGGAGTATCCTGTTCTGCATCTGGATTTGACGGGGGCTGCATATTTGTCTGTTGACGAACTTTATTCCAAACTCAACTCTTTTTTATCCAAGTACGAAGAGCGTTACGAGATCCGGACAGTTGAACATGTCGCAAGTGTACGCTTTGAAAACATCATTGACGCAGCATACCGAAAGACAGGCCAGAAAGTCGTCATCCTTATTGACGAATATGAAAAGCCGATAATCGACAACATTGACAATCCTGAACTTATGGAGCAGTTCAGGCGCGAGCTTCAGGGATTCTACAGCGTCATAAAAGGAAAGGACAATGCCATCCGTTTCGCCTTCCTTACAGGAGTGACCAAGCTTGGCAAAATGAGCATCTTCAGCGGTCTTAACAATTTGAATGACATATCGATGGATGCAAGATATGCTGACATCTGCGGAATATCGGAGCAGGAATTGAAGTCATATTTCGGTGAAAGCGTGAGGATGCTGGCGGAAATGAACGGGCTTTCGGAAGAAGAATGCTACAAGAAATTGGCATCAATGTATGATGGCTATCATTTCCATTATAGAACGCCTGGCATATACAACCCGTTCAGTCTTCTCAATACATTTAACGCCAATGAGTTTAGGATGTACTGGTTCGAGACTGGGACGCCTACATTTCTGGTAAGATATCTGAAACAGGGTAACTATAATCTGGACAATATCGCGAAAAACGACGTTTCGGTGGAGACTCTGACAGGAGCGAACTATGTGAGTCCGGCTCCGATAACATTGATGTACCAGGCGGGATATCTTACGATTAAGGACTATGACCAGAGATTCAATACGTATAATCTTGACTATCCAAACGAAGAGGTGAAGAGCGGATTCCTGAATTCTTTAAGTCATCTTTATGCTCCGGCATTGGCAGGCGGCGAACTATCTGTCTATCAATTTATACGCGACATTGAAAAAGGTAACACCAAGGCTTTCATGGACCGTCTCACTTCATTTTTCGCAGGAAACAGCTATATGATTCAGGGCGATCTGGAGCTGTACTTCCAGAACGTGATGTCGATAATGCTGAAAATGATGGGGCTCTACGTCAAGACCGAATACCAGACATCCAACGGCAGGATTGACATTGTATTCGATACCGACAAGTATGTCTATATCATTGAATTAAAAAGAGACGAATCCGCTGAAGTTGCACTGAAACAAATCGAGGAGAAGGGTTATGACAAACCATTCCTCGCCAGCGGAAAGCAGATAATCAAGCTCGGCATCAATTTCTCTTCTGAAACCAAGACGATTGACGGTTGGGCTGAGGCGTAACCACCCCACCCATGAAATGGTTGCAGAATAATTCAGTAATCCCGATACGTATCACACTGGGTGCGGACCATATCCGCTGTCCGGGTTTCGGGATAGTGTGTAACTGCATGCTTCCATTGACAAAGCATCACACAGATTCGAGCTGCCAGTTCACGGTCCAGAATCATTTTCCTTCCGGCATTCATGAGCCTGTCCGCTTCTGAGAGCGCAAGTTTCGTATTGCCGTCGGTCAGCCAATCATCATCAGTATAGAGATGATATTGCGTCAATGCCCAACAGAAACTGAACGACGAGCGCAGGCCAATACCCATCATGACCATTGCAATACCCGCCTTGTCCGGGTCAGACGACATTGACTCATTCCGGTATTGGAGCATCTGTCTGGCGAAAGAAAGCTTGTAATCAGGCGCGACCGCAGACCGAGTCGGGAGGAATACGAATGGCAACCGGTTCATATAGGGCACAAGATTCGTCCGGTATTGATAAGAAGGAGACACCTTCGAAAGCGCCCCGACAGCATTGACATAATCCTGCGCACGCAGATACCTGGTGCCGAGTATTTCATTCAAATAGTCAATGTCAATGTCAATGTAACCTCTCGCATCAAGGAACTTGTCAATGACAGATTTCGCCCGACCGACGGTCGCCACATACCGTTCCAGATGATGAAGTCCGATAGTGTCCATCAACTTGAAAAAGTCATCGTCATAGTCATGGCAGTTGTACTTGGACACTGCTGCACTCCTGTCCACCAAGCACAACATCCTGTTGTCAGCCATATTGGCAAGAGCTATGGCAGTACGTACACGGCCGGCAATCTTCATCCTTGGCACCATCTCGCCCAGGACCACCCTTCGCATCATATCTCCCCAATAGTAATAACTATAGTTGTAGTGAAAATACAACTCCTCCGTATCCTCACGGACTTCAGGAGTCATATTGGAGCATATCATATCATCCATCCACTTCAGCCCAGCCAACAGTTTGGCGTCGTCCGAGCCGTCATAGCGGAGCATCTTGGCATCAAGATATACTCTCATCAGTTTCACCGATTCCTTTATAAACGGCGTCCCCTCAGAATTCTCAGCCAACTTGACATATCCGTATGCATCCTTTGTCTTCCCCTGCATATCCTCAATATACGCCGCTGTATAGTACCACACTGCAGGCTTCTTGCATAAAGGAGATTTGACAGCCCTGAGACATGGCTCGACAAATTTGCCGAAATCCGGATCGACAATGACATATTCTCCAATCCCGGACCACTCATACCTGTTTTCCGCCCCATAGAAAATCTCCTGCAAGAAAGCCGGAGCATTCGGATTGTCAGGACAATGCGTTGCAATGAAGTCAAGAACAGATTTGTCGTCAGTATCCTGTCCCATGTAACGCATAGCCCCTTTGATCGCACCGATATCATTCGACCTTGCAGCCATTTCCATAGCCTTGTCAGTATTCCCAAGACGGGATATCGCCCCTGCAACATATTCCTCGGCCATCTCACGGATCACCCCGGATCTTATACGGCCTCCGTTCTCATCCCACCATTTGTCAATGTCCGCAAACTCACCTAAAGAATGCATGGCGCGCAAAGTAAACAAATACTAAATCCATTGACAGTCATTCATAATTCGCCATCAGTTCCTCCACTCGCCTTTTCATTTCCTTCCTGACACTATCTGGTGAGACGACCTCCATATGCCCATATCCCATCAGGACACTGTACAGTTCCGGATTAGGTATCACGGACAAGCTCACATAGCCCACCTCACCATTCTCGGTCCAGACCTTCTGACTTGGATGTATCGGCTTCGTATTCATGCGGTACCAGTCATATTTCGCGCCCTCGACATTGAGATTGGCCCTTAGAACCACTTCCACCGGGTCACCAGGATATCTGGACACTCCGATGATGTCTGAAAAGTAGTTCTCGAAATCGACATACCACTCCTTGTCCGGAGTATTGAGTTTAAGATCACCGGACCGCATCCTGGCCAGATCCATCTTGAGGACGCCTTTTGGCGGAATTTCTATACGGTCAATGGCAAGATTCCTCAGCCCCGGATTCACCCTGACACCTTTGCTGTCCTTGATTCTGTACGCATAGCCCATCAGGAACCATCTGCTCAAATACTGTTTCAGATACCAAGGCTGAAAGTCAATGTCCTTGACCTCCATGTAGGCGGCATTGTACTTGAGAATCAACGGATGACCTTCCCGAATGTGTCGGTACAGACTCCAGAGCAGACTACTGTTGCGCAGCCGCGGATTACTTTCAAAGCTGATCAGCTGCTGCATAAGTTTCCCGCTCCCTTCGAGTTGACGCTTCAGTTTCTTCACAACGCCATCAACACTTACCAGACCGCTTATGGACTCCAGAAACTCCAGCGTGTACTCCAGATCAGCATAACTCTGACTCGGCACCAATGTCCCGTTGAAAGTCTTCGAATTGCGCGCATACCGGTACTTGACAGGTCTGCTGGACGTCTTCTCGATTTTCACCCCGTCCAGTCCGGAAAGAAACTCAATGTCTTTGTATATGGTAACGCGGGAAACAGTAGCCTGACGGCCACACTCCTCCGAAATCCGCTTCTCGCAAGCAGTTGTCATATCCTCAATGGTACACCACTCCTCAGAGCAAAGGAGATTGTCAATGGTACGGTACCTGAGTGTAGCATTCTTGTTTGCCGGCATAACAGTATCTGTAAATATTAGGTTTACAAATATAAAACAAACAATGAAATTTCAAATGACGTAAGGGGGTATTTTTTCATAGGGTATTTCATTCATCCCGCAAAGCACATATATTTGCAGCAACAATAAAAACACGCGAACTATGTCAAACTTCAGTCCAAAATTCACCCCTAAGGAATACGAAAATCTCCGCAATTACGCACGCAAAACCATAGCGAAGGCTCTCTGCCGTTTCAATGCTGACGGTTACTGCTGGATGGACAGAAGCGAAAAGGATGACATAGTCAGCGACGCAATAACCAAAGCCCTCTGCACCTTTAACCCGTGCAAGAAATGCTCGTTCTATACTTGGGTAAGCCTCCTCACATGGCAGGCAACGGTTGACCGCCTGAATTCACATCACGACACATGCGACATCAGTGTCCGCAACGACGAGGACGAGGAATTCGAAAATCCCGCGTTCATAAAATGGGAAACAGCCGAAGATGACGTAATCGGCTGGGAGACGGCATACCGGATAGACTCAGCATTGGAAGACCGCAGCAAGGAAGACCGCATCATCTTCAATATGGACCGCGAAGGATACACTGCTCCTGAGATTGCTGCCCAGTTGGGGATCAAGACTTCCAACGTCTATGTCAGGCTTCATAGGACCAAGCAGGCCGTTTCACGCTCACTTGTCGCTTAGCCGTCCGGTAAAAAAAGCACTTCCCGCAAACTCAATCCGCAAGAAGTGCAATCAATTATAAATATACTCCAGACTACTGTCTTACCGCAGTCAGAATAACCTCTGACAGAGTAGGATGCGCATGGATGATATGTGCCAGCGATTCAGCCGTAGCATTGAAATTCATCAGAGCGGCAATCTCCTGAACGATGTCAGCAGAATGGGCGCCGAAGATATGGCAACCGAGAATCTGACGGTCCTTGATCTCGACACCTGCAGCATCTTTCTGGTCACCGTCAGCGACAACGACCTTGCAATATCCGTCAGGCTCACCCATCGAAATTGCCTTTCCGTTGGCCCTGTAGAATGACTTGAGACACTTTACTGCAATGCCTTCCGCTTTGCAGTCATCCTCAGTACGTCCCACTACGGCAGCCTCCGGTACAGTAAATACTGCAGCAGGAACAATGTCCAGACGGATACCGTCAGCCAAAGGACAAGCAGGAATATTGCCCGCTGCCTCTTCAACTATGGTATTCAATGCTCTCTCACCTTCGAATGTCGCAACGTGAGCCAACATCATACCGCCACGGACATCACCGATTGCGAAGATGTTCGGAACTGAAGTCCTCATATTCGCATCTGTCACAATTCCCTTAGGAGAGAATTCGATGCCGACATCGGCAAGATTCAAAGTCGAAACGGCAGGTCTGCGTCCGACAGCCATAAGAACCTTGTCCGCGTCCACAACAAACTCCTTGTCCTTCTTCATGTATTTGACCTGAAGAGAATCACCATTTTCAATGATAGCCTGTACCTGGGCAGCAGTCTCGATAGTCATTCCGCGCTTTCCGAGCGACTGCTTCAGCCTCTTGGCCAAATCAGTATCGAAACGAGGAAGAATATCCTTACAATACTCCAGAACAGTTACCTCTGAACCGAGACTGGTGAAAATCGAAGCAAACTCAAGTCCGATGACACCTGCACCGATAACGCAAAGACGCTTAGGAATTTCTGTCAATGTCAGGATTTCCCTTGAAGTCAGGACGCCTTCCGCATCACATCCAGGAATCGGCAAACTGGCAGATACTGAACCGGTTGCAACGAAAATGTAATCAGAAGTCAACTCAGCAGCCTCTCCATTTTCAGACTCGACAAGAACAGTATGGGCATCCTTGAAAGACGCCTTTCCATAGTAAAGATGAATCAACTTGTTCTTCATGAGGAACTCGATTCCTCCCCTGAGCTGATCCACCACGGCATCCTTGCGCCCGACAGCTTTCTGCATGTCGAATCCGGGATTGAAGCCATCCGGCATTGACACTCCGAACTCCCCTGCCCTGCGGATATCCTCATACACTTCCGCCGCGCGGCAGAGTGCCTTCGTCGGGATACAGCCTTCATTGAGGCAAGTACCTCCGAGAGGTCCGAAAGACACAAGATTAACTTCAATTCCTTTCGCGGCAGCCGCAACCGCAGTCTCATAACCGCCAGGTCCGGCACCGATAATTGTCAATGTCATAGCAAAAAATCTTTATGCGTCCCAGTATTTCAATATAGGCTGACGTGCAGCACGGGTCTCGTCAGGACGTGAAATAGGAGTATTGTGAGGAGCAGTCTTGAGGACGGAAGGATCCTCGGCAGCCTCCGCAGCAATCTTGTGCATCACGTCAATGAATGAATCTATCGTCTCCAAAGACTCTGTCTCAGTAGGCTCGATCATGATAGCCTGATGGAACAGAAGCGGGAAGTAGATTGTAGGAGCATGGAAGCCGAAATCCAAGAGTCTCTTGGCGACATCCAATGTAGTAGCTCCATGTACCTCCTCACAGCCTTCTGAAGCAGGACGCGAACCGTCATTGATAAGACCGTCGAATACGAACTCGTGCTTGCAGACAGATGGGATAGGCAGTTTGTAGCTGTCTTTCAGGCACTCCTTGATGTAGTTTGCCGAAAGTGTAGCGAAACGTCCTGCCATACGGAGATTCTGACGGCCGAGCATAAGGATATATGCATAAGCGCGGAGTATGACACCGAAGTTACCCATGAATGCTGAAACCTGGCCTGCGCTCTCAGGACAATCCTTTGCAGTATTTATGCTGAATATGCCATCTTCACCCTTGACAACGTGAGGTACAGGAAGATATGGTATGAGTCTCTCTGCAACTCCGACAGGACCTGAACCAGGACCGCCGCCGCCATGAGGTGTCGAGAATGTCTTATGAAGATTCAAGTGCATGATATCGAAACCCATGTCTCCAGGACGAACAACTCCGAGAAGCGGGTTCATGTTGGCTCCGTCATAATAGAGGAGACCGCCGCAGCCGTGGACGAGGTCTGCAATCTGACCGATTTCCTTCTCGAAAAGACCGAGGGTATTAGGATTGGTCATCATGATACCTGCGATATCATCACCGAGAAGCGGTTTGAGGTCAGCGACATCCACAAGACCGTCTGCCTTGGACTTCACGACAACGACGTCGAGACCGCAGACCGCAGCACTTGCAGGGTTCGTACCGTGGGCACTGTCAGGAACAATCACCTTTGTACGTTTGGTATCTCCACGAAGCAAGTGATACTGCCTCATGATCATAAGACCTGTCAACTCGCCATGGGCACCTGCACAAGGGTCAAATGTAAAGCCTGACATTCCGGTAATTGCGGAAAGCGACCTCTCCATATTGTAATACACCTCGAGCGCGCCTTGAACTGTAGATGCAGACTGGAGCGGATGCAATCCGAGGAAACCGGGCATTGCAGCCACTTCCTCATTGATCTTAGGATTATATTTCATGGTGCAGCTTCCCAGAGGATAGAATCCGGTGTCAACACCGAAGTTCATCTGGGAAAGATTCGTATAATGACGCACCACATCGACCTCACTCACCTGAGGGAGCGGAAGTTCTGACTTGCGGGACAATGTCTCCGGCATATTCCACATGCCGGCCATTTCATTTTCCGGAAGCGAATAGCCTGAACGTCCAGGCTTGGAAAGTTCGAAAACTAATTTATCGTAATACTTCATACTCTTACCGAATTTTATAAAGCCTCGACTGCAGCAACAAGTGCGTCAATATCTGCTTTCGATCTCTTTTCCGTTACACAGAAACTTACATAACCCTCTTCAGTCTCAAGAGCTCCGAACATACCTGCATCCAGAAGCGCATTCTGCAGCTTCTCTACAGGAACGAGCGGCTTGAGGACGAATTCCTTAAGGAATGGTGCAGTGAACACTTCCTCGAACTTGCCGGTAGCAAGAAGTCTGTCGTGGAGATAATGTGCACCACAAGCAGACAATTCATTGACCTTACGCAAGCCCTCAGCTCCCATAAGAGACATATATATGGTGACATACAACGCCATCAGGCTCTCGTTTGAGCAGATGTTGCTGGTCGCCTTCTCCCTGCGGATGTGCTGTTCGCGTGCCTGAAGTGTAAGCACGAAACAACGTCTGCCCTCAGAATCCTCGGTCTGACCTACGATTCTGCCAGGCATCTTGCGTACATAATCCTTGTTGCAGGCCATGAAACCCACATAAGGACCGCCATAGCAAAGCGGAATACCGAGAGGCTGACCGTCACCGACGGCAACATCGAAGCCCCACTCTCCCGGAGTCTTCACCACTGCCAATGCTGAAGGGTCGCAATACTCGACTGCAATACCTTTGGCAGCATGGACGGCATCTGCGAAGCCTGTCAAATCCTCAATGATACCGAAGCGGTTCAATGCAGGAACAATGATACCAGCGACGTCTCCTGCCTCGAGTTCCTTGTTCAATGCCTCGAGCGAAGTCTGTCCGTCTTTCTGTGCGATATATCCGAGCTGGATACCGTGATACTTCGCATAAGTCTCCACAACTCTCTTCACATTAGGGAGAAGAGTATCGGAAAGAAGCACCCTGTTCTTGCGCTTAGCACAAGAAACAGCCATCTTCATGGCCTCAGCGGCTGCTGTAGGACCGTCATACATTGAAGCATTGGCAATGTCCATTCCTGTCAATGCACAGATCATGCTCTGGTATTCGAAGATATACCTCAATGTTCCCTGAGAAATCTCAGCCTGATATGGAGTATATGCAGTAAGGAACTCTGAACGGGAACAGATATAAGGTACAACTGAAGGAGTATAATGATCGTAGGCACCTGCGCCGGCGAACACTTTCAGTTTGGCATCCTTGCTGTCAAGGTCAGCGAAGAAATCTCTGACCTGCTGCTCAGACATGGCATCAGGAAGGTCATATTCCTTCCTGTAAATGAATTTTTCCGGAACATCAGCATAGAGGTCGTCCAAGGACGATACCCCTATGCGGTCCAGCATCAATTTTATATCATCCTCAGTATGAGGAAAATACGAAAATGCGCCCATATTCAGACTATTTCTCGGTCATTGCTTTGTAACCCTGAGCGTCCATGAGTTCATCCAATTCTGAAGGATCGCTCATCTTGACCTTGATAATCCAGTTTGTATAAGGGTCAGAGTTGATAAGCTCAGGCTGGTCCTCAAGTTCATCATTACGCTCTACTACAGTTCCAGTAACAGGGCATACGAGGTCACTTGAAGCCTTTACGCTCTCGAGTGCTCCGAACTCCTCGTCCTTTGCAACCTCATCATCAACATCAGGCATATCAACATAAGTGATGTCACCCATTTCGCTCTGTGCGAAGTCTGTTACACCGATGGTTGCAACATCACCTTCAACTTTTACCCACTCGTGTGTCTCGCTATATTTGAGACCTTCAATTAATTTGCTCATGATTTTTACGTTTTTATGTTATTTTTTGTAGTTAGTCTGATAAAATCTCTTCTTGATTACGATGCCAGGGAATACCTTCTTGCGGATTCTGATAAACACCTGAGTATCAAGCTTGGAATACTGTGCATCCACCATTGCAAAGCAGATGCTCTTGTCCAATGTGATAGAATGATATCCTGTGGTAACCACACCGATCTGGGTGCCGTCCTCTGTCTCGACAGGATATGTCGCACGCGGAATAGCCTTGTCCTGGAGCTCGATACCGACAAGTTTCTTTGCAGGACCCTCAGCCTTCTGCTTTACGAGAGCATCCCTTCCGATGAACTCCTTGTCAAGTTTACAGAACATTCCGAGACCAGCCTCTACAGGAGTGATTGTGTCTGAAAGTTCATCGCCATAAAGAGGAAGTCCCGCCTCGAAACGCAGTGTATCACGGCAACCGAGACCGCACATTACTACTCCCGCATCCTTGAGAATCTGCCAGAGATTCACGATATCCTCCGGAGTCGTATAAAGTTCGAATCCGTCTTCTCCGGTATAACCGGTACGGCTCACGACCATTCTATGGCCGTTCCATTTGGTCTCATAATATGTATAGAAAGCCAGTTCGGCAGCTTCCTTGAGTCCGAGAACCTCAGTAACGATTTTCTCAGCCTCAGGACCCTGAACTGCAATCTGTCCCCAATTGTCCGAATCATTTACAACAACCACGTCAAATCCTGCAGCCTGGGACTTGATCCACTCATAATCCTTGTCAATGTTAGCAGCATTGACAACAAGCAGGAAATGATCAGGCTCGAATTCACGATATACCAGAAGGTCATCTACAACACCACCATTCTCATGAAGCATCATTCCATAAAGGACTTTTCCTGCTTCAAAACCTCTGATTTCATTAGTAAAGATGTGATTTACAAATTTTTCCGCATCCGGACCGCTGACAAAAATCTCACCCATGTGTGACACGTCGAACATGCCTACATGATTACGGACCGCATTATGCTCATCGGTGATAGTAGTGTACTGAATCGGCATCATGAAACCCGCAAACGGGCTCATTTTCGCGCCCGCTGCGACATGACTGTCGTAGAGGCACGTTTTCTTAAGGTTTTCCTCCATTTTAGTTCAATGTTATTAAATTATGTGACTAATTTAAGCCAATATCTTTACATCTGCAAGTTTTACCCGCAAATTATCTTCAAGAGTGAATCCAGTTCCAGACCGGAAACATATTCTTCCGGATGAATATCCTTGAGTGCAGCAGTTATAGACGCGGAATCATCAGAAATTCCGGAAAGCGCCCTTGTCAGGACCTCATCAAGACCGTCCTGCAGCGGGAAGAAATCTCCTGCCAGATGGCACTTGGTGATTTTGCCTCTGTCAATGTCCATTTCCGCATTGACCTCACCCACTCCGGCAATCTTTCCTTTTCTTACGAGAGAATATGCGTGGTTGCGGCCTTCCAGGAAATCAGGGTCAAGATATCCGGCCTCGATTTTTTCGATTTCCGCAATCTGCCCGTCGGTCAGGACAATTGTGTCAATGCCGCCTTCGGCATTGCCGCAGAAACAAGACGCCAGAAAATGCTTGAAATTGTCAATGTCAGCGAGTTTTCCGAACTCAGCGGAGCGCTCAAAATACTCCTTAAGGTTCGTAACGTGCTGTCTTACAGAAGAGACCCCCTTGCTCTTGATTTTCTCCTCAGAAGGAGTGATGGCTCTCTGCAACTCCTCGAAATCAGTATCGAAAAGCATTGTTCCATGTACGATACTGGACTTCGGTTTCAGGAAAAACGCATTGCCGGAGACCTTCTTTCCATCCACGAGCACATCATTCCTTCCGGAACGCTCGGCATTCAACCCTACAGACTTGAGATAACCTGCCAATGTCTCGAGATACCTGTCGAAAGTGGACTGGACATCCGTAGTATCCGTGATATAGGAGAGCATGATGTTGCCTTTGTCGGAATAGACGCATCCGCCGCCGCTCTTTCTGCGGAAAAGATTGATTCCCTTTTCCTTGCAGTACGGCATGTTGACCTCTGCCTCCATGACCTGATTTCTTCCGAAAATCACCGTCGGAGACACCTGCCACATAAAGAAAGCGTCCTTGTTTCCGTTTCCCGGCAACAGCTCGTCCAGATGTGCGGCCACGTATTCTTCCATGGCCAGATAAAAGACCAGACGACGCTCCGCCGTCGGGTCAGGTAACTGAATATATTTCATGATAAACGAAACGTGAGAGCCCGCAACAGCAAACCCTCACGATTAATATTGATTGTCAATTATATTGCAAGTCTGAAACCGAATGTGGTCTTCACGGAGCTGGCAGGGATAAAAGACCTGTTGGCTACCCTGCATGCATCCCACATGGATGCCGCGCTGCCGCCTCTCATGACACGCAATTCCCCGGCAGCCTCATGGCAAGGATCCTCCTCAGGATTCTCATTATACATGTATTTGCTGTCCTGGCACCATTCCCAAGCATTGCCAGACATGTCATAAATGCCAAGTTCATTAGGCTGGAAACTCTTCACGGGAACCACTTTGGAGTGTGAATTGGAAGCATATGCAGCCACCTGTGAAACATACATCGAACCGGCCAGCTGATTTCCGAGAGACTTGAGACCTCCCCTCGCGGCAAACTCCCATTCAGCCTCGGTAGGAAGACGGAACTTCCTGCCGGTAAGTCTGTTGAGCTTTACAATAAAGCGCTGGCAGTCATACCATGAGACATTGACAACAGGCTTTTCAGAGAACTTTGCGTCATTCGAATAAGGAAGACTTCCCATAACCGCCTGCCAGAGGCCTACAGTAACCTCAGTCTGTCCGATTTCAAAACTCTTCAGAGTAACTTTGTGGACAGGTTTCTCATCGTCACCGGCTGCCTTGGCGCTCTGCTCGGCAGTAGCACCCATATCGAAAGAACCGCCCTTGACCGGAACCATCCTGTACTTGACGTTTCCGACCTCAATCACTTCAGCCTCGGACTTGTCTTCTCTGGTGACTTTATGATCGACGATTGCGTCCATGATATCCTGCGGAACAGCAGTCTTGGTATTCGCAACAACTCTGAATCCCAATGCAGGTTTGCGGACATAGCTTAACTCTTCATTTCTCTTGACAGCTGTACGGACCACTTTCGAATCCTTCTTGTCAGCGCAGAACGGATTGCTGACCAATTCATTGGAAGTAATCGGCTGATAGGAATCAGCGCACCACTCCTCGAATTTCGCAGGAACTTCAACCGTTCCCTGAGACAATGCATATTCCCACTGGGCCTCTGTAGGCAAAGAGAACGGAATACCCGTCATCTTCGAAAGCTTGGAAATGAACTTCTTGCAGTCTTCCTGCGATACCATATCCACCGGCGCCTCCACTGAAGATGAAGAACCGCGCTGCTCATTCATCACAGCCTCCCACAACTGCCTGCTCACCGGTTTGCCTGAGATGGAAAAGCCATCCAAAACGACCTCATGAATAGTCACATCCGCGATTTTGGTCCCTGCCGGTGTCTTTCCCATAGCAAAGGAGCCGCCTTCCACAGCAACCATGTCAAACTTGACGCCACTGGCATCAACAACTGCCGGAACATCTATGCCCTCTGCACTTCCTGATGTCTGACTTCCACACGCAGACAGCGCAAAGCAAGCTGCCGCGATTCCAAAGAGTACATTAATTCTTCTCATCACAAATTTTTAATATATCTACAAATGTAATACATTTTAAGCGATTTTCCAGCCACTTGATACACTTCAAGGGCAATTCTCCTTACATATTATAAGGTATCCGGACAAAGAGCAAAACAGGCCAATGCTAAAATTTTGGATTATTTGATGAACTTATTTATTTTTGTATGATACGTACTAAAACAGAAAACAATGCAAAACGCAAGAATAGCCCTTGCTGCAGCAGTCACGGCAGCATTGGCTTTTATATTTATACCATCCTGCAACAGAGGAAACAAGGCCCCGGAGCCTGTCCAGCAGGACACAATCTACCCTTTGGGCTTCTGCACCGATTCCTTCGACCTCGCGGAAGGCACATTGAAAAACGGAGAAATCTTCACGGGACTGATGACCAGGTTAGGCATGACGCCAAAAAGCGCCATGGAACTCATCAGCGCATCAGACAGCGTCTTCAATCCCAAGAAAATGCGTGCACGAAATACGTGGCAGGCTTACTACAGCGCCACTGACACTACAGGACAACTGCTTGAATATCTGGTCTATAACGAAGACAAAATCAATATGACCGTATTCAAATGCCAGGAGCCCCTGTCCGCATGGAAGGTTACGAAACCAATCGTACACACGAAACGCTACGCCGATGTAAACATCTCATCTTCACTCTGGAACGATCTCCGCAAGGCCGGCGCCCCGCTCATGCTGATTCTCCATCTCGAAGACATCTATGCATGGACCATTGACTTCTTCTCGATCCAGCCGGGAGACAGATTCAGCGTCATCTATGACGAGACATCCTGCGAAGGCGAGACAATCGACATTGACACAGTATATTACGCCGAGTTCAATCATGACGGGAAATGCTTCCCGGCCATCAGGCTTGACCAGGGCGACGGCGGAAACATTTACTGGAACGAAAAAGGAGAAAGCATGAAAAAGGCTTTCCTGAAAGCGCCTCTCAGATTCACCCGCATCAGTTCCGGCTTCTCATATCACAGGAAGCACCCTGTAACCGGACGTGTCAAGGCCCATACCGGAGTCGATTATGCAGCACCTACGGGAACACCAGTAATGTCCATAGGAGACGGAACAGTCGTCAGCAAAGGCTGGGGCGGCGGTGGTGGAAACACCGTCAAAATCAGGCACAACTCAGTCTATACCACTGCCTATCTCCATCTTTCCAGGTATGCGTCCGGACTTAAAGTCGGTGACCGTGTGAGACAGGGAGACATCATCGGATATGTCGGCGCAACAGGCGTCGCAACCGGTCCGCATCTGGATTTCCGCGTATGGAAGGGCGGCTCCCCTATCAATCCGCTGAAGATGGAATCTCCTAGCGCAGAGCCCATCAAGCCAGAGAACATGCACTCACTGGATTCTCTCGTAAAAATCCATGCGGAAGACCTGCACAGATGGATTAGCGCAGCAGACAGCCTTCGCACAGCAACCGCCTGTGATACAACAAATTGCGAATAAAGTCAATGCCAGACCAGAAGACCATACAGCCGGTAGCGGTATTCCGCTCCCCTTTCTCGTCCAAGTTCGGAATCCCGCGTCAGAGCGGCGTTGTCAATGAACTTGAAGGGGAAATTGTGCTCGGACATGAATTCCGACGGGAAGAAGCAATCCGCGGACTGGAAGGGTTTTCACATCTCTGGCTGATCTGGGGATTCTCCGGCAACGAAGGAAAATGGAGCCTGACCGTAAGGCCGCCAAGATTGGGAGGAAACAAAGCAGTCGGCGTTTTCGCTTCTCGTTCCCCATTCAGGCCAAACGGACTGGGACTGTCCTCGGCGCGGATCATCAGCATTGACATTGACAATCCCGAAGGGCCGGTCATCCGCGTCGGCGGTGCGGACCTCATGGACGGGACTCCGATATATGACATCAAACCCTATATCAGATATTCCGACTGCCATCCTGACGCCGTTTCAGGCTTCACGGACTCGTCGGAATGGCACGAGGCAAACGTCGTATTCCCAGAAGAGCTAAAACGCAAATTCCTGAGTTCCAAGTCAATGCTAAACCGCAACGACAAAGAAAGAATCCTTACGGCATTGACAAGGACATTGGCGCAGAGGCCTGTGCCACAATACAGCAAAGACAGCGGGCGGATCTACGGCATGCCTTTCATGGGCTGCGACATCAGGTTCCGCGCAAGCATTGACACCGTCACCGTGACAGACATCGTAACTGATTTATAATCAAATTAAAGAGCAATTTAAATGACACCTGCAACCATTATCATCACAATTCTGGCATATTTTGCAGTAATCCTCACAATCTCCTGGTTCACAGGCAGAAGGTCCGACAATGCAGGCTTCTTCACAGGAAACCGCAAACAGTCATGGTATATCGTAGCCTTCGCCATGATCGGATCGGCCATGTCTGGAGTGACATTCGTCTCTGTGCCCGGAATGGTGGCCACATCAGGCTTCGGCTACATGCAGATGGCATTGGGATTCATTGCAGGTCAGCTGGTTATCGCCTTCGTGCTGATTCCGCTGTTCTACAAGATGAACCTGGTATCCATATATGAATATCTGGAGGGAAGGTTCGGCGTCTCCACATACAAGACAGGCGCATGGTTCTTTTTCCTGTCGAAAATGACCGGAGCCTCAGTGAGACTCTATCTGGTCTGTCTGGCGCTCCAGCTGATGGTATTCGGCCCGCTCGGCCTCCCGTTCTATGTCAATGTCATTGTGACCGTCCTTGTTCTGCTCGCCTACACGTTCAGAGGCGGAGTGAAAGCCGTAATCTGGATAGACTTCCTCAAGACATTCTGCATGATCGTTTCGATTGTGCTCTGCACTCTTTTTATAAGCAAGGCCCTGGGATTCACCTTCGGTTCGATGTGCAAGGCAGTGGCGGACAGCGACATGTCCAGAATCCTCTATTTCGATGACCCGAACAGCCCTCAGTTCTTCTTCAAGCAGTTCTTCGGAGGAATGTTCACTGTCATAGCAATGACCGGCCTCGACCAGGACATGATGCAGAGGTCATTGACATGCAAGAACTTCCGCGATTCCCAGAAAAACATCGTGACCAGCACCATACTCCAGACAGTTGTCATTTTCCTGTTCCTGGTACTTGGCGTACTCCTGTACATGTTCTCGTCTGCTGCAATCGCCGGAACAGTTCCTGGAGAGGAAAATGCACCGGCATTGGCAGAAGCGACAGGTGACCAGCTCTTCCCTGCCGTCGCAACAAGCGGACTTCTCCCGGCAGTTGTAGGCATTCTCTTCGTAACAGGTCTGATTTCCTGCTCATACGCAGCAGGAGGTTCGGCATTGACGGCATTGACGACATCATTCACCGTGGACATTCTCGGAACTGGCGGCAAGACGGAGCAACAGGTCAAGAGCACACGCGAGAAGGTACATGTCGGCATGGCAATCTGCATGGGAATAACCATCATCATATTCAACCTTCTTAACAATACCAGCGCCATCGATGCCGTGTATAAACTTGCAAGTTACACATACGGACCTATTTTGGGCCTTTTCGCCTTCGGCATTGCCACGAAAAGGAAAGTCCGCGACAGATTCGTACCGCTGGCAGCAATCATCGCTCCTGTTCTGTGCCTGATCCTCCAGATGAACTCCGAGCGCTGGTTCGGCGGATATAAATTCAGCTATGAACTGCTGATTTTCAATGCCTTGTTCACATTCATAGGACTCATGATCCTAAGCAAGAAAGAGGCTTAAACACAAGTCAATGATGGAAAGGGAAAAAGTCATAATAAGGGCCAGCTGGATAGGCGTCGGCACAAACATCCTGCTTTCGGTTTTCAAGGCAGGTATCGGACTGATATCCAATTCAATAGCAATTCTACTTGATGCATTGAACAACTTGTCAGACGCATTTTCCGCCTCCGTTACCATAATCGGAATGAAGATGGCCGGAAAGCCTGCGGACAAGGAACATCCGTTCGGTCACGGAAGGGTAGAATATTTCACCGCAATAGTGATTTCACTGGTCATCATCGTGGCCGGAATATCATGTCTCGTCGAATCGGGAAAGAAAATAATCCATCCGGAACCGGCAGAATACACCTTCGTGACAATTCTCATCCTCATGGTCGCAATTCTGGCCAAGATACTTCTCGGAAGATATGTAAAGAAGGTCGGCAAGGAATACAATTCGGAGTCGCTGTGCGCAACAGGTGCAGATGCCCTTTTCGACGCCCTCGTCACAGGCTCCACCCTCCTGGCAGCAATCTGCGGGATGATTTTCGGACATAAACTGGACAACATTCCTATCGACGGAATCCTCGGCGGCTTCATATCACTCATCATCATAAAGGCCGGATATGAAATGATGATGAAGCCGGTAAACGAACTGCTCGGTGAAAGGATTCCGGCCGGGCTCGCAAAATCCATCAAAGCGGACATCTGCGAAATAAGTCCCGTACTCGGAGCCTATGACCTCCAGCTGCACAACTATGGTCCAGAACAAATCGTCGGCGCCGTGAACATCGCAATCCCGGAAGAGATGACTGCCAGAGAGATACATGTCCTCACCCAGAAAATCCACACCATAATCCACGAGAAATACGGAGTAATCCTGACGGTCGGAATCTATGCCGTCGTGACCGGTGACAAGCACATCGTCGAAATGCAGGACGGTGTCAATGCCATAGTATCTTCAATGCCGGGAGTCCTTCAAGTCCACGGAATGTTCATCAATCCTACCGAGCACATCATTTCATTCGACATTGTGATAGATTTTTCTGTCAATGACATCGCGGCCCTCAAAAAGGAAATCAATGAACGGCTGGTCGAAAGGTATCCCGGATTCAATGTCAAGATACACATTGACAAGGACTGGTGCGACTAACCTTTGTTTAGTCGAATTTTTTGCGTATGTTTGCGACCATTTTTGGAGTATTTTTTTGAGATATAACGAACCGACAAATAAGAAAACATGGAGTGGTTCATACAACTATTTACAGAACAAAGCTTTATACAAGCCATCATAGTTTTGTCGCTGATCTGTGCGGCCGGCCTGTTCTGCAGCAAATTGAAATTCAAGGGGGTATCTCTCGGCATCACTTTCGTATTCTTCGCCGGAATCGTGGCCGGACATCTCGGTCTTGGCATTGACCCGAAGATGCTTGCATTTGCGCAGAATTTCGGACTGATTATTTTCGTGTATGCACTCGGACTTCAGGTCGGCCCGTCATTCTTCCCTTCATTGAAAAAAGGCGGAATCAAATTCAATGTACTGGCATTTGCAGTCTTGGTTGTCGGAGTAATCCTCACTATTGCAACAAGCTGGATAACAGGACTTTCCCTGCCTACTTCCGTCGGCCTGTACACTGGAGCAGCGACCAACACTCCTATGCTCGGTGCAGCGCAACAGACACTGCTTCAGACAGATCCGTCAGCTGTGGACACATCCAACGAGATGGCTATGGCGTGTGCGGTCGGCTATCCGTTCGGAGTTATCGGTGTCATCCTCTGCGTCATTATTCTCAAGTTCATATTCCAGAGAGGCAACAGGAAAAAGACAGACTCACATAACAACCAGACGTTCATAACCGAGTTCAAGATCAGCAATCCGGCCATCTACGGCAAGTCGCTGAAAGACATAATGAAAGATGTGTCGATACACCTTGTGGTTTCACGCGTATGGAAATTCAACGGAAATGCTAACGAGTCTGACGGCAGACAGGGAACAGTTATCATCCCTAATGGTGACACCATCCTTGAAAAAGGTGAGCATGTCATGGTCATGTCCAAAGAGAGGGAGGTAGGTGCCGCCGAAAAGCTTTTCGGAGAGATTGTAAATAAAGACTGGAACAAGAAAGATATAGACTGGAACAACATTGACGGAATGCTTGTATCACGTCATGTTTTCGTAACAAAGCCTAATGCCAATGGTGCCAAACTCGAGGCCCTGCACCTCAGAAACGCATTCGGAATCAATATCACACGCGTAAACCGCGCCGGCATTGACATTCTCCCTTCCAGTCATCTCCGCCTTCAAATCGGTGACAAACTCACCATCGTAGGTAAGGAAAGCGCCATCGACAAAGTTGCCGAAGTGCTTGGCAATCAGGAAAAAGAGTTACGTAATCCTAACCTGTTCTCCATTTTCGTGGGCATGATGGTCGGACTGATTCTCGGAAGCATTCCGATTTTCATTCCGGGCATGAGCACGCCTATAAAACTCGGTATCGCGGGCGGACCGATCATCGTGGGCATTCTTATGGGAGCCTTCGGACCACGTCTGCATTTTACCACCTATACCACACACAGCGCGAACCTGATGCTCCGTCAGCTTGGTCTTACGATTTACCTTGCCGGCCTCGGTCTCAGTGCAGGTCCGGGATTTTTCGAGACAGTATTCCGTCCGGAAGGACTGACCTGGATAGGCGCAAGCCTGGCATTGGCAATTGTTCCGGTTCTGCTTGTGGGCTATATAGGGTCCAAATTCTGCAAGACCAGCTATGCTGCCAATGTCGGTCTGCTCTGCGGAGCAATGGCGAATCCTATAGCATTGAACTATGCCCTCAGCACTGTCGATGACGACGAGCCGTCAGTTTCATATGCCACCGTATATCCTGTAGAGATGTTCCTGCACGTGATAGTGGCCCAGATGCTGATGCTTCTCTGCTAGGCTGTCATCAATTTTTCCATCACACTATTATTTCAGGACCGAATGTTCATCTTGGCCCCAGTGAAACATTGTAACATTATTGTAATATTTCGCGCGGTTTAGTAACTTTGTATAAACCTTTATTATACTATAATTCTATAATGAACACATACAGATATGACGGGGGAAGTGAGTTCCCGTATCAGTATAAGTATCAGCATGCTGCAATCACAACGGATTGCGTTGTCTTTTCCTTCGACGGAAAAAAGCTAAAAGTTCTGCTTATAAAAAGAGGTAACGAGCCCTACAAGAACAAATGGGCTTTTCCTGGCGGCTTCCTGAAGATTGACGAAACCGTAGAGGAATGTGCCCGCAGAGAGCTCAACGAAGAGACCGGTCTGACTCCGACATTTTTGGAGCAGCTGAACGTATTTTCAATGCCGGGAAGGGACCCGCGTGAACGTGTCATTTCCATCGCATACATAGCACTTGTAAAAGAGACTTACGTCAGTGGGAGCGATGATGCTTCCGAAGCGCGCTGGTTCGAGATGGACAATCTTCCGGCCCTTGCCTTCGACCATTCACAGATCATGGAAGCCGCACTGGGCCGTCTGAAAAAAGCAATCCACTTCAAGCCGGTAGGTTTCGACATGATGCCGGACGTATTCACCTGTCCTGACCTCCAGAGGCTCTATGAGGCAGTTCTTGGTGTCAAACTGGACAGACGTAATTTCCTGAAGAAAATGATGTCTCTCGGACTTATCGAGCGTATAGAGGACATCAACAGGGAGAAGAACATCATTCTCGAATCGGGAGCCCAGAGAGCACGCGCTCCTAGGATTCCGATCAAGTACAAGTTCAATCTAAAGAAATACAAAGAGCTGAAGGAGAACGGATTCAGGCTTGAATTCTAGTATCCTTCTGACTTTCGGAACGATACATCGACGGCGTAATACCGGTAATGCGTTTGAAGATACGGGACATGGCCGACAGATCAGTAAAACCGGCCATAACTGCCAAGTCTGTCATTGACTTGCCGGTCCTGGCATCTATCAGACGCTTTACTTCTTCTATACGGAGGCTGTTTATCCACGCATTGAAATTCATCTCATAGATGTCATTCAGAAATCCTGAGAGGGAACGTGGCCTGATGCCTATCTCGTCTGCCGTTTTCGCCAATGTAAGTCCCTCAGCCAGATAAGGTTTCTCGGGACGTTCCGCCCATGCGTGAATCAAGTCCTCGATACGGCGTCTGTCAATGCTGTTCTGCAAATCTTTTACGTCATTTCCTCCGTCGGCATTGACATTGACAATAACCTGATTCTCAGGATCTTCAGCGCCGGCGATTTCAGGCAGCAATTGACAGGTAGCGTTCTCAATCATCTCTTCAGAAGGAGTATCATCAAATTCACCGAGTTCCTCTTCGAAAGCCGGAGACATCTCAACATAGGTAGTTTTCTTGTTCAGGATAGTGAGGGTGAGGACAAATACCGTCAATGTCGCCAGAGAAATCAGGAAGAGATCCACAGTCCTGTTTATTACAAAGTTTCCCATGACCTGAAAGAACACGTAGGCAATGAATCCATGTATGATATAGGGCAATCTGCTTCCCCCGATTGCCTGAGAGCCTGAGAAATAGTTCCCGATACCCTTCCTGTAGCCGATACTGGCTTTCACTAGCCAGAACATGCAGACAATTATCTCTGCAGCAGTCACATAGACAAGTATTAGGGAAATAGTATGTGCTGCAGTTGTTTCCAGAAAGCATATGTAACTGACAATACTGAAATTGTTGCCAGAGTATGCAATATAGCCTGCAAAATATAGTGCTGACAATATGAGTACCGGCAGCGGCATAAGATATTTTTTACGCTTTGTCACTTCATGTGAAAACAGGAGTTCTATCAGCGCGAATGTCATCAGGTACATCTGGAAATAAAAAGCCGCATGAACGAGGAACTTTTTCAAGATAAGGGAGTCCACGCCCATCGAAATAAATACTGCGGACATAAAATAAGTGATCGAGTCGATCAGTATGCTGTATGCCAGATACCTGCGGACTTTGACGAAAGACCTCTCTCTTTCCTGCTTGATATGTATCACGAACATAAATATGGAAATCACAACACATATCGTACTGCACACCAGATGTATAGAAAAATCCAACAAATTCATTTTGTATCTTCTTTACCAAATACTACTCTACAGAGCCAAATAACACACGTAAAAAATATACTTTATGTCATAAAGACATAATCACACCAGACAACAATAAATCCTGATTCTATCTTGCAAAAATACGATTTTTTATAAATAAAAGCGACAAAAATCAGAATCTCGTCAAAACAACAACGTGGGACCAAACCATCAAGTATTATTCGTTTTGGCTTGCAGATTCGCCATTTGGTAGTATTTTTATACTCATCCGTTATGATATTTTGCCATTTGCTTATAAAACGCTATATTTCGCGGACTTGAATGAAAAACACATTATTAAAAAACTATTACAATGAAAAAGTTCATTTTTGCAGCTGCTGCGGCAGCTCTCATGTTCTTCAGCATTGACGCATCTGCACAGCTGAGCGTCGGTGCAGGTTTCGCGAAATCTGACCTTAAGGAAAAGGTAGATATCAAATCCATCACACAGAAAGGGACTGCCAACGCAAATGGTGTATATGTAGGCGCTGACTATACTTTCAAGTTCAAGTACGGCCTCGGCTTCACACCAGGTATCGAGTGGGTTTTCGTAGGTGACAAGGACGTCAAGGAACTCGGATTTGGAAACATCAAAGGCGAGGCAAAATTCAAAGAGCACTATATCAATGTTCCTCTCCAGCTCAACTGGGGCATCGATGTGAAGGTCGTGAGAATCTTCGTATTCGCGGGTCCGACAATGTCATTCAACATTTCCTCAAATACCAAGACTGAGGGCAGTGCACTTGGCACAGACACAGGCACTTCCAAGGTAAGCACAAAGGATTTCTTCGAGAATCTCGGCGGAAAGTACGGCAGCTTCGACCTCATGATGGGCGCAGGTGCAGGTGTTGACATCGCAAACATGATCAGAGTCAAATTCGGCTACGACTGGGGTATGGTCAACAGAGGTGACAGCGACATCAAACTTCACAGACAGCAGCTCAAGCTCGGTATCGCTTACCTGTTCTAGGATACTACATATATTATGACAAAAACGGCAGTCCGATTATTCCGGGCTGCCGTTTTTGTCATATTTGGGAACCATTACTTAACAGGATGTTTTCCCGGCATTGATGTGACAACGCAGTAAGGTCCGGAGTAAGTAACTGTGCCTGACGAATAGACAAAGTCCCGCAGGGCATCATTCCCGTCAAGGCGTTCAGTGATCGTAACCAAGGTGAATGTCATTCCTCCCAGAGCAGTCGAGTCTGCGGCATCACGAAGAAACGCATCTGCATCCTTCTCATAGTCAACGATTTGACGACCGAGATAGACATCCATATTCTCCGGTCTGTGCACAAAAAGAGTCACCACTTCAGTGCCCTCGGGCACATCCTGACATACTTCTCTGTAACCTATATAAGGATTAGCCTTTACAAGGACCCCGGAGGCAGCATAAATCATAAGAAGAAGAGATGCTCCCATCATGAATACCGGAAGATTCCACTGGCGTCTTCTGAAAAGGAACCAGAGTGCGAGCAGATTGCCGATGAACAGGAGGGCGGCAGCAATCTTGGTTGCACCGGAGAAGGCGAAACTATAGTCATACAGTTCCGGAACAAGAGCATTGACATTGACAATACCGGCGAGCACCAGCATTGACACTAACGCTGCGAGCGTCATTATTGCGGCAGGGATCGCGATAGCCCATACGAGCCAGCGGCGAGTTCCTTTTCTGCTGCTGACTAGCGGGAAAAGGTACACCACGAACGGGAATATAGGCACCAGATAGACAGGCAGTTTGGAGCTGAATGAGGACAGCATCACGAATGTCGAGCCGATGATGCAGAGGAAGAAAATTTCCAGGTCAGAGCGTACTGAGTCCGCAGGAATTTCGGCCTTGTTCTTTCCGGAAGGCCAGACTGATTCCACGAGACCACCTGCCAGAATAAAGGTATAAGGAGCTATGCACCAAAGGATTGCGACTGCATAGAACCAGAACGGACGGCTATGGGTAAAGGCTTTTACGGCGCGTCCCATGGTCTGCTTGAAAAGGAGATTGTCAAGATATTCCGTGCCCCCGTCGAAGAAGACGCAGGTGAACCAAATCGCACAGAGCGCAGCGATTACACCCCATGTCTTAAGTCCGAGATATTTTCCGATGTCACGCCATTTGCGCTTCACGATAAGGAAAACCGCTATGGAGACCGGAGGTACAAGCAGACCGACAGGGCCCTTGGTAAAGAGCGCCATGAATATCCATACAGGGAGAAGCCAACTGCATTTCTTATAGACCACGGCGTCTCCCCCATCGGGTTCCCCGTCAATGCGCAATTCGTACATGCGCCAGAATGTGAACAGGGCCAGCACAATGAACATGCACATAAGCATGTCCATGCGGATCACGACGGCAGTACCGAGGAACATGACGCAGGTAAGAAGCATCATCGCCATGGCCATCCTGTCGGAAACTGAAGCCTTCGACATCACCCATCTGTCCATCATCCAGACGATTACGAATGCCGGAAGAATGGAGAAAAGGGTCAATGCAAATACGCTGTGGCCTCCTGTCAATGTCTTGCAAAGCATGACTATCCAGAGATAGAGAGGCGGTTTGTCGGCATAGGCCGCACCATGATTGAAGAAAGCGAAGAAGTTGCCTCCCGCAAGGGCCTCGTCCGCAATGCTGAGGTATCTCAGTTCATTTGACGGGGTGAAATCTCTCATCAGCATCTCTGGAATGAGGCAGATGATCGTGAACAGAAAGACAGCAAGCAGCGGGTGCTTGGTAAGAAAATTATTTTTCATCGGATTTCTTTTCTTTGAATCCTATTACAAGGTTCCTGATATAGGCAACGAAACCGAATGACTGTCCCAGGATGAGGACAGGGTCGAGACGGAAGATTCCGTATGCGATTATGACACTGGAGCCGAAAAGGCTGATGGCCCAGAAGCCGACAGGCAGAGTGGACTGATGCTTATATCTGGAGTAAAAGTATTGATATACAAATCGTAAGGTAAATATGACCTGTCCGGCTGAGCCGAAGACAACCAGCCAGAACGGGATATTGTCGTTCCTGAAGAAGTTCCGGAAATAGACTGACGCATTCTGGAGCATCAGGACCACCGCCACGACAGGTGTGGCCAGAAGGACAGTCTGCAGGACAAGTCCCAGACGTTTCCATACACCTTTGGCATTGAGGTTCCACAGGTATATATAGTAGGAGATGAACTGCCCGAGGACTATCGAGAAGTCATCCCTGAGGATTCCATAGACGAAGAAAAGGTAAGAACCGATTACGCTGAGCACCCAATAGGCGGACGGGGAAACGACCTTCTTGGCTTTTTCCGACTTCCACCATTGGAAAAGTGTTCTCAGGGAAAAGAAAATCTGGGCCGTGAAGCCGATGGCCATGATCATGGCCTTTGATATTTCGTGAACTGCCAGCATCCCTTATTGAACGTTGTTCTCCCCTACCTTGTAATTGATATAGCGCGGACGCATCCACCTGTATGCGAAACAGTCGGCAAATGGTCCGACCAGACGGTTCCAGAGGTGATATTTGGACTTTCCTGCTACCCTCGGGAAGTGTCTTACAGGCACCTGTCCGTAGGTGCAGCCGTCCTGGAGAAGAACGAGTGCGGGAAGGAACCTGTGCATGCCCTTGAACATAGGGATACGTTTAGCCACGTCAGTGCGGAGTATCTTGAGAGGGCAGCCGGTGTCAGTGGCTCCGTCATGGGTCATCATCTTACGGAAACCGTTGGCAATTTTCGACTGGATTCTCTTGAAGAATGTATCCTTGCGGTTGGCCCTGATGCCTATCATCATGCTCTTCTCCTCCATGCCGTCAAGCAGAAGGTTGAAGTCTTCCGGTGTCGTCTGTAGGTCCGCATCCATATATCCTACGAACTCTGAACAGGTATAGTCGAACCCCGCCTTGATTGCAGCACTCAGGCCGGCATTCTTGACAAAGCTGATGTAGTAGAAGTCTTTGTTCCTCGCGCAAACTTCCTGAATACGGGCAAGGCTGCCGTCAGATGAGCCATCATTGACAAAAAGAACGCAGGAACTGCATTTGCTCTTGGGCAAGAATTCAGAAAGCGCCTTTTCCAGCGCATATATATTATCTTCTTCGTTATAGACAGGAACCACAATCGTGAATCTATATTCTCCGGTCTTGTTCATATTCAGAATCTGTTTTTTAGTTCAACTCGCAAATATAAGCATATTCGAAAAAACAAAAAAATGCCGCTCATACGGGGTTATTATTCGAATGTTCCGTATCTTTGTATGATTTGGAGGACTTATTATGAATGGGGATATTCAGGTCTGGGATCCGCTCAGAAGAAAGAATGTGACATTGACACCAGAAGAAAGGGTGCGTCAATGGTTCATCACTGTGCTGAGGGACGTGATGAAGGTTCCCATGCACATGATGATGAGCGAAGTGGGCATGAAATTCGGCGAAGGGACGGTAAAAAAGGAGTTCCGCGCCGACATTGTGGTCTTCGACCGCAGGCCGGGTCCGATGATGATTGTAGAGTGCAAGCGTCCGGATGTGGAGCTCACCAAGGAGGTGATGGAGCAGGCGCTCCGTTATGACATGGTCATGGATGTGCGCTTTCTGGCATTGACAAACGGGCACAAGACCATTATCTGCAAGAAAGAAGACGGCCATGTGACATTCCTCGACAAGCCTCCGGTGTATATGGAAATGCTGGAGTGCGGAGCTGAGGTCTCCCCCGGCAAGAATGATTGAAAATTGAACTATAAAGATAATATGACGGTGACTAAGGGATTTCTGGACGCGCCGATTTTCGGCATCGTCTCGGAAGTAGCAGAGAATATAGGCGTAAGGGCTTTTGTCATAGGCGGTTACGTGCGCGATTGTTTCCTTGGCAGGACGAATGATGACATTGACATAGTGGTGGAAGGAAGCGGTATTGCACTTGCGGCTGCTGTCGCCGACCATATCAAGAAGACTGAAAGACATGGCTGCCGCGTCTCCATCTTCAAGAATTTCGGCACGGCCATGCTGAAGTATCATGGCATTGAGGTAGAGTTCGTGGGCGCGAGGAAAGAATCCTATCATCGTGATTCACGAAAACCGATTGTCGAGGACGGAACGTTGGAGGACGACCAGAAAAGAAGGGATTTCACTATCAATGCTATGGCATTCAGCCTCCAGAAGGGTGATTTCGGCGCATTGGTAGATCCGTTCGGCGGAATCAAGGACCTCGCGGCCGGTATAATCCGCACTCCACTGGACCCTGACACGACATATAGCGATGACCCGCTACGTATGCTTCGCGCCGTGAGGTTTGCGGCCAAGCTCAGCACCCCGGAGATGCAGTTCAGGATTGTCAATGAGTCGCTTGAGTCAATGAAAAGGATGAGGGAGAGGATGTCGATTCTTTCCAAGGAGAGGATTGCCGAGGAACTGAACAAGATGCTTCTGTGTCCCAAGCCTTCCATGGCGTTTCATCTGATGGACCAGACCGGACTTCTGGAATATGTCCTTCCCGCACTGTGCAAGCTCAAGGGAGTGGAGACTGTGGACGGAAGGGGTCACAAAGATAATTTTTCGCATACTCTACAGGTTGTGGACAATGTCGCGGCTGAAGAGATAAAAGGCATTGGCCTGGGTGAACTGCTTGACTATACTCCGCATGAGAACGGAGACGGATTCGATGAGTCCGTCAGGACCTCGCCTTGCGTATGGCTTAGGTGGGCGGCGCTTCTTCATGACATCGGCAAGCCTGCGAGCAAACGCTATGACCCTAATATCGGCTGGACTTTCCATGGGCATGAGGTAATCGGTTCGCGTATGGTGCCGAAGATTTTCCAGCAGCTGAAGATGCCTCTCAATGAGAAAATGAAGTATGTCCAGAAGCTGGTCGCCCTGCATCACAGGCCTGTAGCCCTTGTGGATGAGGAGGTTACGGATTCTGCTGTCCGCCGCCTGCTTTTCGATGCCGGAAATGAGATTCAGGACCTCATGCTGCTCTGCAATGCGGATATCACGTCCAAGAATCCCGTGAAGGTGGAGCGAATCCGCAAGAATTTCGAACTCGTCAAGGAAAAACTTGTAGAGGTAGAGGCCAAAGACAAGATCCGCAATTTCAAGAATCCTATTACCGGTGAGTATGTTATGGATGTCTATAACATTCCTCCGTGCAGGGAAATCGGCGAGCTGAAGGAATATGTCAAGAACGCCATCCTGGACGGCGTCATCGGCAATTCATTCGAAGAAGCCGATGTGCTGATGCGCAAGCGTGCCGTCGAGATGGGACTCAATGCGGTAAAATAAACCTACCGCCTATGCTGACAGACGATTTCCTCTTATATATAATGGGTGTCAGACGCTATTCGCGCCGGACTCAGGAAATCTATGCCGGAATATTGAAGGAATTCAATGAATATGCCTCGGGTTATTCGCTACCACCGGAGCCGACTGCTTCGCAGGAGGGAAAGGTCAATGCCAATGTGGATTTCATTCTGAGGGCATTGGACAAGACCATCATAAGGAATTATGAAGTCTATCTGTCCGAAGAAAGAAAGCTCAATGCCAGAACCATCAATCAGCATTTGTCCGTGCTCAGCAGTTTCTGCAGGTGGCTTATGGGGCAAGGTCTGCTCAAATGCAATCCGGTGAAGCTTGTCAGCAGGCCAAAGTGCGAGAAGCGGCTTCCTGTTTTCTATCGTCAGGATTCAATTGAGGATTATTTCAGGGAGACTTTGCCTTCAGCAGACGGAGAATCTCTGAAAGCTCTGGAAAATGTTGCCGGTTCCCTCCATGATGGCACTCCGACGTCTTCCAGCGCCTATAAGCTGGCTTCCGACTTGTATTCCAGAAGGCTCAGACGCATGATTATCAGCACACTATATGAAACCGGCATGCGACGGGCCGAATTGATTTCATTGAAAATCGGCAGCATTGACTTCAGACGCAGTATTATCACCGTCTGCGGCAAAGGAAATAAAATGCGCGAAATTCCTCTGACTTCTGCACTTTCTAAAGAAATTTTATTATATTTGAAAGCAGCGGAAGCGATAGTCGGACGGGAGAGGACCGCGAATGAGCCGTTCCTCATAACATTGACAGGAGCGGGTGTTTATCCGGTTTTGGTCGATAGGGCGGTAAAGAGCGAGTTGGGAAATGTTGACAGCATCACAGGCAGGAAATCGCCTCACGTGCTCAGGCATACTTTGGCGACGGAACTGCTGAATGACGGTTCAGACTTATACTCCATCAAGGAGTTGCTCGGACACTCTTCTCTGGCGGCGACTCAGGTCTATACCCATAACACTATCGAGAAGCTGAAAAGTGTTTATTTAAATGCTCATCCGCGGGCCAGGAACACTTCTGGCATCAAGGATGATGCTAACGGTAATCTCTCTGACGGGAAACCGGAGGAGTAAAAATGGAGGTATTTATGGAGATTAGAGTTCATTCACTCAAATTCGATGCGGATCAGAAACTTCTTGATTTCATTGAGAAGAAGGTTTCAAAAATCAGCCGTTTCGATGAAACCATTACCGATGTGGAAGTTGTGCTTTCTCTCCTCGAGGAGCATGAGAACAAGAATGTGAAGCTTCAGGTACATGTTCCGGGAGGTTCGCAAGTTATTGAAAGAAACGCGAAGTCCTTCGAGACTGCCATCAATGATTGTGTTGATGCAATGAAGGAAAAGCTTACCCGTAACAAGGAGCGCAAAACTGAATAAACTAGCTTAGGTTTCGCATGTCGAAACACCCTGCCAGTTCCGTGAAGGCGGCAGACTTATTTCGCCCGGCACTATAGAGATATAGCGTCGGGCGATAATTGTTTTGAGCGGCAGCCGTGCCAGGAGCAAATCCGTTTGCAAGTGCCACGTTCCGTATTCATGGCTTTAATGTAATTGATTCTGTCCTCGTCGATAAGTTGGGCAGATGCCAGGATGATATAACCTAATTGCTATGCATTACTCATCTCTTCCTTTAGCCTGGAAACTTCTTCTGCTGAGAGCCCTGTGGCTTGCGTGATAATCTCGCAAGATGCTCCAACCCGTATAAGGTTCATCGCGATTTTCAAGCGCTCCTCGCCTCGCCCTTCCTCACGTCCTTTCTTGAGACCTTCTTCTTTACCTTCTTTATGTCCTTCCTCTCGTCCTTCAGCATGTCCTTTCTTGTGCCCCTCTTTGAGGCCCTCTTCTCGCCCTTCCTCTCGTCCTGTCTCACGCGCGTACTCAATCTGATTGTATGTGTCCCGTTCCGTATTCATGGCTTTAATGTAATTGGTTCTGTCCTTGTCGTCAAGCTGGGCGAGCTCCGCAACATCGAAGAGTTTCGTGAATATCCTGTCCCTCAGTCTTTCCGGGCGCTCCAGCAAGTTGGACATGTTCTTCAGCAGATACAGCCACTTGTCCAGATCCGTCTCCAGTTCATCCTCGCCCTTGTCGAACTTCTCC
>CAKUXR010000014.1 GCA_934700615.1 uncultured Bacteroidales bacterium
GCCGTGCGTCAATCAAGGTTGCAATACTATATAAAATTTTCGCGCAAAACCCGAAAATGTGGCGAAATGCCCCGAAACAGGCAGGTGGTTTCAAAAGATTTTTATGATTCTTAAATTTTAATGATGATTTTTAAATTTTTGTGCCTCGAAAAACCACTTCATTTATAGTTTTTAAATCACAAAAATGTAGGACATGTTATGCCGGCAGGGGCCTTCGGAGCGATACGGGGTTAGGGGGGGGGAAAAAAACTATATAGATATCCTGAATTTCTTTGACAACAGATCAAACAATGCCTCTGCCGAATCTTTCAATGCCAAAATAAAAAACTTCAGAGCTCAACTGAGAGGCATATCAGACGTGAAATACTTTCTTTTTAGACTACAGAAAATCTATGCGTAATACACAGGGTTTTCCCACTGACCCGGGGGCTAGGAGCATATGTCGTGGCCGATTTGAATTTAGGAGAGCCGTTGTCGTCATGGCTGCTAAGAGATAGTATGAAATACAAGTCTGCATCCTTAGCTTTTGGATTCTTCCTCCTTAATATGGACATTTTGTCAACATCTTTATGAAATATTGTTTTTATATACCCTTTCTGGTTGTTTAAAATGTTGTGAGCCTTAAATTCGATAACGGCTATGACGTTATTATAATAGTAATCACTATGCTCTTTGTTGATTTTTAAGACCGCGATATCTGTTCTCTTCGATTCCTCTGTGTCACGCCACTCGCATCTCACAACGTACTTGCTGTCATTGGAATTCTTATCTAATGAATTCAGATATATTTGTAGGTGATAAGCGAACTTGTCTCTGATAACTCGCTCATTTTTCTGCTGAAGAGTAATGAAGGCCAACTCTCCATCCAAGAACAGAGCATTCATGTTGTTCAGCAGTCTCACAATCTCGTCGTGAATCAGTTTCTTTACTTTGTTGTCTCCCATAGCATTTCAGTTAATAGTTAAGCAGTAATCTTTAGAGCAGGCAGTAAGACATGAGACACATCTTCTTGACTCAGCCCAAAATAGTCATTTTATCGCTGTTACGCAAGATTGGCCGTTCCATACTTCATCCTTTTGCCAATGCCGCAAAGAAGTTCCTTTCATGTCAGAAGAGCAGAGTCAACCGGTCTGATGGCGACATAGACTTCGAGGAAAGCTTCTACATACTGAAACACACACTGTGTCCGGCCGTGCTCACAGAAAACTTCTTCCTGGACAATCATCATGATCTTCAGTATCTCCAATCCGCTGCAGGCCGCCGGGCAATCGCAGACTTGCACGTGGAAGGAATAATCGAGTACATCGAGAGGTGAAATTTGTTAAATAAATCCTTATATTTGAGGGCACAGAGTAATTAATATCTGTATGAAAAAGTTATTTCTTCTTATCATGTCATTTATGCTATCAGTAGTTATGTGCGCCCAGAATATGGTCCCTACTGAGTTTTATGGGTTATCTTTTGAGAATAGATATACATTGAAACAAATTCTGAAGCATGTTAAGAACAAAGGAGTCTATATGAAAACAGAAAGGTCTGTGGATTTATTTGATGGTAAATGGGATGCATATATCTTTCGTGATGCAAAGTACGAAGGAAATATTTATCCTGAAATGAGTTTTCTTTTTGTTCAGTCAGATGTTTTTGGGGGTGTTCAATTTACTTATACTGAGAATAGTTTAACTGAAGGACAGACTATGTCTTCTTTGTATAATGATATAGTTGAAGATATGTCTATTAAGTAAGCGTTAAAAAATAAGTTGAACTAAAATTTGTGTCAGATTTATGAGGATAGATTTCTTTTGGAAGAAGGAGTGCGCCGGTGGCACATGACTGAAGAGAAAAGAAATATAGACCATAAAGATTCACAAATTGTTCAAGTTATTTTTTAAGGATTACTAAGTATGATTTAATCGAGTCACATGCGAAGTCCAAGTCTCATAGTGAAAAAATTTATGTAGATACAGATAATAATGTATTGTCAATTTCTTATGAAATATTTGATAATAAAGAAGTTGTCGAGGTCTCATACTTTTCTGTAGCAGCAAATACGGAAGCTATACGCGAAAGATTTTTCCCTACTATTCAAGATTCTTTTTTCGGAATGAAATTAGGCTCAAAGCCGACAACTGCATTTATAGAGAGGGCATTGTTGCGGAAAGGTATATATATTAAAGAGGAATATGAATCCGTAGGAAAGAGTGTATTATTCAAAAATGTTGTATTTGCTGGGAGACGATGGGATTTTTGTTGTTTTTTATTAGACAATGAAGGAAGATTCTATTGTATTCGCGTGTATGACAGTCTGGACAATGATGATGATGGACGCAAATCGGCTATTAGTATCTATAACTCATATAAAGACAAACTCTTTGAAAAATATGGAACCACAAAAGAGTCTGGTGATGAGGGTGAAAAATGCATAATATATAGCGGGAATAATGATGTCGTACTTATTTTATCCAATAAAACGGGCAAGTCTATAGGTGGAGAGTATAGGAGATATGTTGACCTTGGATACTCGTTAGGCTCGATATCAGATGAGATTGTAAATCAAAATGAGGATGAATTGTAACCCTTCAATAAAGCTAAATAAGTTTATGAGAAAGTTTATTCTTGTTGTCGCATTGTTTGCGCTTTCGGTCATTGTGAATGCCCAACAGGCAGTACCATGTGAATTTTTCGGATTGAAACTTGGCATTCCGTATACGTTGGACCAAATTAAATCTCACATAGGTGATGACGGGACCTACCTTGCTACAGAGGACTCAATAGAGTTCAGTTCCATTACATGGCGTGGCTATTCTTTCCAAAATGTCACTTTCAATGATAGGCAATACCCGTCAATGATGGTCCTTACTTTGAATTCAAATATATTCGGAGGCGTGTTATTTGCTTTTGATAATAATAATATCCCAGCAGGGCAGACACTCGATACAATCTACAATGAATTATGTGAAGATCTTTCTCGAAAATATAATATGATGGACTCTTCGAATCCAGATACGCATACCATTGCGAAAATATGCATGAGTGAGGAAGGCAGTGCTGTTATGGTTGCACATAAAGAGACAGAAGATAATAACGTTGTATCAGTGGCATATCTGTCAATGTCTTTGATATACTCGGATGTTTTCAATGCTATTTTGCCAACTATTCAGGATACATTTTTTGGAATGAAAATGGGCTCATTTCAGACTATATCTTCAATAAAAACAGCAATTGGATATAAAGGAACCGTCCTTTCAGAAGATAATGACTCTTTTGGCCATAATATCACATTCAAAGATTTGATGTTTGCCGGAAGTACTTGGGATTTTGGAACGTTCCGAATGACTGACAAAGGAGAACTTTATATGATAAGCGTCGAAATCAGCTTGAAAGATTATATGGCCGATGACAGAAATGAGGCAAACAGCGTTTATGAGTTGTTTAAGTCGCGGTTGTCAGAAAAATATGGAGCAGTTGATGAGAGTTCCGATCAAGATGGAAAGTCTATTCATTATGTAGGAAACAATGACATTGTGCTGGAATTGTCGAATCAAAGAGGCAGGTCAAAGGGCGGTGATTATCGACGTTATGTGATATTGAATTATTGGGATATGGCTCTTCTTGAGCAAATGTCGAAGCAGAGCAATGATGAACTGTAATCATTGTTGTTGTGTTGAAAGGGACGTGCTTGTTTGGTAGAATATGACTCATGAGAATTCCGCGGTTGGCCACGCGACAATGCTCTACAGAAGTGTCTGTGGACGTTTTTTTATGGCGATGCCCCTGAATAGAAGACCTCCTTGGCCACGCTAATTGGCCAAGGAGGTCTTCCAGATTATGTGGATGTGGCCAACCACGGAAGATTTGCCGGGACTGGCATTGATCTTCCCTTATTGGAGGCGTGTTTTTATTGTTTCGGTCAGGTGTCCCGCCGTGGAGACCTTAGTCGTACTTTCTGCCTTCAAATTCCTTAGACTAAGCTTTCCATTGCATAGATAATCTGCCCATTTGAAAACAAACCATTGAAAAACACAAATGTTGATTTGAAAGATAGATATAGAATTGGCGAGCGCCAAGAACTTAAAACGTTATAATCTGTTAAAATAATCAGCGGAAATGTTTGGAATTGTCTGATTTTTTATATATTTGCTTTTGGTTCGTTATGAACCTAGAGATTTGTTAGACCATTATAATAATTGAAGACATGAGATTTTTTCGCTCGATGGGCGGTTTCATGCACAGGTGACGTGTGCAATCGGGACTGCTAATTTTCCAAGAATTTATTATAACCATTTCTAAAGCCGTTCATGGCTTAAACATTTTTACTAACTGTTCATAATAATATGAAGAAAGAATTAGTTTTTAATCTTTCCGTATTGGTTATTATGTTTTCGTTGCTGCTCATTCCCTCGCATAGGGCGTTTGCGGACGATAACAAGATGACTGTAACGGGAACTGTGGTGGACGTCAAGTCCAGTCCATTGCAGGGAGTCGCTGTCATTGTGAAAGGCACTACAACCGGTGTTGAGACTGACGTAAATGGAAGGTACAGTTTGACTTTTGCTGCAGGTGCAGGAGAAGTTGTACTGGAATTTTCATCTATCGGATATAAACCGGTGGAGAAGACATGCAAGAGCAGTCAGATATTGAACGTCACTATGGAGGAAGATGTACATTTCATCTCCACCGTGGTTGTCACCGGTTTTGCGAACATCAAGCAGGAGTCTTTTACAGGAAACTCCGTGACAATCAAGAGCGATGAATTGCTCAAGGCTTCCAAGACAAATGTTCTCAAGGCTATCCAGACCTTCGATCCTTCATTCAGAATAATGGATAACAACCTCATGGGATCCAACCCTAATGCGGTTCCTGAAATGTATATCCGAGGACAATCCGGTATGGGTAATTTCGACAAACTAGAAGCAAGCGACCTTTCAAAGTCAAACTTGAAGGACAATCCGAACCTTCCGACCTTCATTATGGACGGATTCGAGATCAGCGCCACTACATTGTATGACTTTGACCCTAACCGTATCGAGTCGATTACCATCCTGAAAGATGCTGCCGCTACTGCCATTTATGGTTCAAGGGCTGCCAACGGTGTGGTAGTCATCACTACCGTTACTCCTAGTCCGGGAAAATTGAATGTCTCATATAACTTTACAGGTTCAGTGACTGCTCCTGATTTGAGCGACTATCATCTGCTTAACGCTGCTGACAAACTCGAACTCGAAAGAATGGTCGGTTTCTACGATGTAGCCAACAGTGACGGTTATACAAGTGACTATACCCTGAAGAAGGAATATTACGAGAAACTTGCCAATGTCAAAGAAGGCGTTGATACCTACTGGTTGTCAAAGCCTCTCAGAACCGTATTCAACCACAACCACAGTTTGTATATCGACGGCGGAAGCAACTCTCTCCGTTTCGGTATTGATGTCAAGTATTCCAATCAGGACGGTGTAATGAAAGGCTCCAAGAGAGATAACCTCGGCGCCGGAGCTTACATTCAGTACAACTACAAGACAGTCAATATCAAGAACTACTTCTCTTATACCCAGACGAATTCAGCTGATTCCCCATACGGAAGCTTCTCCAAGTTCACTTCTCAGCTTCCTTATGACAAATATACTGATGACAACGGCAGAATTCTTCAGACTCTGCGCTACTGGGGCAACGGTACAGCCATCAACAAGGAGAATCCTATGTATGAGGCCACATTGCACAATTTCTCAAAGCAGAAGAGAGAGGAACTCCTGAACAACCTGTCAGTAAACTGGCATATCATTCCTTCCCTGCTCTTCAAGGGACAGTTGAGCTTGACCAAGGAAATCAACAGCTCAGACACATTCTATGATCCTCTGTCAAAGCAGTCAGGAAACCTTTTCCCTCTTGACAGCAAGAATATTTCATCCGGTACATACAATATAAATAACCGTGACGGATATACTGTTGACTTGTCGACGACATTGTCTTATAATACAAGGTTGGGAAAGCACGCGATAAACGCACTTGCCGGATTTAACCTCAGAGAGGACAATTCCACATCCAACTATCTGACATATATCGGATTCCCTTCAGGTCTCCTTTCTTCACCGATGTATGCAAAGGAAGTATATCAGAAGGGTACTTTCTATGAGGATACCAAGAGGATGATGGGCTTCCTTGCATCTGTCAACTATGCTTATAATGATACATACCTCCTCGACGCATCTTTCCGTCTTGACGGCTCTTCCGCATTCGGAACGGACAAGAGATTCGCTCCATTCTGGTCGGGCGGTTTGGGTATCAATGTCCACAAATACGGATTCATGGAGGACGTGGATTGGATCAACCGCTTGAAGATCAGAGGCTCCTTCGGTCAGACAGGTAAGGCCAACTTCCCTGCATACGATGCGAGGTCTTCATACGTCATTCTTTCCGACGAATGGTATAAGACTGGTTATGGCGCTGTGCTTCAAGCACTTGGTAACTCTCAGCTGAAGTGGGAAACCACCAATACACTTGACGCCGGTCTTGAATTGGGCTTGTGGGATGACCTCGTATATGCAAGAGGTTCTTACTATGACAAGAGAACTGTGGATCTGATTACAGCTGTAACATTGCCTTCATCAGCCGGCTTCTCATCATATAAGGACAATGTGGGAGAAATCTCAAACAAGGGATTCGAGTTGGATGTCAGAGTCAATCCTGTCAAGACAAAGGATTGGAACTTGATCCTGAATCTCAACATGGCTCACAACAAGAACCGCATCGAGAAGATTTCCAATTCGATGAAAGCCTACAACGAGAAGGTTATCGAAATGTACCGCAAGAATCTGGCATACAATGATCCTGGCAAGGCCATGCAGACAATGCCTTTCCTCCAGTATGTGGAAGGCGGTTCATTGAACTCTATCTATGGCGTGAGGTCATTGGGCATCAACCCTGTTGACGGAGAAGAGATTTTCCTCAGCCGTTCAGGTGCGATTGTGAACAAATGGGATGCTTCAGATCAGGTTGTCCTCGGTACTACTGAGCCTAAGGCTCAGGGTTCTTTCGGATTCAACCTTACTTACAAGCAGTTCAGCCTGTACGCTTCATTCATGTATGAGTTCGGAGCCCAGAGATATAACCAGACTCTGGTGGACAAGGTGGAAAATGTGAACGTTTATTCTTCCAATGTGGACAGGAGAGTGATGGAAGACAGGTGGATGAAACCTGGCGACGTTGCCAAGTACAGGAAAATCTCTACTGACAGAACTACTACAAACTTCACAAAACCTACTTCGCGTTTCGTGCAGGACTACAATGCTCTGTCATTGAGCTCTATCGAGCTTGCATACGAGATGCCAAGGGATATTCTGAAGAAAATGCATTTCAGCACTATGCGATTTACTCTCGGAATGAACGACGTATTCCATCTTCAGTCTATCGAGATGGAGAGAGGTCTTTCTTATCCTTATGCGAGAACAGTGAATTTCTCTGTCAAGTTTACATTATAAAATATGAATCCAATGAAGAAAATATATAGCATACTTGCTGTACTGACATTGATGTCAACTTCGTGCTCGTGGTTGGATATCACACCGGCTGACACTGTCGTGGAGGAAGAACTCTTCCAGGAGGCTACCGGTTTCCACAACGCGATAAATGGTCTGTACAACTCAATGAGCGATTCCGAGCTCTATGGACGTGAATTGTCTTACGGCTTCGTAGAAGTTTTGTCTCAGAACTATGTCAATGGTTCCAAGGCATACATCAAGGGTATTTCGACATACTCCGCATACTATCCTCTGTTTACCTTTGACTATACGAAAGAAGGTGTACAGCAGATAATTGAAGGCATTTGGAAAAAGGCATATTTCACTATTGCCAATGCCAACAACATCATTGAGAACATAGAGGATCTGACTCCGGACAAGTTCAGATACGGACAGGAAGAGAAGAATCTCATTAAGGGTGAAGCGCTGGCAATCAGGGCCATGATGCACTTTGACATGTTGAGACTTTTCGCTCCGGCACCTGTCGTAGGAGATACCAAGCCTTATATTCCGTATCTTGAGACCTTCCCTTACTATGGCGGTCAGGCCAATGAAACCGTTGAGGGAGTCCTGAAAAAGGTCGAAAGGGATTTGCTTGCTGCAAAAGAACTTATTGCATCATACGACACCGCAGATGCCGACAGAAGGGAGCAGCTTGGCAGCCATGAAAGATTTATTCTTGCGACCGGAGGTTCCAATGCATCTGCATTCTATAACTATAGAGGCTACAGGATGAATATTATCGCTGTTACCGGTATTCTGGCAAGAGTCTATAACTATTGGGGCAAGCATGCCGAAGCGTTCGAACAGGCAAAGGAGGCGTCCGAGTTTGTTTTCGAGACCAAAAACAATTCCGCAGCATTGTCATATTCAAATGGAACCCAGACTGCACATGACAGGAAGTTCTCATCTGACTTGATATTCTGTCTGTCTGACATCAATATGACAGAGAACTATCAGGCATATAGCGCTCCTACTTCAAATGATTATTTGAACCTTGACGCTAAAGTTGTCAAGTTTGAAGGTGTTCCGGATGCTGATGCCGGTGACAACCGCCTGAGATATCTGGTGGAGAGGAATGAGAAATGGGGTCAGGTAGGATTCAGACCATTGAAATACCTCAAGTTGGATGACGGTAATGAAACAGCGAACAGAGTGTATGATATGCTGCCGATTATCCGTCTGAGCGAAATGCACTTCATCATGGCGGAAGCCAAGGCAAACGAGGGTAATTTCAGCCAGGAGGACGGCGCGAATTATTACCTCAATCTGGTTAGGGAAGGAAGAAACTGCAAGAAAATGGATTTGGGCCTTACTGATATGACTACCTTCAAGAATCAGCTCTTCACGGAGGTCCGCAGGGAGTACTGCAACGAAGGACATACTTTCTTCTACTTCAAGAAATACAATGAGCCTATCACTGCCAAGATGCTGCCGGAAAGCTTTGTCATTCCGACACCACAGTCAGAAAATGTAAATTAAACTCGATATCATGAACAGAAATATATTTTCATTGATAATATCTTTTGCATTCGTTGCTTTGGCCGCAATCCCAAGTTGCAAGGTGCAGGATATAGACGTATTCTCAGCAGAAGAAAGTTATGTCTATTTCAAGCGTTATATCAAAGACAAAGAAGGGAAGAACGTCAGAGTTGATACCGCAATGGTATCATTCTCACACCATTATGGGGTAACTGAATATACCCAGGACTATTATCTCGGTCTTGTGGGACAGTTGCCGACCAGGGATATGGAGTATAAAGTCGAGGTCGTGAAAGATGAAACGACTGCCGAGTCCGGTCAGTATTCTATTCCTGAGAAACTCATTTTCAGAAAGGGACAGACTGAGGACATCCTGCCTGTAACCATCTATAAGAACAAGATCCAGGACGGAGACGAGCGGGTGCTGGTACTTCGTCTTGTGGAAACCGAAGACCTCAAATTGGCTTTCAATAATCCTAATGATTCTTATACGGACATCAAGTTCAGGTTCAACAACAAGATTTCCAAGCCTCTCTGGTGGGATGATACTGTCACAAAAATCTTCTTCGGAGAGTACTCTTACAAGAAGTACGTGACAATCATTGAAGCGAACCCCGGATTTACCTCTATCGAGGGAATGTCAAGTGCGGAAATCAGGCAGATTGCGATCAATGCTAAAGAATATATCAAAAAGAACAGCATAACAGAGGATGACGGCTCTGCTATGGAAATTCCTATATATTAATCAAATATCGGAAAACAAGATATGAAAAGAATCAATATAGCCATTCTTGTAGTTGCCGCAGCGATAGCTTCCGGCTGTTATAAGGATACCGGAAATTATGATTATAAGGACATTCAGAGAGTCACTATAGGATTTGAAAAAGAGAAGACTCATTTCAATATCACTCAAGGTGACGTCTTGGAGATAAATCCGATTTATCCGGATTTCGTAAAGAACAATCCTGAAAATTATGAGTTCAAGTGGAGTCTCGACGGCGAGACTCAGCCGGGATGGGATACCATGAATTTCAAATCGCCGATCAATAAGATCACAGAACGCAGCAGTCTTGTCATTGAAGTAAAAGACAAGCGTACGGATGTGGTTTATATGAATGAGGTGACATTGAAAGTTCTGGGTGTTTATACGAACTATTACTCATGGATGATTTTGTCTGACGATGCCGGAAAGTCCAAACTTTCATTCTTGTCAGTGTCAGACCTGTTGGATCCCGAGTCTGAGGAACAGCCGAAGGGCAGTGACCAGTATTATTATGATGGTCAGCGCTTTATATCCAATGTTTTCGACGGAGAATTGGGTTCAGGTCCGATTGCACTTCAGGAACACTGGAGAGATGGCATTGACTGGAGTGAAACTGTCGTGGGCAATGTCTGTGTGTTCCAGAAAAGTGGTGCAGTGGATTTGGAGGGAACAGGTTTTACAAAAGAAATCGACATGTCCCAGGCCTTTGTAGGGGAGAAATATCCTTCAGAGAATACAGTCCTCTACCCTGGCTCTTTCATCGGATATGTAGATGTGGTTTGCGACCAGGACGGGAAGTTGTACTCAAGACTGAAATTGACTTCTACCGCATACAACTCGGAATACTTCCTTCCTACTCCGTTGAAAGCTACCGGAGAGGATGAGGTTCTGGAGAATTGCAGAGTATGTAGAGGTTTCTATGCAAGCAACCGTTTGGGATATCAGGTTGTCTATGACGGAAAGAACAAGAGGATGCTTTATTTCCAGGACGGAAGCGGTGACTATGATTCTCCGGCAGAGGGCGCTTCAGGTGTACTTCCAATCTATGTGGACAGGAAATGGTATTCGGAAGGAGTCAATTTGGAGGACATGAGCGGATATGACTTGCTGCATATCAGCCAGTCTGCTGCTACCGGTGAGGGTTGGAGTTCATATTATGGCTTCTTCATGGTACTTAAAGAAGAGGAAACCGGAAAATTATATCTCCAGCAGTTTGTGGTGACAAAGAAATATGGCGCAGATATGCCTGAAATTACTGGTATGTATTTGAAGGAAATTACCGGTCTTCCTGCAGATCCGTCCATATGTGCATTCCCTACATACAACCCAACTGAATACGCGTTCTTCGCTATCGGTCAGGATCTGTATATGGTGGATATCGTGAACATGTCTCCTGCACAGCTCTATTATCATTTCGACAGCAATATCACAGCGATGGATTACGGCTCAGACAGCAACATCCACCTGGCAGTCGGACTTGAAGACGGCAGTTTCTTCGTACTGGGCGCAAATAAGGCGAAGAATATCAAGGATGAACACAAACTTGTCTATCAGGCTCCTGAGAAAGTGGGTAAGATCGTGGACATCAAATACAAGAACAACAGCATGTGGAATTACTAGTATTCCGCATATCCCGGATAGGGTGACTTGAATGAGTCACCCTTGTTCCGGTAAAAAAAGAGAAGCTGATAATCAATAATATAAATATGGAAAAATCAATAGTCTCCGTAAGAAACTTGTCACATCGTTACAGCGTACAGTGGGCTGTAAAGGATGTCAGTTTCGAGATAAACGAAAAAGGCGTAACGGGGCTTCTGGGATCCAACGGTGCAGGTAAATCCACCACGATGAACATCATCTGCGGTGTCTTGAACCAGACCGAAGGAGATGTGTTCATAAACGGAATCAATCTCCGTGAGAATCCTGTAGAGGCCAAGAAGAACATCGGATTCTTGCCGCAGCAACCACCTTTGTATTCGGATCTTACAGTAGGAGAATATCTTAGACACGCAGCATTTTTAAGATTGGTAGAGCCTGATAAAGTCGATGAAGCTGTAGATGTGGCATTGGCAAAATGCTCGATCACTCATTTCAGGGACAGACTGATCAAGAACCTTTCAGGAGGTTACCAGCAGAGGGTCGGCATAGCACAGGCTATCGTACACAATCCTCAGTTCGTCGTTCTGGACGAGCCTACCAACGGACTTGATCCTAACCAGATAGTGGATATCAGAAATCTCATCAGAGATATCGCAAAGCATCATGCAGTTCTGCTGTCCACCCATATCCTTTCTGAAGTTCAGGCCATCTGCGACAATATCTACATGATAGAAAGCGGAAAACTTGTCTTCTCGGGCACGATGGAGGATTTCGACAATTATGTGGCTCCGGAGAGTTTCATCGTGGAATTTGCCAACTCGCCTTCGAAGGAGGTCCTTGAAACATTGACAGACAACAATGGTGTAGAGGCATTGGAAGACGGCAGTTACAGGATTTTCCTGAAAGAGGACATCTCGATTACTGAAGCTTATATTCAGGAGAGCGTAAAGCAGAATTGGGGTCTGAAGAATATTTATGTGGAAAGGGCGGCTTTGAACGAGATTTTTGCACAGCTGTCCGGTAAAGCAAAAAATAAAAAGTATGAGAAAGTGCAATAATTTCAACCAGACAATGAGAATAGCGAAGATCGAGTTGAACACGATGTTCTATTCTCCTGTCGCTTGGCTGTTGCTTCTTGTTTTTGCAGTACAAGTGGGCTATAGCTTTGTGGAAGTCCTCGGCGGAATTTTGGATTCTGCGGATTTGGGCCGTACATCATGGAGTGTCTCGCAGCAGGTTTTCGGTAAGTCAATGTCAAGCATCCTGCCTGGCATACAGAGATATATTTATCTCTATATACCTCTCGTGACGATGGGACTCATGAGCAGGGAGTATGCGAGCGGCTCCATCAAATTGCTGTATTCATCTCCTATCAAGAACTCATCCATCATTTTGGGAAAATTCCTGTCAATGGTAGTTTACGGTGGAGTGCTGATCGGAATCATCGCAATGTTCTCCGTCTTTACCCATATATTCACCCCACATTTCGACTATAAGATCGTGGTTGTGGCATTGCTGGGACTGTATCTGCTGATTCTGGCATATTCTGCAATCGGTATCTTCTTCTCGTCTCTCACCAAATACCAGGTAGTTGCGGCTATCGGTACATTGGCCGCCCTCGCATTCCTCAACAATGTGAGCAGTATCGGCCTCAAGAGTGATGTGGTCAGGGACATTACATATTGGCTCGACCTTTCTGGGAAATCAAGAAGCTTCCTCAGCGGAATGTTCGCCAGCCAGGACTTCTTCTATTTCATAATCGTCATAATCCTGTTCCTTTCGCTGTCCATCTTCAAGCTCAATACCGAAAAGAGCATCATGACGACCAAGGTCAAGGTTGCGAAATATTGTGCGATTGTAGGTGCTTGTCTTGCATGCGGTTACGTTACTACATTCCCTAAGCTCAAGTATTATTATGATGCTACCCACATCCAGAGCAACACTCTGTGCGAGGAAAGCCAGAATATCATGAAGAGCATAAAGGACAGGCTTACCATCACCACATACGTAAACCTCTTCGATGATTCTTTCTTCTGGTTCCTTCCGCAGAACAGAAACTATGACAAGGAGAGACTGGAAAAATATATCAGGTTCAAGCCGGATACCAAACTGAAATATGTCTATTATTATGCTCCTAACGGAAACAAGGCTTTGGAAGAGAAGTATCCTGACATGTCCATGGAGGAGATTGCACAGGAACTTTGCAAGGTGCACAATGTGGACTTGAAGGATTTCCTGACACCTGATGAAATCGCCAAGGTCATCGATTTGGAGCCTGAGAAATTCAAATGTCTGAGAATCGTCGAGGACGAGCACGGACATAAGGAAGTGATGAGAATGTACAATGACAATCAGAAGCTTCCGAATGAAGAGGAAATGTCAATGATATTCAACAAACTCGTCAACAAGAGCCAGATGGTGGCATTTGCTGAAGGATACGGCGCAAGGGCCATTGACAATTATGGAGCGCGCGGATATTATCTGGTGGGCTACGACAAATGGTTCAGGCACTCTCTATACAACCTCGGATTTGATGTCAAGAAACTTGACCTTGACAATGCGGCGGATTTCGAGGGCACTGACATCCTTTTCCTTACAGATATCAATGAACCGTTGTCAGAAAATGCATTGGCCAACATTTATTCTTACATTGACAGGGGCGGCGACCTCTATATCCTGTCCAACTACAAGCGTGGTAAATACCTTGACCCGGTTGTCAACTATCTCGGTGTCAAATACTACGAGGGCCTGGTAGTGCAGGAAAACCAGTATATCTCGCCAACTTACGTGGCTGCCAATTTCACTGAAGCGGCGACGGAATCCAGCCCTATATACAAGAACGTGGCGGACTGGGATTATTGCGTCCTCATGCCGACTGCTCTGGCAATCGACTATTCAGGCGTCAAGGATTTCGAGGTGAAGTCACTTCTGGAGACTACGGACAAGGCTTGGGTCGAGTACGAGACCACAGACTTCGTTGACGGCGAGTTTGTCTGCAACGAGAAAGCAGGGGAGAAGCAGGGAGTATATTCCACTTTCGTGACATTGAGCAGACAAGTCAATGGCAAAGAGCAGAAAATCGCCATTTCGGGAGATGCTGATTTCATTGCCAATGAAGAACTCAGCTCTGACCACTCCGGCATAAGCGCCTCCAACTACACGATGGTGAAAGGCCCTCTCAGATGGTTCTCGGGAGACAAATATCCTATCGTTGTCGAGAGACCTGGCGCAGAGGACGGAGAGACCAACTTCCCGTTGGGATTCTCTATGTGGCTGAAGATTATCTTCTTGGGCATTTTCCCTCTTGGCCTGATGATTACAGGTGTTGTACTTATTGTGAGGAGACAAAGAAAATAAGAGATTATGGAACACAAAATAGTAGAAGTAAAGAATCTCTGGCATCGGTACAGTGTCGATTGGGCAATCAAGGACATCAATTTCGACATTGAAAAGAAAGGAGTATTCGGACTTTTGGGTTCAAACGGCGCAGGTAAGTCAACGACTATGAATATCATCTGCAATGTTCTTACCCAGACAAAAGGTGATGTTTTCATCAATGGCATTGACTTGAGAAAAAATCCGATTGAGGCTAAGAAATTCATCGGTTTCCTGCCTCAGAAGGCTCCTCTTCATGTGGAGATGACAGTGGAGGAATATCTTTATCATTGTGCTGACTTGAGGCTCATGCCTAAGGACAAGATGCCGGCAGCCGTGGAAAAGGCTATGGAGAAATGTCAGATTACACATTTCCGTAACCGTCAGATTTCCAATCTTTCCGGCGGTTATCAGCAGAGAGTCGGCATAGCCCAGGCCATTATCCACGAACCTCTGTTTGTCATTCTGGATGAGCCTACCAACGGACTTGACCCTAACCAGATTATGGAGATTAGGGGGCTTATCAGGGAAATCGCGGAAGACAGGGCAGTGCTCATTTCCACGCATATCCTTCCGGAAGTGCAGGCCATCTGCGATTACATCATGATGATCGAGCACGGCAATATGGTATTCAAGGGAACAATTTCCGAGTTCAATGCCTATATGGATCCGTCCGCTCTCGTAACCATCATGCACAATGCCCCTGCAGATGAGGAATTCATGAAGATCGAGGGCATTGAAAGAGTCGAAAGATTGACACGTACCCGCATCCGTCTCCATTTCGTAGGTGACGACAACATTGTGAGCAGGGTGGTGAAGGCATCATGTGAGAACGGCTGGCAGTTGAGAGAGATTTTCCTTGAAAAGGAATCATTGGATAAGGTATTTGCAAAATTGTCAGGTAAATCATTTAACTAGTATGAGGTCTATATTAAGAATATTGAAAACGGAACTGAAAGTGTTCTTCTATTCGCCGATTGCATGGCTTATACTTTTGGTTTTCGCAGTTCAGGTCGGAGTCGCATTTTGCGGACTTTACGCTGACAACTTGAGATATCAGGAAATCGGTTATCCGGTCTATGAAGCTACCGCCAAGCTTATCAGCGGCATGAGGGGACTTTTCGTGCAGATGCTAAACAATCTCTATCTGTACATTCCTCTTCTGACCATGGGGCTCATGAGCCGTGAGTACAGCAACGGTTCCATCAAGCTGTTGTACTCTTCTCCTGTTTCCAACTTCCAGATTATCATCGGAAAGTACCTTTCCACAATGGTTTACGGTCTGATACTGGTATTGGTGATGTGCCTGCCTACCATCTTCGTGGCCATGTACGTGGAGAGTCCGGATATAAAGATGATGGCAGTAGCCGCATTGGGCGTGTATATGACTATCTGTGCATATTCTGCCATCGGTCTTTTCCTGTCCACGATTACACAGTACCAGGTTGTGGCTGTCATCAGCACATTGATCGTCCTTGCGGTATTGAATTTCATAGGCAATGTCGGACAGGAGTATGACCTCGTGCGGGACATCACTTTCTGGCTGTCGATTTCAGGCCGCTCGAAGGTCTTCCTCGAAGGAATGATCTGTACAAGGGAAGTTCTGTATTTCATTCTTGTCATCTTCCTGTTCCTGTCAATGTCAATAATCAAGCTTAGAGGCCAGAGACTGAAACTTCCGAAATGGAAAACTGCTCTCAACTATACCGGCATCCTCGTAGTGGTATTCAGCTTGGGCCTCCTCAGTTCCAGCCCTAAGTTCATCAAGTATTATGATGCGACACAGGCCAAGAGCAATACATTGACAGAGTACAGCCAGGAGGTAATGTCGAAGATTACAGACGGACTTACCATAACCACCTATGCCAATGTGCTGGACGAGACATGGTTCTATGCCGAACCCCGCAGCAAGAACCGCGATTTGATGCGTTTCGAGAAATACGTGCGTTTCAAACCGGATATCAAGCAGAAATATGTCTATTATTACGGCGATTTCTATAGCAACTACAGGTACGAGAGGGATGAATATAAGGACAAGACTCCACATGACCTTGTACAGGCTATCTATCGCTGGAGCCGTCAGGATACCACCACATACATGCCTCAGGAAAAGGTATGGGAGATGGATGATATCCGTGCGGAAGGCGGAAGGATGGTCCGGGTGCTCAGCAGAGACAACGGACGCAAGGCTATCCTGAGACTCTTTGATGACAGTCATATCCATCCGAGCGAAACGGAGATTACTGTTGCGATGAAGACTTTGGTCGACAGACCGGCTGTTCCTGGATTCGTTGTAGGACATGGTGAAAGAAGCATGAACGACAACGGGGAAAACGGATATGGTCTGCTCGCTACACATAGAGTAGGACGTCATGCACTTATAAATCAGGGATTTGCGCCAAGGGAAATAAGCCTTGAGAAGCCGATTCCTATCGATGTGGACTTCCTCGTGATTTCTGACGTGAAATCTCCTTTCTCGGATGTCGAGATGGAAAACTACAGGAATTTCGTGGACAGGGGAGGAAATCTTCTCATTTTGGGAGAGCCTCGCCGTCAGAAGAACATGAATCCTCTCATCGAGCCTCTCGGACTCAAATTCGCGGACAACCTGCTGGTTTCTCCAAACGACCTGTATGCGGATGACTTGATAATTGCCGATGTGAAGCCGTGCGAGGCAATGAGTCCTTCATTTGCGGCTCTCGCACAGCAGGGCATCAAGGCTACGATGCCTTCAGCCTGTGCAATTGAGAAACTGCCTGCAAGGGACGGCTTCTTCATTGATGATATCATGGTTACAGCCGACAAGGGCGTCTGGATTGAGACCAGGACCCGTGACTTCGCCAATGATAAGTCAGTCTTGAATCCTGAGGACGGAGAAGTGGAAAAACAGTATGCCGTAGCTACTGTTGCTTCAAGAAAGGTCAAGGGTAAGGACCAGATTATTATCGTTACCGGTGACTCTGATCTGTTCTCGCCAAAGGAACTGAATGCCAACAGGGCAGGAGTTACAGCGTCCAACTTCAACTATTTCAATGAGTTCATGTATTCAATGACATTGGGCAAATATCCTATCAATATCGATAGGGAGCCTTCTCCGGATGTCCGCTTCACGGCTTCTCACGAGGTGTTGCCTTGGATGAATTTCATCTACAAATGGTTTATACCTGCAATCATTTTGATTTCTTGTTTAGTAGTTTTGATACGTAGAAAAAGAAGATAAAGTATGAAAAGATTTTTATTACCGGTCTTGCTTATAGCATTGACAGTATGCGGCTGTAACCGAGACAACAAGAAGATACCTGTCTCAGACAAGGTGTTGACAGGCAAATTGTCCAACGGCCTGACTTATTATGTCAGACATAATGAGGAGCCGAAGGAAAGAGCCAGCTTCTATATCATTCAGAATGTGGGAGCTATTCTGGAAAACGATGACCAGAATGGACTGGCGCATTTCCTGGAGCACATGGCATTCCAGGGAACCGAAAATTTCCCTGATAAAGGAATCATCGAGACCCTGCAGCGTCACGGCGTTTCTTTCGGCGGAAACATCAATGCCTATACGGCGCAGAACGAGACTGTTTACAATATCAGTGCAGTTCCTACTACTGATGTCACATTGGTAGATACCTGTCTTATGGTACTTCACGACTGGTCTCATTATCTGACATTGGACAAGGAAGAGATTGACGGTGAGAGAGGTGTCATCTCAGAGGAGTGGAGAACACGCCGCAATCCAAGTTTCAGAATCGGTCTTCAGATCAATCCTGTCATCTTCAAGGACTCCCAGTATGCAAAACGAGATGTCATCGGTGATTACAATATCATCAATGCATTCGAGCCTCAGACTCTCCGTGATTTCTATCACGACTGGTATCGTACTGATTTGCAGGCTATTGCGGTTGTGGGCGACATTGACGCTGAAGCTACAGTAGCGAAGATCAAGGAAATGTTCGAGCCTATTCCGGCAGTCGAGAATCCGAAGGAGAGAATAGAATATGAAATTCCTGCCCATGATGAAATGTACTATGTGGTAGGTACTGACAAGGAATCTACGGCATCCACTGTCAAGATTCTTACGATTCTCCCTAACAAGAGAAACGACAAGGAAAATTATTCTTACCTTAGGGAAGGCCTTCTGGCAAGTTTCTTCAATTCAATGGTAGCAAACCGTCTTTCTGAAATCATGCAGCAGAGCGATCCTCCATATTTGGGAGGTTCCATCGGCTACGGCGGACTGGTAAGAAACTATGCGTCATACACTTGTTCAGCTGTTGCGAAGCCGAACGAGGAGACCGAAGCCCTTAAGACAATCCTCGTGGAGAATGAAAGAATCAAGAGATACGGCTTCTCTGACAGTGAGTTGAAACGAGTTAAGGCGGATCTCTTGTCTGCTATGGAAACCTCATACAAGCAGCGCGACAAATTCAAGAATGAGTCATTCATCAGTGATATCAAGGACAACTTCCTGCTCGGGGAACCTTTGTTCGAGTATGAGGTTTACTATGATTACGTCACCAAGACCATCCCTAAGATAACTGTCAAGGAGATAATGGATTATGCTCAGCCTTGGTTTACCAAGAAGAACCAGGTGGCAGTCATTACAGGACCGGACGATGTCCAGCATTTGACTGAGGATGAGGTAAGGGGAATCATCAATGTGGTGGAGGGTGACGAATCCATCCTTCCTTTCGAAGATGAATTCATCGGCCAGGATCTGGTCTCTGAAGATTTGAAGGGCTCCAAGATCAAAGAGGTTGTTCCTGTAGAACTCTTCGATGCTGAGGAGTGGATTCTTGAAAACGGCGTCAAGGTTGTCTATAAGAAAGCTGACTATGAGAAAGAGAGCATTACACTTTACGGACACAGCTATGGCGGAACAGCCCTCTATGATGTGAAAGACCTTCCGAATGCGGAGAATGCAGCGGTATTTACCAACGCATATGGTGTAGGCGAATTCAATACTATCGCATTGGGCAAAGCTCTTGCAGGCAAGATGGTTTCATGCTCTACAAGCATTGGCGCGAATGAAGAGACTGTAACTGCAAGTTCCACTCCTCAGGATCTGGAGACAATGTTCAAGCTGCTTTATCTGCGCTTCACTTCTCCAAGAATGGATGAAGAGAAGTATCAGTCTATCCTGAACCAGAATCTCGCCAGCGTGGACAAACTCTGCAAGAATCCTAACAAGATTATTCAGGACTCCATCGACTTCATAACCTCCAACTACAGCAAGCGCACACAGCCGCTGAGCCGCAAGTATCTGGAGAGCCTTGACATGAAGAAGATGAACCAGATCTACAAAGAGAGATTTGCCAATGCTGCAGACTTCACATTCTTCATCGTAGGTAATGTGGATGCAAAGGATCTCAAGCCATTGGTAGAGAAGTATCTCGGTTCTCTACCTACTTCAGACAAGAAGGAAGAGTGGGTTGACAATAATGTCAGAGCTCCTAAGGGCGTGGTGAAGAAGGTTATCCCTGTCAAGATGGAGACACCTAAGTCGCTCGTGGTGACCAGTTTCCGTAAGGAGATGCCTTACAACCTGCACGACATGTACTGCAACAATGTGCTGAGAGGCATCCTTGATCTCCGTTACACTGAGAACATCCGTGAGAAAGAGGGCGGTACATATGGTGTGAGCGTAAGCAGCGATGCTTCGAAGCAGCCGATCGAGGTTTACACCATGACAATGACCTTCAACTGCGATCCGGACAAGGCAGATCACCTCAAGTCTCTAATCTATGCTGAAATAGAGAAGATCAAGAAGGAAGGTGTGAAACAGGAGGAAATCAGCAAAATCACCAAGAAGATGCTGAAGGACTTCGACCAGAGCAAGCCTCACAACTCATACTGGATGTCTGTCATCACCACATATTATATCTATGATATAAACAACAACGATCCGGCTGATTTCGAGGACATTGTCAAGAACATGACGCCGGCTGACATCCAGGACTTCGTGAACAGGATGTTCGACAATCCTGACAATCTGGATATCATATTTACACCCAAGAAGTAAAACTCTTCTGAACTGAATATCTGAGGGTGACTGAAGTATGACTTTGGTCACCCTCATTTTATCTGTAAACCAGTTGCTCTGGTATATTACTTGCTGCTTCTTTGCAGGTGCAAAAACTAATTGATTATGAATAGAAACAAACTGATGACATTATTTGTCGCGTGCATTTTTCTCCTTGCGTTCTGTATTTCTGCCACGGCGAAAATCAAAAAGCCTGTCATTGAGCGTGGCATGACCAAGGAACAGGTGACAGCGATGTTGGGAGAACCTAGAACTGCCAGCTTCAATGAATATGGCGACAGATGGATGTATGAAGAGTGGCGTGGACCGTTCTTCGGCGGTGCCAATGTCAGGATTTACGTCATGTTCGATGTGACGGGCAAAGTCGTCGGATGTGAAGAACGGACATGTGAACCAAATCATCAGGAAGAAACCAGGTGTCAGGTTTATCCGAATGTCGTTCCGGACATAAACCAGCCGATGTATCCTAACGGAAGATATTGTCTGAGCGACAGGGATTTCTCAATCCTGTATAATAAAATTGTCAATGCAAGTTTCGACAAGGACAAGAAAGACCTTATAGAAGTGGCCAGCCTCGGCTGCTACTATTCATGCAGCCAATGTGCGCAGATATTGAGGATTTTCTCGTTCGACGATGACAAATTCAGCGTGCTCGAATTGATGGCATCCCGCATCATTGACCTCCAGAATGCCAACCTGATTTATCATCAGTTCACATTCGATGACGCAAAACAAAAGGCCGCAAATATACTGCAGTGTCGGAAATAATTGCTATCTTTGCGCCCGCATAACTTCAGGGCAGGGTGAGAATCCCGATCGGCGGTAAGAGTCCGCGAGCCGAAAGGCATGAGCCGTTGGAACTACGGCACCGACAGTGTTCCCGACATTCTATCATTGAATCAGGGTAAGTCTGGATGGAAGAAGATAATGGCCGGTTTGCGCAAATACGTGCGCAGACTGGCGTTTGAAGCCTTGAATTGTATGCCATGAGTAACAATTTAAGGTTTTTTTGTATGAAGAAAAACATCCTGCTCATGGGCATCACAATTCATGTGGCCGCACTGGCTGTGTGTGCCGCTGATGTCCATGTTCCCGACGGAGATCTCCCGACCGAAACTCTTACGCTGAGGGAGTCCGTTGTCAATGCCTATTTTGCAAACCAGAACCGTTCGGCACTGCGTCTAGCTGTCATTGACGAGAAACAACTCCGGGATCGAGGTGCATCACGCACCTATCCGGAGCTCCTCAAAGGCATTCCGAGTCTCTATGCTACTTCAGAATCAGGAAGTTACGGGGATGCAAAACTGAATATCCGCGGTTTCGGACAGGAAAACATCTCGGTGCTCCTTAACGGAATTCCCATCAGCGGCCTCGTAAGCGGGGGAATGTTCTGGAACAACTGGATGGGACTTGCGGATGCCACATGGGCGGTCCAGGTCCAGAAAGGAGTGGGAGCGTCAATGCTGTCTGACGGCTCGGTCGGCGGTTCTGTCAACATCATAACGGAATCTCCATCAGACCGGTTCTCGGTAGAAATCGGCTCATACGCAAACGTTTACGGAAAACGCACCCCAACAGATTCAGGACTTCAGGGAATCGGAGGCGGACCATTCAAAGAATACATCAAAATAAGCAGCGGTGCCCTTCCCCGTGGCTGGTCCATGAATCTGATGGCATCATATGTGGGCGGAAAAGGATATGTCCAGTCCACATCAGTCAACTCATACGCGTATATGCTTAACGTCGCGAAAGAATTCGGGACTGAACATCACCTGATATTCACCGCATTGGGCTCTCCTGAACGCCATGAGCAGCGCTCTTCGAGACTGAGTGCTGATGACATTGACAAATATGGCAGAAACTACAGCAGGAATTGGGGCTATCGCGACGGCAAGGCATTCAATCTCAGCAAGAACAACTATTTCAAGCCATATTTTACACTTCAGCATATCTGGGACGGCAGCCGGCTGTCAATGAAGAATTCCATATATCTTGCCATTGGAAACGGTGGCGGAAGGTGGTCCGAAACGAAGGGAAACGGTATCTCCTCGTTTATGACGGATGACGGACACATTGACTGGGACACCGTGATTGCAACCAACAGAAATTCAGACGGTTCCGCAAACAATATCCTTAGTCAGTATATGGCGGGGAATACCCAGGCGGGAGCGATAGCAAGTCTGGAATATCGCCTCGGGCGCGGCTGGAAGCTCGGCGGTGGAGTCAATGCCCAGCTGTACCGCACATGGGAACGTGAAAAAATCATTGACCTTCTCGGTGCTGACTGGTGGTACGAAGATTATGCGAAGAAGTCGCTCTCCGGTGTGGCTGGAAGGGAGTGCGTGAAGAAGGTAGGGGATTACGTCAGGACCGAGAACGGGAAACGAATCTATCATGGAACTGCTTATTTTACAGTGTCTTATGAATCGGATAAGGTCAATGCCGATTTGGGCGCTTCCGTTTTCGGAAGTTCAAACCAGCGTTGGGACAAGTACAATTATGTCGGAAAAGACATTGACAGTGACATCGCTCACGGAGTTGGTGCAAGCGTGAAAGGAGGGGTGCTGGTCAAGGTTGCACGCGGCCACAGCCTGTATGTCAATGGCGGTTGGTACAGTCGTCTGCCTTACAGCAATGTCTGGTTCTCTTCCGGAAACAACCAGATAACCCGAGGCGTGAAAAATGAGGAGAATATCCTTGGCGAACTTGGGTGGAAATACGTCTGGGGCAGCGGAAAACTCGACCTGACAGGCTATGCTGCATATTGGAAAAACCGCTCGCTGATGTCAGGAAAATACCGCCAGCTGGATGCGGATGAAGCCCGTTACATGGTCACCGGCCTGGACGCCTTTCATTACGGAGTCGAGGCCAGTCTGTTCCAGCGGGCCGGCAACTGGCTGGAGGTCAATGCCTTTGCTTCGATTGGGGACTGGCGCTGGAAGAATGACGTCTCAGCCATAATCTATGATGACTATTCCGGAGTGGAAATGGGACGTGTCAATGTCTATTGTGACGGACTCCCTGTCGCCGATGCGCCGCAGACGCAAATCGGTGCCTCTGCGAAGTTTTCAATGCCGGCCGGTTTCTCGGCAACTGCAGACTGGCAGTTCAATGACAGGATGTATGCCGATTTTGACCCTCTTTCCAGGAATAATCCTGATGACCGTCAACATTCTTACCGTATCCCGGGATATCATCTTCTGGGTGCTGCACTGTCTTGGGGAACAGAGTGGAAGTATGCCAAGACCTCCCGCGAGTCAGGCAGCATTGACAGGTCTTTGAGGAAAATCGCCGTCAATGTGTTTCTCCGCGGGGACAATCTCCTGAATACTACATATATAGAAAGGGGAAAGGACGGCGCTGCCCACGACCTGGCCACTTTCCGTGGCTACTGGGGCTTCGGAAGGATGTTCTCCCTCGGAATACGTGTGAAAATCTGATGATCCTGGGTTAAGGCCATCACACTTGGAAAACGGTGTAAGAAAACGTCATTTTTTACACCGTTTTCAGAAAATTGAACAAACGGTGTAAAATCAGGCCGATTTTTGCACCGTTTGTCCGCTACTGGCTATGAAAGATCGGTCCCCTCACCACCCTCTGACCCAAGTTCCACTTATACCCGTAATGCCATGCCGCCTCATTCACATCTATATACGAAAAACGGAGACCATTTCTGATCTCCGTTTCAGTGCTCCCTTAGGGGCTCGAACCCTAGACCCCAACATTAAGAGTGTCGTGCTCTACCAACTGAGCTAAGGAAGCAAAACTTCTTTGTGATCCGTTCGGGGCTCGAACCCGAGACCCCAACATTAAAAGTGTTGTGCTCTACCAACTGAGCTAACGAATCTCTCCATTTCCCATTATTTCCGACATTTTTACTGTCGTAGAGAACTTGACTGTCGTCTTGTTTTCTAACGGGATTGCAAAGGTAGGCAATATTTCTGAAGTTGCAAACTTTTGCAGAAAAATTTTCAAAAAAATCATCAGTAAATCATTTTAGGGTGCATTTCTGGGTAAATGCTACTCGAAAAATACTAAATTTGCCGGACCAAATATTACAACATAATGGCACATCCACAGACCAAAGACTTGAAAGAAAACTATCGGGCCTTCGTAAAAGAAATATCGGAAACAATACCGGCAGACCGGATCTATACGGACGCGCTGAGACGGTACGCCTGGGGAACTGACGCCGGTTTCTACAGGCTGACACCGAAAGTCGTGGTAAGGTCGGACAACGAGCAGGAAATCTCTCAAATCATGAGGACGGCCTCCAGACTGAACCTCCCTGTGACCTTCCGCGCCGCCGGAACAAGCCTGTCGGGACAGTCCATCAGCGACTCCATCATCATCGTCGCCGGCAAACATTGGGAAAAGTTCAATGTCAATGCCGATGGCAAATCCATAACCCTGCAACCCGGAATAATCGGGGATAAGGTCAATGCAATATTGAAACCTTACGGGCGCAAGTTCGGTCCCGACCCTGCTTCTGTGAAAAGTTGCATGGTCGGCGGAATCCTGATGAACAATGCCTCAGGAATGAGCTGCGGAACAGTTGCCAACAGCGACAAACTGCTGACGTCAGTCCGCATCGTCTTTGCTGACGGAACAATTCTTGACACCGCCGACGAGCAGAGCCGGAAGGCTTTCGCATCCACCCATGCCGATTTCATAAGTGAGATCGAGAAGATAAGGGATGAGGTCAATGCTGACGAGGAACTCAGGAACAGAATCATTTACAAATATTCCATAAAGAATGTTACAGGTCTGAATATCAGACCGTTCGTGGCATATCAGGATCCATTTGAAATCATTGCTCACCTTATGGCCGGTTCGGAAGGAACATTGGCCTTCCTGAGTCAGGTGACCATGGACACTTTGCCGCTTGCCCCGAAAAGCGCCAGCGCGATGGTTTATTTCCATACAATGCGCGAGGCCAACAGGGTAGCGGTTGCATTGAAAAAGATCAATGTTTCTGCCGCGGAGCTCTTGGATTCAAGATCATTGGCTTCGGTCAGAGACGAGCGCGGCATCGGGAAAGCCTCATTGCTGATAAAAGTCAATGATTTCGACGATGCGGGACTGGCCAGGCAGATAGACGAAGTCAAAAAGGCATTGGCAGGATACGAAACGGCCTATCCTTTCGAGTTTACGTCAGACCCGGCGGAATGTGCGCGGCTTTGGGGAATCCGGTCCGGCATTTTTCCTACGGTGGGCAGCATGAGGCAGCAGGGGACGACATGCATCATTGAAGATATAGCCTTCCATATTGAAGACCTTCCGGATGCGATTGACGAGGTGTCCGGACTTCTGGACAAATATCATTACGATGACTCCTGCATCTATGGCCATGTCCTTGAGGGGAATGTGCATTTTATTATAAACCAATTGTTTGACTCGGATAAGGAAGTCGAGAGATACGGCGAAATGCTGCGGGATATCGTGAAAATCGTCGTTGACAAATACGACGGCTCGCTCAAGGCGGAACACGGAACCGGACGAAATATGGCTCCGTTCGTGAAGGCGGAGTGGGGCGAAAAAGCTTATTCGTACATGAAACGCGTGAAGCGGCTGTTCGACCCTCAGAACATCCTGAATCCTGGTGTCATTTTCAATGACGACCCTCAATGTTGCTACAAGAATCTCAAGCAGATCCCTGTCATTGCTCCGTTTGCCGACGCTCCGGAGGAAGCCGCAACTGCTTATGCCAGGGCCAACAAGTGCATCGAATGCGGATTCTGTGAAGTGAACTGCATGTCTTGCGGATTCACGCTTTCATCAAGGACCAGGATTGCGGTCCAGCGTGAGATTGCCAGACTCCGTTCTACAGGTGAGAATCCTGAACTTCTGGAAACACTCCTGAAAGAGTACAAATACTATGGAGACGACACCTGCGCCGGAGACGGGCTTTGCCAGACATCTTGTCCGATGGGAATCAGCGTCGCGGACATCACCCACGAGATCCGTCGCGGAAATGCCGGTCCGGTGACCAGGAATGTCGGCGAGTTCGCTGCTGAACACCTCTCAGGGGTAAAGTCAATGCTGCGTGGCGTTCTGGATTTGGCTTCGTTAGGAAGAACCGTGCTCGGAAGGCCTGCAATGGAGGCTGTCGCCGGCGTTCTCCATAAGGGAGGCCTGCCGCTGTGGACCGAATCCCTGCCGAAAGCCTACAAGATGCCTTCCGGAATCGGGGATAAGGTCAATGATAGTCTGAAGGTCGTGTATTTCCCGAGCTGCATAAACCAGACGATGGGCATTGACAGAGCCTCAGAAGGAATGAGGCCTCTGGCTGAAGAAATGGTGGCATTGATGCAAAAAGCGGGATATCAGGTGATTTTCCCGGCAGGCAGGGAGTCGCTTTGCTGCGGTACGATTTGGGAGAGCAAGGGTATGGGCGATATTGCCGACAGAAAGACAAAGGAACTGGAAGATGCTCTGTTTGAGGCCTCTGAGGGTGGAAAATATCCGGTTGTCTGCGACCAGAGTCCGTGTGTGCACCGCATGAAAACCAAAATGACCAGAGTGAAAGTCTATGATTCTGTGGAGTTCATATGGCTTTTCCTGAAAGACAGGCTGGATTTCGTGAAGGTCAATGAACCTGTTTCCATCCATTTGACCTGCTCGACGCGTCTCATGAAGATTGACAAGATGTTCTATGATTTGGCGAGTCTCTGCGCGAGCGAGGTGCTGATTCCGGAGGGTGTCGGCTGTTGCGGATTTGCAGGCGACAAGGGAATGACCAATCCGGAACTCAATGCATACGGTTTGAGGAAATTGCGTCCGCAGATAGAGGAGCACGGCATAAAGACCGGGTATTCCAACAGCCGTACGTGCGAGATAGGCCTGCAGACGAATTCAGGGATTCCTTACAGGTCGATAGTATATCTTGTAAATCAATGCTCTGAGGCGAAATAGGCATCCGGCTTTTGATATTTGAGATGTCTTTTCTATCTTTGTGTGAATATGCTGCCCGTTAAGTAAGCGTCTTTTGTGCCGGGGAGGGCAGCTGAAGCGTGTATTAAAACAAGACTTTAATGAACAAATCGTTGCTTGCCGTGTCCGTCGTCCTGACCATGCTGGCTCTTATGCTGACAGGTTGTGGATCAGGAAGAAAGCAGAAGCTTGAGGGACAGGTTTCAGTGTCAGGCGCATTTGCTCTCTATCCGCTTGCCGTGCAGTGGTCCAATGACTTTCAGGTCAGGTATCCGAAGGTTAAGATCGATGTGTCTGCAGGCGGTGCAGGAAAGGGAATGACCGATGTGCTTAACGGCATGGTGGATTATGCCATGCTGTCAAGGGAACTTCATAAGGAAGAGGTAGATGCAGGAGCAGTTGCTTTTGTCGTTGGACGTGACGCCGTAATACCTGTAATCAACTCGGAAAATCCTTATATCCAGGAGCTTCTGAAAAGGGGTATCAAGGCTGATGAAGCCAGGAAAATCTGGGTTACAGGAGAAATTACCACCTGGGGACAGCTTCTCGGGACCAGGGAAAGGCGCAAGATCAATGTCTATACCCGTTCTGATGCATGTGGTGCCGCGCAGACCTTCGCGTCTTGGTTCGATGCCAAGCAGGAAGACCTGAAGGGTACGGCCGTGTTCGGTGACCCTGGAATTGCGCAGGCCGTGCAGAAGGACAAGTGGGGAATAGGTTTCAATAACCTTGCGTATGCTTATGATCCTCAGACACATAGACCGCAGGACAGGCTTGCCGCGTTTCCTATAGATTCTGATATGGATGGCCGGATCAGCGATGAGGAGGCATGCTATGACACGAAGGAGAAACTGGTCCATGCCATCGAGGAAGACATATTCCCGACTCCGCCTGCTCGTGACCTGTATTTCGTGACAAAGGGCGCCCCGAAGGATTCCGCATCTCTCGGTTTCCTCAAATATATCATGAAAGAGGGCCAGCGTTTCAATGAGCCTGCCGGTTATGTCCAGATTTCCGGAAAGCAGCAGAATGAGAACATGAAGATGCTCAAGACTGCCAGGAAGGCAGCTGACCTGAAGGTTAACAACACTGACAATGCCGTGTATATCTTCATGGCCTGTCTGTTCGCCATTCTCCTTCTTCTGAGCGGGTCATTGTTCCAGAAGTCATTGACAAAGAGGAGGATATATAAGCAGAACCTGTCATCGGCATTCATGTTCATCCTGACGGTTTCTTCCGTTCTGCTTCTCCTTGCGATGATTGTCGGACTCTATATCAAGTCGTTGCCTATTCTTCAGGAGAATTCATTCTGGGATCTTGTGACGTCATCCGACTGGAAGCCGTCACAGAAGAAATTCGGTTTCCTTCCGTTCATTTCGGGAACATTGGCTGTGACATTCATAGCGATCTGCATCTCTTTGCCGCTTTCCCTTCTCACCGCAATATCATTGACAGAATACTCGAAGAAGATTGTGCGCAAATTCGTCCTTCCGGCACTCGACATTCTCGCGGCGCTGCCGTCGGTAATTTACGGTGTCTGGGGAATCCTGCTGCTGATTCCGGTGACCGGGTATTCGCTTCTCACGGCGTCGCTCGTGCTCTGCGTGATGGTTCTGCCTATCATGGTGAGCCTGTTCGTGGAGATTTTCTCGTCGGTGCCGCAGGATCTGAGGGATGCGTCAATGTCATTGGGCGCCACCCAGTGGCAGACGACCAGAAGAGTCGTCCTGAAAAAATCAATGTCAGGAATCTTCGCCGCCGTCGTATTGGCATTGTCCAAGGCGATGGGCGAGACTATTGCGGTCATGATGGTCTGCGGCAGTATTCCGGCTGTCCCTTCTTCGGTTTTCAAAGGCTTCTATACTCTTCCGGCATTGATAGGAAACAATTACGGGGAGATGGCTTCGGTGCCGCTGTACGAGTCTGCGATTATGTTTGCGGCTCTCCTGCTGCTCGTTATCGTAGTGATATTCAATATCTTGTCGAGAATTATTCTTTATAGGGTGCAGAAACAGGATTAGTTATGAAGAACAGTAAGTTTATAGAAGAAAAGGTCGTGAAGGCACTCATGTGGGTGGCTGTATCACTTGTTGTCCTGGTCGTGGCTTCCATTATCTGCACTATTTTCGTAAAGGGTTTCGGTTCCCTGTCATGGGACATGGTGACCAAGGTGCCGGGCCGGAACTGGAATACGACTGATGACGGAGGTTTTGTCAATGCCATCTGGGGTTCCATCATCGTGGTGGCTCCGGCAACATTGATAGCGATGGTGGTGAGTATTCCGGTGGTTTTCTATATGAATCTTTACAGGAGGCGCTCGAATTGGCTGTCATATGTCGCGAGGCTGGCGTATGACGTGCTCTACGGAATCCCGTCGATTGTCTATGGTGCATTCGCTTTCATGATTATGGTCATGGTCGGCATGAGGGCATCGGTCCTCGGCGGTATCATTGTCAGTACTCTCCTCATAATTCCGATGTTCATCCGGAACGGAGACGAGATTTCAAAATCTGTCCCTGACGATATGATAGATGCAGCCTATTCGTTGGGCGCGACCAAGTGGGAAACATTGAAAGTCGTTGTGCGTCAGGTGCTTCCGGGTATGGCTACGGCTACGCTGCTGGCAGTGGGAAAGGCTATCGGAGATGCTGCGGCCGTCATGTTTACTGCCGGTTTCTCAGATTCAATGGCTACTTCTCTGTCTTCGCCGACTGCGACATTGCCTCTGGCCATCTTCAACTGGGTCACCATGCCTGACCCGTTCCCGGGGAGGGCTTATGCCGCCGCTCTGGTGCTTACGGTCATCGTGCTGATACTCAGTCTCGGAGGGCGTTGGATAACAAATCATTTCACTAAGAACAATCTCTAGAATATGGATAAGAATACCAAAAAAGACCCGCTTACGGTCAGGAACCTTAATCTGTCTATTGAAGGAAGGCCTATTCTCAAGGATATCAATCTTGTGTTTCCCGAGAATAAGATCACGTGTATTGTCGGGCCGTCGGGCTGCGGAAAGAGCACATTGCTGAAGACTCTCAACAGGCTGATTGACAATGTGGACGGGGTGAAGATTGACGGACAGATCATGATCGGAGACCAGAATATCATCGGAGCGAAGTATTCTGATCTCATCGAACTCCGCAGGCGTATCGGACTTGTTCCACAGCGTCCGTGTCCGCTTCCGATGTCAATCTTCGACAATGTCGCCTACGGCTGCCGTATCCATGGAATGCATCCGAAGAAGAAGGAACTTGCGGAGGTCGTGGAGAAGTATCTTACGGAGGTCGGATTGTGGGATGAGGTCAAGGACAGGCTGCAGAGTTCCGCTATCCGTCTTTCGATTGGCCAGCAGCAGCGTCTCTGCCTTGCGAGGAGTCTGGCAGTGGAGCCTGATTTCATTCTGGCTGACGAGGCCACCAGTGCACTGGACCCTGTTTCCAGCAAGACGGTAGAGAACCTATTTGTGAAACTTAAGGAGAAGTATTCCATCATAATGGTGACACATACATTGAGGCAGGCATTGAGAATCGCCGATTATGCGGTGTTCCTGTATCTCGGTGAAGTCATCGAAACCGGTGACGCGAAGGAAGTTTTCGGAAATCCTAAGGAGGACCTCACCAGAAAGTATCTGGACGGAGTGTTCAGTTAATGCCCTTTTCGGAAAAGACAAGTTTTTTCACTACCTTTGTAGTAACATGAAAAAAAAAGTTGCCTCAGATTAAGAGAAGATTTTCGAGGATAGATCTATTTTCGAAGAAGGAGTGTACTAGACGTACACGACTGATGAGAAAAAAGATATAGACCGAAAAGATTCCTTAAGATGATGCAGGTTATTTTTTGAAGGTTACGTATAATATATCATTGAAAAACAGTAAAACAGAATATATAGAAATGAGCGATCACATTACGCATCTTAAGGAACTCGAGGCAGAGTCGATTTACATCCTCAGAGAGGTTGCTGCCCAGTTCGAGCGTCCTTGTATCCTTTTCTCCGGCGGAAAGGACTCCATTGTACTTACTTATCTCGCATATAAGGCTTTTTATCCGGCAAAGATTCCGTTCCCTCTGGTCCACATTGACACGGGACACAACTTTCCGGAGACATTGACATATAGGGATGAACTTGTCAAGAAACTCGGTGCGGACCTGATTGTAGGTTATGTCCAGGATTCCATCGATGAGGGCAAGGTGAAGGAGGAGACCGGTTTCAATGCCAGCCGCAACAAACTTCAGACTGTTACTCTTCTCGATACATTGGCAAAATACAAGTTCGATGCTGCCTGCGGTGGTGCAAGGCGTGATGAGGAGAAGGCCCGTGCGAAGGAGCGTATTTTCTCACATCGCGATGAGTTCGGCCAGTGGAATCCGAAGAACCAGCGTCCTGAGTTGTGGAATATCTACAACGGAATGAAGAACCCTGGGGAGCATTTCCGTGTTTTCCCTATCAGCAACTGGACTGAGATGGACGTATGGCAGTATATCTACCAGGAGGGAATCGAACTTCCTTCACTGTATTATACCCATAAGAGAAAGGTGTTCTTCCGTGACGGCCAGTGGCTTGCTGCCGAGCCGCCTGTAATTCTCCGCAGACCTGAGGAAGAGGTTGTCGAGAAAGAGGTGCGTTGCCGTACAATCGGTGACATTACCTGTACAGGTGTGACATTGTCCCATGCCCACAGCATTGAGGATATCATTGACGAAATCGCTTCTTCCCGTGTTACTGAGCGTGGCGGACGTGCTGATGACAAGCGTTCCGAGACTGCGATGGAAGACCGTAAAAAGGCAGGATATTTTTAGCGGATGCCTTCCGGGATTATTCCCCGACGATTCGTTTGCTCTGGTTCTGCAATTCATTGAACTTGAGTGACTTATTAATGACAGTCCGGTCCAGTCCGGCAAAAATTGAAGAAAATGGAAACTCAGAATACAAAAGGATATCTTAATATGCAGCTGCTCCGTTTTACTACGGCGGGCAGTGTGGATGATGGTAAAAGTACATTGATCGGAAGGCTTCTTTACGATTCCAAATCCATATTCGAGGATCAGCTCGAGGCTGTCGAGGAGGCTTCCCGCAGCCGTGGAAATGAGGAGGTCAATCTCGCTCTCCTGACTGACGGTCTCCGTGCCGAGAGGGAGCAGGGAATCACTATTGATGTCGCTTACCGATATTTCGCAACTCCGAAGCGCAAATTTATCATTGCGGATACTCCGGGACATATACAGTATACCAGAAACATGGTTACAGGTGCTTCTACGGCTGACCTCGCCGTGATCCTCGTGGATGCACGCCACGGAATCATGGAACAGACCGTAAGGCATTCATATATCGCTTCTCTGCTTGCAATCAAAGAGGTTGTTGTTTGTGTGAACAAGATGGACCTCGTTGACTTTTCACAGGAAGTGTTCGATAAGATCGTCGCAGACTACAAGGAGATGGCATCGTCCATCGAGCTCGGCAACGTCACGTTCATTCCTATTTCAGCGAAACTCGGAGACAACGTGGTGAACAAGTCAGAGAACATGCCTTGGTACACAGGCAAGGCTCTCCTTGATTTCCTTGAGACTGTCCAGCTCCCTGTAGAAGCTGAGGACAGGATGAGACTCCCTGTCCAGTACGTCATAAGGCCGATTTCAGACAAGTTCCCTGATTTCAGGGGTTATGCAGGCCGTCTGGCGGAGGGTACCGTAAAGAAGGGAGATAAGATTCGTATCTATCCTTCTGAGATGACCTCTACCGTTACAGGCATCTATCTCGGAGAGAAGGAACTTGAGACGGCAGTTACTCCTGAGTCAGTGGACATCACTCTTTCTGATGACATTGACATCAGCAGGGGAGACGTGATAGTTTCCGAAAGCGGAATCCAGCCTAGGGTTGAGCAGGAGGTTAACCTCAATGTCTGCTGGTTCAGAAATTCTCCGCTTGTCCAGGGCAAGAAATACGTTATCCGTCATGCTACCCAGCAGACTCTCGGTATCGTGAAAGAGATTGAGTACAAGATAGATATCAATACCAGAGAGAAGATTTACGGCGCAGACAAGCTCATAATGAATGATATTGCCCGCGTGAGAATCAAGACAGCTGATCCTCTTATCTTCGATTACTACAAGGATAACAGGACGATGGGCAGCCTTATCTTCATCGAAGAGGGTACCAATGATACCGTAGGCGCAGGAATGATTGTTCCTGAAGAGTATTAGGAGGAACTTGCAATGGCAGTTGATTTCAGGTCAATGTCAGTAGAGGAGCGTAAGCAGTTTGCCGCGCGTCTAAATGCTGAATTCATGGAGGGGGCTCCCGAGAAGGCTCTGGAGTATTTCCTAAATGAATTTCCGACCAGCTCGGCCCTTTCGTCCAGCCTCAGTTATGAAGACCAGACCTTGACCGACATGATGGTCAAAATCAGGAAAGATGCCCGTATCTTCACTCTTGATACAGGACGTCAATTCCCTGAGACTTACGAACTTATTGACCGTACCAATATGCAGTACGGAATCAGGATCGAGGTCTATTTCCCGGATTTCAGAAAAGTTCAGGAAATGGTCCGCGAACATGGCATAAATCTGTTCTATGACAGTGTCGAGTTCCGCCATTTGTGCTGCAATGTCCGTAAGGTCGAGCCTTTGAAACGTGCCCTTGAGGGTGTCGAGGTATGGATCAGCGGTCTCCGTCGTGAGCAGTCAGTTACCCGCGCCAATATGCAGATGGTCGAATATGACACCGCGGACAATGTCATTAAACTTAATCCTCTGATTCTCTGGACAGAACAGCAGGTCAAGGATTATGTGGCCAAGAACGGTGTCCCGTTCAACAAACTGCACAAGCAGGGCTTCCCGAGCATCGGTTGCCAGCCTTGTACCAGAGCCGTCAGACCTGGAGAGGATATCCGTGCCGGACGCTGGTGGTGGGAGGACCCGGACCATCGTGAGTGCGGCCTCCACAGCAGGAAATAACGGAAGTCAATTTCGTCTAAATGACGATTTCGGATTCCATTCCAGTCTGCCAGTCAATGATGCTGACAGATATGATATTGCCGGAATAGTCGAGGGCTATGCTGATGTCATCAAGATTTGTGGCTGTCCAATCGAATCTTTTACCGGTCAGAATTCCAGACAGATCGTATTCTTTTTCAGGAATATGGTCTGTCTTTTTTGTCAGTTTCAATGTCAGTCCTTTCCCTTCCCGGAATTGCCTCGGCAGGTTCAGCTGGAATGTGGCTTTGCCCATATTGTCAGCCTGTTTGGACGCCGGATACGCCGAACATCTGAATGTGCCTTCCGACGGGGCCAATGTGAATATGTCAAAGCCGTTCACGTTCCCTTCCACTGAAATGTCATAGGGATAGGTCCCGGAATCCGCAGCCTGACATTCTATTTCCAATGTTGCCCAGTTTTTCCTGAATCGCGCGAAGCTATATGCCGATTCGTGACGGCAATCCGTACTGTCAATGCCGGTGTGAATCCTGTCAATGTCCTTTCCCGATGGAATATAGACATTACGGCCATCGCTCTTGCAGTCTCTGATACCTTGCAGGCAAGAAATCATTATCCGCGACTTGGGGACATCATAATGTTTTATCCTGTCTGATGCCTTCACTTCCTCGCACATCAATAATTCTGAATTGCCGCGGACAGATACGATTATATTGCCGTTCTCTTCCGATGCATCCGAAAGATCAACTGTCAGCCTGCATGGGCAGTCTGTCCTGGTTTCCTTGATGGAGCAGGAACATGCCAAAGCTGTCGCGGCTGTAAGGAGCAGTGTCCGTAATGTCATGATTTCAAGTGTTAGATTCTATATTGTGAAGTCTGTTTCCATACCCTGTCCCCATTCTTTTACCTCGATGTTGACTGTACATTCAAGGCTTGAAACAGGTGTGTCAGGTGAAAGTGAGCCCGGACGTGTGATGGTCAGGTTCTTGATGTTGTAGTATTTGTTTGACTCGATGTTTTCAATGGAGACAGGATAATAGTATGTCTTTCCTCCAAGCGTGGTCTCTACAACGACTCTGGTGAATCTTGCACTGAATGCTTCTGCCTGGGAATCCGTCTGTGTGCTGTTCGGATAGGTATAGAAACTTACAGGTGTGTCAAACGGAGTCTCCTCTGTAATCTTGGTGTCCGAAGCGTTTGCATACAGCAGCTCATCTACATCTGATGTAGTGTAGGCCATCTTGTTGAACCATGTGGCCGGCGCTTTCTTCTCCAGCTTGTAGTTTACGTCACCAGCGGCATTGACAACATAAATCTTGTTTACCTTGAATTCCATCTGCTTGTAGGCCTGTGAAGTGAAAGCTGCAGTGATTTTGCTGACGGTCAGTCTGGCTGCGATTCTGCTCACCTCGATTGTCTCGTTCACGGCCGGTGTCATATCTACAGCTTTGCTTCCGATCATGACGAAATTGGTGAGCGAGTTGTCCGAGAGTTTGGATGTGGTTGCCTCGAGTTCAGACTTCTTTGAAATCTTTGAGCCGTCAGGCGCGTTGACCAGGGCATAGACGTCCTTCGGGCCGGTCGTGCAGCTTACCTTGATGTCATTCTTCTGTGTTGACGTTGCATAAGCGTCAAGCTCTCCGTCTTTTCTGAAAACGAAAATCTGGACATTGTTGACCTTGTTTTCATTTTCCTCATTGATGGCGGCTTTAGTGAATGCCCCGTTTGAAATGTTCAGGGTCAATTCCGCCGGCGTTCCTTCAGTCTGTGCAGGAGAATCTGTCTTGTTGCAGGAAACTGCTCCTGCGAGAATGGCTGCTGATGCAACCATGAGAATTTTTTTAGGTGTTTTCATGATTTTTATAAATGTTTAAAAGGTTGTTTTAGATTGATTTCCCGAGTTCTGCATTTGCGAAACTCGAATTGGTTTTCATTCTGTTTCCTCGTTCAGTCGGAAACGCTTTATGAGTTCTGATATTTCCGGATCCAGGTTGCCTCTGTGTACCAGAGAAGGATTCATGCTGCAAGCCTCTTCATATAGTTCGGCGGCTTTCCTGTAGTCACCTGACCGGCTGTGCAGTATCGCCAACATATACAGGACCTGGTCTGTTTTCTTCAGACGCTCCAGGATCTCTTTCGCGCTGGCATTGTAATCCATGGCACAATAGGCTACAGCCAAGTTGTAATCCTGATAAGGTCTGAGGATGGATATGGCCGTCTTGTAGTCCCTGTCTATTATTGCCTGCACTCCTCTCATATAAGCCGTGTCCAGGACAGTGGTCTTCACGGTGTCCAGTACCATTCCCTTCCTGTGGAGGAAGAAACTGAACTGCACTGTTCTTAGTTTCGGGTAAACTTTCTCCCTGAGATGTCTGTAGAAACTCTTTTCAGAAAGTGCCTTTTCCCTCCTGTCTTCGTCAGACTCTTTCCTTATGGTGAAATAGGCATCCTTCTCTGTCATATTCAGCAAGGAATCCTTCTTGACAAGGGCATCAAGCATGTCCCAGTTCTCACCTGAGCTTCTGGAAATGAATTTCACGTCGTCTCCTGCTCTCTTCACAATCTTTTCCGTATGGCTGTCCGAATCCAGGCTCATCATGATGCCACGTTCATTCCTGATGGAGTCCTGACAATGCTTCAGATAACTTCGGAAATAGTCTGAAATCGAAGCGGCCCTCATTTTGGACAGCCTGGAATTGAAGGAAACAGTTCCCTCCGGGGAGCAGGATGCGGTTACAATGATGGAGTCAATGTCGAAGACCTGGTCACCGGCGAGGTCCGCGAGATTCTTCTTGATTCTGCTGATCTCGTTTCCGTTATTGCCCAGATTCATGTCAATGTCAGTTTGTCCCGCTCGGAAATCCACATAGCATACGGTATTTGCTTCCGCCCTTCTGGAGATTACCTTGGTCATATACTTCTCGCTGTTGTCTGCAAACGAACTCAACGAGCTGATATAGAACGTCAGAGGCTTGCTTCGCGGTATCTTGAAAATGGGATTTTCCGCTTCGTAGATGGTCCCGGAGAGCTTTATGTCGGCCTTCTTCAGTCCCGGACAGGTATTGATTGTCTGGACATAGTCATATATGAAATCTCCGTCCGGAGATACGATGACCGTGTCTAGCCTGATGCCTTCCTTGACGATAGGAGCCTTGATGTATTTGCGGTACATCTTGCCCGTCCTGGCTTTCCTGCGTTCATTGAGATTATAGAGAAACCTGTTCGTATAATGCTCGACCGCAGCCTGTTCCGTTACCCCATAGACTGAGGCAAATACCTCGTCGGAAACAATTGAAGAGTCATTCCGGAATCTGTATATCTGAGGGATGTTCCTTTTCAGGAATACCTCCAGCAGATGCATGTTCAGGAACTGTCCGTTGTCTGATATGATGGAGTCCAGGAACTTCTGATACTGCTCATAACCACGCAGCTGCCGTTTTCTATACATGGCTCCGGTTATTATGACAGGTTCAAGTCTGGTGCTGTCGGACATGATGAACATGTCCGGATAGAGCCTCAACTGCCACTTCCCGTCCTGGAGACTTTCCGGAACGGTCACCTGAAATCTCAGATCGACTTTTCCGTGTCTTTCGGCAACATTCCTGAACCTGGCTGTAACTTTGGCCGCCCTGATGACATCAGTAGCCACCATCTCTCCATTCTCGTCTTTCACTGCATTCATTATGAGAACTTCTACCGGGTGTTCTGGCTCGATCGTATCTTTTTCAGACTCAAGCCCTTTACTCATCGAAGGGATGAACTGGTCCGATGGCAAAGATATGTCTGCAGATATGGAACTCTCTCTAAGGCTGCTGATTTTACGGTGCATGCTGCAGCCTGCCGTCAGTATGGCCAGAGTTACAAACAAGGTCAGTTTTTTCATGTCAAATGTTATTTTCCCATTGTCGGCTGGGCCGGCTCGTCTGTGTCAATGATGGCAATCCTGTTTGCCAGGACTTCCCATATGGTTTTCTTGTTTCCGTCAGCTCCGTCAAACTCCTGGGTCCTCAGTCTTCCTGACACCTGAACGAAGGAACCCTTTGTTATCTTGCTGAAATCCGGCATTCCCTTTCCGCCCCAGGCTGTAATGTTGTGCCAAGTGGTTTCTATATTGGGATTCCCGTCTTTTCCCTTGAATACATAATTGGTGGCAAGGGAGAAGTTGACTACATCATTGTCTCCGACGTGTCTTAGCCGGACATTCCCGACATTTCCACGTAATTCGATTTTGTTGATCTGTTCCATAATTCATTTAGTTTTAGCGTTCTTGCGATTGCGCGCTTCGTTTTGAACAGCGGCAAAGTAAAGGCGGAAAAATGTCGTGGAAAAGGAAACTTAAAAAACATCGCGGTTGTTTTTATGATTTTTAAACTTTTTGCGCGAAAAGCAACTCCAAAATGTTTTTTCTTAAACTTTTTCTTCCTCCTTTCTGTCGTTTCAGGCCACGAGCGGTCTGGCATTGATTTATTTAAGAAAAACGATGATTTGTTTAAGAAATATAAAAATTTCGCGTTATTATGCCGTCTTGAGCCACTTTCAGGCTTTAATGCCAGAAATGTTTCCCATATTCAGCCTCCGGAACCGGTTCCTGCATTTGCGCGCAAATCAATGAAAAAGAAGTTATGGGAAAATATAGTATCATAGGTGAAGCCGCGAAGACTGAAACCTGTCTCGAATGCGGGGTGGTGTTCTACGGTCCGCCGAACAAGAAGTTCTGTTGTGATACCTGCAGGAACAAGTATCATAACAGGGAGCATCAGGAAGTCAGGAACGTGAAACTGAGGACACATACGATATTGGAAAAGAACTATCGTATCCTGTCAGACCTGTTGGCAAATAATGTGCTGGCCATCGACAGGGGAGAGTTGTATATGATGGGATATACGCCCGGTTATCTCACATCAGTAATACGTACACGTACTCATGAACAATGTACGTGTTACGATATCTCTTTCAGGCGCACTGAGACCAGAGTCTGCAATATCCATAAAATCGGTTGGCATTCTTCAGGTACTTAGACTATCTTTGTATTCATTTTTGATAAACTGGAATTGACATGAATAATCCTTTACTTGTGGAGTCTCCGTATCCTTACGGTGCACCTCAGTTCGATAAAATTGAAAACAAGCACTATCTTCCTGCCTTTGAGACGTCTGTCAATGAGGCTAAAGCCGAGATTGACGGCATTGTCTCCAATCCGGAGGCGCCTGACTTCCATAATACTATAGAGGCATTGGAATTCAGCGGCAAGAGGCTCTCGCGTATATCAGAAATATTCTACAATATATTGGAGGCGGATTCTGACGATGAACTGCAGGAGATTGCAGAGAAGATTTCGCCGATGATGAATGACTATTCCATGTATGTGGCCCTCAATGAGGATCTGTTCATGCGTGTGAAAACCGTTTATGACAATCCGGGTCAGGACTTGGCTCCAGATCAGAAAAGACTTCTTGAAAATACGTACAAGTCTTTCGCCAGGCAGGGCGCATTCCTGAAAGGTGCCGAGAAAGAGGACTACAGCAAATGCATGGAGGAATTGTCTTTGTTGACGCTGCGGTTCGGCAAGAATGTGCTTGATGCCACCAATGCATATGAGCTGAATATCATTGATCCGGATAATCTTGCGGGAATGCCTGAGTATGTGAAAGATGCCGGCAGGAAGGCTGCTGAGGAAAGAGGACAGGATGGTTGGACATATACGCTGGACCGTCCAAGCTATGGCCCTTTCATGCAGTATTGTGCCAATCCCGAGTTGAGGAGACAGATGTATATGGCTTATAATACCAGGGCCGTAGGGAGCAACTCGGAGATTGTCCGCAGGATAGCGGAACTGCGCCTCCGCGTGGCCAATCTGCTGGGTTATGAGATCTGGGCAGACTATGTGCTTGAGGAGAATATGGCCAAGAATACGGATACGGTCCAGTCATTTCTGGAAGAACTGATGGTTCCGTCGCTTCCTTTTGCACGAAAAGAAGTCTCTGTGCTGTATGATTATGCGAAGTCTCACGGATTTGAGGAGTCTGCTTCCAAGTTCGGACTTCCTGCGGAAAGGCTTATGCCATGGGACTTCAGTTTCTGGGCGGAGAAATATAAGGCGGAAAAGTACGAGCTTGAGGATGAGCAGCTTAAGCCATATTTCAGGCTGGAGAACTGCATTGACGCCGTGTTCGGTCTGGCCGGCAGGCTCTATGGAATCTCATTTGAGGAAAGGACCGATATACCTGTGTATCATAAGGATGTGAAAGTCTTCGATGTCAAGGACAGTGACGGGAGGCATCTTGCCCTGTTCTATGCGGACTTCTTTCCACGTGCATCCAAGAGAGGAGGCGCGTGGATGACGGAGTTCCGCGGTCAGAGCATCAGAAATGGTGTTGAGGAGAGGCCGCTTGTCAGCATAGTCACCAATTTTACCAAACCATCTGCCGGGATACCTTCACTTATCACTCATGATGAGCTTGTGACACTTCTGCATGAATTCGGTCATTCATTGCATGGAATGTTTGCAGAGGGAAGATATACGTCGCTTTGCGGGACCAATGTCGCACGGGATTTCGTGGAACTGCCGTCCCAGATAATGGAAAACTGGGCGTTTGAACCTGAGTTCCTGAATTCATTTGCGAGGGATTACAGGACCGGTGAAGTAATCCCGCAGGAACTCGTGCAGAGGATAACTGCGGTAAAGAATTATCTGTCAGGATATTATCAGGTCAGACAACTTGACTTCGGAGAACTTGACATGGCATGGCACACGTTGAGGTCAATGCAGGAGAATACCGTCATGGAATATGAGGAGATGGTTCTGGAGCCATATCGCGTTCTTCCTTATGTTAAGGGGACTTCTGTCTCGACATCGTTCAACCATATCTTCTCTGGCGGATACTCAGCAGGCTATTACTCTTACAAATGGGCCGAAGTGCTTGAGGCTGACGCGTTTGCTGCATTTGAGGAGAACGGCATTTTTGACAGGGCTACTGCCGGGGCGTTTCGTGCGGAGATCCTCTCGAAAGGTGATACGGAAGATCCTGCCGTGCTGTACCGCAGTTTCAGAGGTCATGACCCTAAGCCTGAGGCACTAATGAAAAAACTTGGACTCGTATAGAGCCCAAGTTTCATAAAGTTCATATGTGATTAGATGTCCTAAGCAGTCTTTTCTTTGCCTGGATCCTTGAACAGGAACATGAACAGAACTGCAACCACCAGTGCATATCCTGCAAATATGTACCATGCTGAACTCCATGAAGGATTTGCGGAGTTGTAAACGAAATGGTTTACGATGGCCTGTGCACTCAGGGTTCCGATTGTGGCTCCGACACCGTTGGTCATGAGCATGAACATTCCCTGGGCGCTTGAACGGATTTTTTCATCAGTCTTCAAGTTGACATAGAGTGAACCTGAGATGTTGAAGAAGTCGAAAGCGACACCATATACGATACATGAGAGGATGAACATCCAGACACTTGAACCCGGGTTGCCGGCTCCGAACAGTCCGAATCTGAATACCCATGCGAACATGGCCAGAAGCATTACTCTCTTGATTCCGAATTTCATTGCAATAGGAATCAGAAGGATGCAGAGGGTTTCGGAAAGCTGGGAAAGTGATATGAGGGCATTGGCATTCTGTGCGCCCCAGGTGTTGGCATATTCAGGAATCTCCTTGAAGCTGGTGATGAAAGGATTGGCAAATCCGTTGGTAATCTGGAGCGATACGCCCAGCAGCATTGAAAATACAAAGAAGATGGCCATATCCTTCTTCTTGAATAGAGAGAAGGCTCTGAGTCCGAAAACATCGACGAATGATGTGCTTGCGTTTGACTTTGATACCGGGCATGCAGGGAGTGTCAATGAATAGAGGCAGAGCACCAGTCCGAGGACACCGGAGGTGAAGAACTGGTTATATGAGTGCTGGAACTGAACGCCGTCCGCTTTCATGAAATTGACGAAGAGCATGCTGCAGATGAAGCCGACTGTGCCGAATACGCGGATAGGAGGGAATGCCTTGACGGTATCCATGCCGAATTTCTCGAGTCCTGAGTATGCTACAGAGTTTGAAAGCGCGATTGTAGGCATGTAGAATGCTACACTCAAACTGTAAAGTGTGAACAGCATGCCGAACGATACGTTGCTTCCTGCTGTCATTCCGTAGAATCCGGCAGCTATCATGAACAGGCCTGCGAGTCCGTGGGAAATGCTGAGGACTTTCTGTGCTTGAATGTATTTGTCAGCGATGATTCCTATTATTGCAGGCATGAATATGGAAACGATTCCCTGCATTGCGTAAAAGATACCGATTTTCGCTCCGAGGCCGATGTTCACGAGGTAGCTTCCCATAGAAGTAAGGTAGGCTCCCCAGATGGCATACTGGAGGAAGTTCATGATTATCAGCCTAGTGCTGATTCCGTTATTCTTCATTTCGTATTAGTTTGTTAATTTATGATTGTCCGTGGTTTCAAGCGAAATCACACAAATATACAAGTTTTTATCGTAATTTTGCTATCTTTGAAAGTTGAAACTAAAAAACTGTTTCTGTAATGAAATTTGTCAAAATAGCGAATGATCCTCAGTCGTCTGCGAGATGTGGAGTGATAACGACTGACCATGGAACGATAGAAACTCCTATTTTCATGCCGGTCGGTACGGTCGGTTCAGTCAAGGGAGTATATCACAGAGACTTGAAAGAAGACATAAAAGCTCAGATCATACTTGGAAATACATACCACCTTTATCTGCGTCCGGGACTTGATACGTTGAAGGCTGCAGGCGGACTCCATAAATTCATATCTTGGGACAGGCCGATTCTGACGGACAGCGGCGGATTCCAGGTGTTTTCATTGACCGGAATAAGGAAACTCACGCCGGACGGATGCACGTTCTCATCACATATTGACGGCTCTAGACATACTTTTACGCCTGAGAACAACGTTGATACACAGCGTATTATCGGTGCTGACATCATGATGGCTCTGGATGAGTGCTGCCCGGGTGACGCCGATTACAACTATGCCAAAAAGTCATTGAAAATGACGCAGAACTGGCTGGAAAGATATCTCAAGCGCTTTGATGAGACTGAGCCTCTATACGGATACAGCCAGACGGTTTTCCCGATTATCCAGGGATGTGTCTATCCGGAACTGAGAAAGATGGCCGTGGAGCATGCGGTATCTTTCAACAGGGAGGGCTATGCCATCGGAGGACTTGCCGTCGGTGAGCCTACTGAGAAGATGTACGAGATGCTCGAACTCGTATGTCCGCTTCTGCCTGATGACAGGCCGAGATACCTTATGGGAGTAGGAACACCGGCAAACCTTCTTGAGGGCATTGCCAGAGGTGTGGACATGTTCGACTGCGTGATGCCGACCAGAAACGGAAGAAACGGAATGTTGTTTACATGGAACGGAATCATGAACATGCGAAACAAGAAATGGGAGAACGATTTCTCTCTCATTGATGAAAACGGTGCTTCATTTGTCGACAGGACATACACCAAGGCATATTTGAGACATCTTTTCGTTGCCGGAGAGATGTTTGCGGCAATGATTGCAAGTGAGCACAATCTCGCATTCTATCTGGACCTCGTGACCGAAGCCCGCAAGCATATCATCGCAGGTGATTTCAAGGCCTGGAAGGATGTGACTGTTAAGAAGATAATGACAAGACTTTAGCATACTATGTTTCCCAAAAAACTGGATGTCTATATAATCAAGAAGTTCATGGCGACTTTCTTTATCGCACTTTTGCTGATAATCGGAATCGTCATAATCTTCGATATCAGTGAGAAAATCGATGACTTCGTTTCCAAGCAGGCTCCGCTTCATTCGATCATCTTCGATTACTATGTGAATTTCATCCCGTACTTCATGAATATGTTCAGTCCTCTGTTCGTGTTCATTACGGTAATTTTCTTTACATCCAGACTGGCGGCCAATTCAGAGATTATCGCCATCCTGTCCTGCGGAATCAGTTTCCACAGGATGATGGTGCCATATATCTTCTCCGCCACCGTAATCGCATTGTTCTCACTGGGCCTGAACCTGTTCGTCATACCCCGGTCCAATGCCGAACGGCATGAATTTGAGGCGAAATACACCAAGAAAAAGGCAGTGGCGTCCGAAAGGAACATCCATTATCAGATAGCTCCCGGCGAGTTTGTCTATGTCGAGCAGTTCAGCAAGTATAACAATACCGCATACAAGTTCACCTTGGAGTCCATAAAAGACAACCAGCTCGTTTCAAAGGTTTCTGCTGAGCGTGCAGTCTGGGATACCACTTTCTCGGGATGGAAACTCAAGAAGTATTTCATACGTGAATACAATGAACAGGGCCTGGAGGACAAGGTCAGGTGCGGAGAGCAGCTTGACACTGTCATCAGTTTGACAATCAATGACTTCTTCAGAAAGAGAAATACTGTGGAGGATCTTCCGTATGACCAGCTCAATGAACTTGTCGATGTCCAGAAGATGAGGGGCGATCCTAACGTGAAATATTCATTGATAGAGAAGCAGCAGAGGTTCTCTCTTCCTTTTTCCGCATTCATCCTGACAATCATGGGTGTGGCATTGTCATCAAGAAAGAAGAGGGGCGGAATCGGATGGAATCTTGCCATCGGTATCGCGCTCAGTTTCTCCTACATTCTGTTCATGCGTTTCAGTCAGATGTTCGTCTATACGGGCGTAATGCCTCCGTGGCTTGCAATCTGGCTTCCTAATATGATATTCGCAATAATTGCCGGCGTCCTCTATAAGATAGCCCCGAAATAATCATAACCTATATATCATATGGCGGAACACACTTTATCACCATTCAAGCGCACCATTGTCGGTGTGCAGTTCATGTTCGTGGCATTCGGCTCAACAGTTCTTGTGCCTATTCTATGTCATCTTGACCCTGCAATAGCACTTCTTGCAGCTGGTCTCGGAACCTTGCTTTTCCATGCCGTAACAGGCGGAAAAGTTCCTATTTACCTGGGAAGCAGCTTTGCATTCATTGCCCCTATCATCAAGGCTACCGAATTGTACGGGCTTCCGGGAATGTTTTGCGGACTTGTGGCTGTAGGCGTTGTCTATATGCTCATGAGCCTTCTGGTCAAGGCCTTCGGAATAGGATTTATAAAGAAGTTGTTCCCGCCTATCGTCATCGGCCCGGTCATCATCCTTATCGGTCTGTCATTGGCAGGTTCCGGAGTGAATATGGCCAAGACGAACTGGATACTGGCATTGGTCTCACTCTCTGTTGCGGTTGTGGCTTCCATCTGGGGCAAAGGAATCGTAAAATTGATTCCGGTAGTATTCGGTGCGCTTGCAGGTTATGTGGTGGCTGTGCTTTTCTTCCGTGACGCGATGGATTTCACGCCGGTTGCAGAAGCTTCATGGTTCGCTATCCCTAAGTTGGCCCCTATGTCATTCTCTTGGCAGGCCATCTTGTTCATGGCTCCTGTTGCGATAGCTCCTATCATTGAACATGTCGGAGATATGTACGCCATCAGTTCCATTGCCGGCAAGGACTTTGTGAAAGATCCGGGACTGCACAGGACATTGTTGGGAGATGGTCTTTCCTGCTGTCTGGCGGCTTTCCTCGGCGGTGCTCCTATTACGACTTACTCTGAAGTGACCGGTGCAGTATCATTGACAAAAGTGACTGATCCTTCGGTTTTGCGCATTGCAGGCGTGTCAGCAGTGGTTCTCGCCCTCATCGGAAAGGTCGGCGCTGTGATTCAGACAATACCTCAGGCCGTTCTGGGCGGTATCATGCTGCTCCTCTTCGGTTCTATTGCATCAGTCGGCATCAGCAACATGATAGAGTCCCGCATCAATATGGGTTCGACTCGCAACCTCATCATTTCGTCATTGATTCTTACCATCGGAATCGGTGGTGCCGTCATTGACTTCGGTTCATTCTCATTGGCCGGAATCGGTCTCGCCTCTATCGTCGGCGTTGTTCTTAACCTGGTTCTGCCTCATGACAAGACTGAGCCTGAAATACTTGAAAAATAATTACTTATACAATGAAAGTCAAGATTATCAATAAATCTTCCAATCCCTGTCCGAGTTATGCGACTCCGCTTTCTGCGGGGATGGATGTCAGGGCGAACATTGAGGAACCTATAACATTGGCCCCTCTTCAGAGAGTGCTCGTTCCGACAGGCCTTTACATCGCCTTGCCTGAAGGATATGAGTGCCAGGCTCGCCCGAGAAGCGGACTTGCCGTGAAACATGGAATAACGGTCCTGAATTCGCCGGGAACCATCGACGCAGACTATCGCGGAGAACTTAAGACATTGCTGGTCAATCTGTCTGATACGCCTTTCGTGATTGAGCCAGGTGAGCGTATCGCCCAGCTTGTAGTGGCAAAGCACGAACATGTGGAATGGGAAGAAGTTGAAGTCCTCGACGAGACGGAAAGGGGAGAGGGCGGATTTGGTAGTACAGGAGTACAATAATGGAAATCAAAGACTTATACGATATTTTCAAAAAATGCGGCTCGGTTCTGACTGACAGCCGCAAAATCAGCGGTGGCGAGCTTTTCTTCGCATTGAAAGGTGAAAATTTCGACGGCAACGAGTTTGCGGACAAGGCTCTTGAGGCCGGTGCAGCATATGCTGTCGTCAATGCTGATGCATCTGTCTGCGCCAGGGCCAATGACTTTCCGGATGGAAACGGCGGCAGCCGGCTGATAAGCGTCAATGATACTCTGGTGACGCTTCAGGACTTGGCCCGTTGGCATCGTGAGCATGTTCTCGGAGATGATAAACATCTGACAGTCATCGGAATAACCGGTACAAACGGGAAGACCACGACCAAGGAACTTATCCGCACCGTCCTTTCTGCCGGTTTCAATGTCACAGCGACTGAGGGCAATCTGAACAATGATATAGGCGTGCCCCTGTCTGTGCTCAAGATAACTCCCGAGACACAGCTTGCTGTCATTGAAATGGGTGCAAGCCATCCGGATGACATTGCAAAACTCGTGAAGGTTTGCGAACCTGACTACGGCATAATTACCAATGTCGGTCGCGCTCATCTTCAGGGTTTCGGAAGTTTCGAGGGCGTACAGCGTGCAAAGGGGCAGCTGTATGATTATGTCAATGCCAACGGAAAGGCTGTTTTTGTCAATGCCGATGACGACGTCCTGAGGTCAATGTGTGAGTCGCGTGACGGTTTGTCAATCATTCCTTACGGATTGGAAACGGACGGCTGCCATCTTCTGGAAACCACTCTGGAGAATCCTTATCTTAGGATAGAACTCTCTGACAATAAGGTTGTTGCGACTCATCTCGTGGGTGCATACAATGCTGCCAATGTGTTGGCGGCAATATGCATCGGAAAGTTCTTCGGCGTTGATGAGGATGCTGCAGTGGCACAGGTCGCTTCCTATGTCCCTTCAAACAGCCGTTCCCAGATGGTAAGGACGGAACGCAATGTCCTGATTGTGGATGCCTACAATGCCAATCCTTCCAGCATGACGGCTTCATTGGAGAATTTCTTCAATATGTCTGCGCCGGCAAAGGCAGTCATGATCGGTGATATGGGTGAACTTGGCGACAGTTCTGCCGAGGAACATGAGAAGATGCTCAAACTCTTGACTGACAGCAGCATTGACAAGATTTACCTTGTGGGAAAAGAATTCGAAAAGGCATTGGCACAGGCAGGGAAGAGTGGGGACGACAGGATATTCTGGTTTGCTTCGTCTGATGCCCTAGCGGCTTATCTGTCTGAAAACCAGTTGAGCGGCTATTCGATTCTGATTAAAGGTTCACACTCGATGCGAATGGAAAAAACAGTTCAGGTGCTGTAAGGCCTGGCTATTTGTTACTTGAGTCCCGTTGCCGTTCAGGTGACGGGATTTTTTCTTTGTCGATGAATCTGGCGAACACCCATCTCGCGGCCATGGCAATCATGGCCCCATAACCGCTGCCTATCATTGCCCCTACTATGATGTCTCCCATATAGTGTTTTCCTACGAAAATGCGGCTCAGCGAGAGCAACGTCGCCCAGGTGAAAATCCAGATTATGAATGCTTTGTAGGTATGTTTCGTATCGTATCTGAACAGGATTGAAGAGCATACTGCGAATCCGAATGCATTTGCAGCGTGGGCAGAGAAGAACCCGAAGAAGTTGCCCCTATATTCCAGGACGTGCAATCCTCCGAGCAGCATCGGTCCGCTGTAGCAAGGCCTGAGTCTGGCCACGGAGTATTTAAGCAGATTGGAAGTCTGGTCACAGACAAGAAGTGTAAGGGCCATGCACAGGATTGAGATCAGTCCCTTTTTCCAGCCTAGTCTTTTGACTAGGAAGAAGGCTATGAGCAGGTACAGTGGAAACCATACGACCCTGTCCGACATGAACATCATGAACTGGTCAGTTGCCGGAATGTGGAAACTGTTTACGAACAAGGTCAGGACCTGGTCCCATCTGTGAAGTATGTCCCAAAAATGCATAGGTTAACGTCTTCTCTGTTTATACTTCTGCATTGAGTGCTTTCCAGAGTTCGTCTTTGAGCTCGTTGAGATTCTCTCCGCTTACTGATGAAATGAATACGGTCGGGATGTCGGCCGGAAGTGTCTTCTTGATTTTCTTCTCGGCTTTCGCGTCGATGAGGTCACATTTGGTGACGGCTAGAACCCGTTCCTTGTCCAGCAGTTCAGGATTGAACATTTCGAGTTCGTTCAGCAGGATTTCATACCCCTTCTGAATGTTTTCCTCTTCTGCCGATACCATGAAGAGCAGCACGGAGTTGCGTTCGATGTGCCTGAGGAATCTCAGACCGATGCCTTTTCCTTCGTGTGCGCCTTCTATGATTCCAGGAATGTCAGCCATCACGAAGGATTTGTCGTCTCTGTACCTGACAATGCCGAGGTTTGGTTCGAGCGTGGTGAAAGCGTAGTTTGCAATCTTGGGCTTGGCTGAAGTGATAGCTGCCAAAAGCGTGGATTTTCCTGCGTTAGGGAAGCCTACAAGTCCCACATCCGCAAGCACTTTCAATTCCAGGATGAACCATCCCTCCTGTCCGTCTTCTCCAGGCTGGGCATATCTCGGAGTCTGCTGTGTGGCTGACTTGAAGTTGTTGTTTCCAAGTCCGCCGCGGCCGCCTTTGCAGAGGATTTTCTCCTCTCCCGGTTCCATCATGTCGAAAAGCACTTCGCCTGTCTCTCCGTCTTTTACGACAGTTCCTACAGGAACATCCAAAGTGATGTCTTTTCCCTGTTTTCCCTTGCAGAATGCGGCTCCGCCGTGCTCTCCGTTTTCAGCCTTGATGAACTTCTTGTATTTCAAGTGGATAAGTGTCCAGAACTGAGGGTTTGCCCTGAGTATAATATGGCCTCCGCGTCCTCCGTCTCCTCCGTCAGGTCCGCCCTTCGGCACATACTTGGCCCTGTGAAGGTGTACTGAACCAGGTCCTCCATGTCCTGAAGCACAATATATCTTTACATAGTCTATGAAATTACTGTCTGCCATAATCGTCTGTTTTTCAAAACTGCAAAGATAACTAAAGTTTCCCAAAGTTCGGAGCCCCGGTCAATGCTAGTCATGGAAAATTGCTATCTTTGTCGTGACAAGAACATTGACAATGCGGTTCAGAAGATACATATTCACTTGCATTGTGCTGATAATGGGGATGATGCATGCCGTGGATGCAGTGGCGGAAAAGCCTGATTCCGCATTCGGGCCGGAAGTGTGGAGCAGGGAGAAGGAACTTTTGTCCTCAATTGACAGCGTTTCCAATCCGGAAGAAGCAGCATTGACCTATCTCAAATTGGCCCGCATTTTCAGGGACAATCATCGCGAATTGACGTATCTGGACCTGGCTGAAGAGGCCGCTTCAAAAACCCGGGCCCCGGAACCCGGAGTGACAATTATGCTGCTGCGGCTGGAATTCTACTCGGCCTATGGGGCAATGTCAAGATTCAGTGACTATGCAGAATTCGTAAAGGGACGTCTGGGGTCAATGAAAGACCGCCGGCTGTCCAATGTGGAATATCTCGTAATCAAGCGCCATGTGGATGAGGGACATACCCAGACGGCGCTTGTGACTGCCAGAGATATGCTCTCATCTGCTACCGCGGCGAATGACAAATACAGACAGGCATATGCATATTATTCAATAGGGCTTATCTATCAGGCAGTTGAAAGATACGGCGAAGCGACTGATGCGCTGGAGAAAAGCGTTGCAATAATGGATGCTGCATTGAAAGACTTCCCGCCGCTGGACTATATCAAGGCCCAACTGGAACTCCTGAGCACGCAGTATTCGGTAGGAAGATATGCGGAATCATTGAAAACATGCAAGGCGGCAGCAGACCGGCTTGACAAGTTCATAGCATCTGAGGACCCTGATTTCCAGATGGGAATCAATTGTATGAGCATGAGGCTGCACATCGAGTGCTATACTGTTCGGAACTATCTGGCGATGAACGAATTGGCATTGGCCAGCAAACATCTTGATGCGGCATCTGATTGTATGTATCCTGCTATCGGACTGGACCGTGAAATCTTCAATGAGACTTCTGCAATGTACTATGACAGGATCGGGGACTTTGGCAGGGCTTTGGATTATGCGGACCTGTCCGTCAATGCTTTTAGAGACTCTCATCTGGCACCTTACTATATAGAGGCATTGACATTGAAAAAAAAGATTCTCGCGGATATGGGAAGGTGGCGGGAGGCTTATGAGAACCAGGCATTGGTCGAGGAGGCGAAGGATTCGTTGGATTCGTCGAGGTTTGCGAGTGAACTGGGCGAACTGCAGACTATTTATGAGGTGGACAAGATGTCCGCCCAGAAGAAACGCCAGCAAGTTGTGCTTCTGTTCTCAGTCCTGTGCTGCGCCCTGCTCCTGTCCATTGTCATCGTCTATATTGTCTATTACAACAGGCTCCGCAGGAAGAACCAGTCTCTGTATGAGCAGATCAATTCCAATTTGCGCAATGTGGGTTCCTCAGCCAAGGTGCTTCAGATGACGCCGGAAGACGAACTGAGCCGGGAGATGCAGCTGTACAGGAAGATAGCCTGTCTTATGGAGGAAGAAAAACCGTATAGGGACGCGACTTTCAACCGCACGGCATTGGCAAAGATGATGGGAACCAATGAAAAATATGTGGCTGATGCAGTAAGAGAAGGAGCGGGAACGACCGTGTCGAACTATATTACGGATATCAGACTGAATTGCTCTCTGGAACTTCTTTCAGACGAGTCCGGAAATGGAGAGCCGGTGTCGCTTGACGATGTCGCGCGCGATTCCGGATTCGGGTCATATTCATCTTTCTGGAGGGCATTCCAGAAGAAATTCAGCATGACTCCATCAGAATATCGCAGTCTGCATGATAAAAATGCATAGCCGTAATATCTTGAGTATAAGTATTTTACGATATTGAAAACTATATTTTCGGGATTTGCAATCCTGCCAAATGCGCATAAGATTATATTTGTCACAGAGCGAACTGCTTAAGGCGGAAACGTAGCGGTATTATAAACAGATATAATTTTGTACTATGAAACGCAATCTATTTCTTGCGGGCATTATTATTCTAGCCTCGCTTCTGGCATGCGAAAAAAGTAACGTGCCCGGAACAGTTGAACCTGAAAAGGTTCAGATCAATGAAGTATTGAATCTTACTCCGGATTTCATCGGCTCCGTGAAAGGTGCAGAATCCGGACAGTCCTATGAGACAGGTGACTCTCTGACGTTGGAACTTACTCCTGGTGAGACTCTTATGTCAGGCTTTTATGCCGGTCTCATGGAACATATCCATGTTCATGTCGGTGATACCGTATATATGCCGGAGTTTCCTGAAACTTCGGAAGAATATGTCCGGTCATTGTCAATGAAAGTGGCCGTTCCTGCCAAGTCTTTCGGAGTTGTAGTGGCTTATGCTGTCCAGCAGCAGCTTACTCCTGACGGATATACAATGCGTCTGGAAGAAAACAACGACGGCATTGTCCTGTATGGCGTCAGTCCGGAGCAGAAATACAAATATTTCGACTGCTACCTGCGCACTCCTGATGCATATACTATAGAAAAGGTGGAATTCAAGGTTGGCGAAGGCGAATGGCAGGATGTGAATGCAGTCAATGGTTGCAGCTTCGAAAGGACAGAATCTCTCGACTGGGTGTATAATGTGTCTATACGTCCTGATTATCAAAATGTTACCGGAGATGTGACTCTTCGGGTGAAGGGTAGCCAGCATGCCCGTTACGGTATCAAATGGCTCAATACCGAGTATATCAAGACCGATATTCCTGAAGGCTGGCAGCCGAATGTGCTCCCTGAGGAATCAATTGATGGAGAGCAGGTCGGAGCTCAGTTCTATACGATAGACGGGTATTATCTGGATAGTGTGGACTCTAACATTGACGGGCTTGAACTCCAATGTATTGCGCGCAGTGCGGTACTTTTCACGATGCCGGCTTCCGATGTCGAGATTTCGCTGAACTTCAAGAAGAAACCTGAAGTTTCTTACAAAGGCGGAAGCCATATTTCCTCTGCCGAAATATATGACGCGAAGGATATTTACTATGGCGTGCCGACTTCCGATGGCATTCCGGGCGAGGCTGTCTATCTTTTTGTCAATGCCGAGAACGGTTTCAAACCTTCAAAAGCCTATGTTTCAGGTTCTGATACAGGTTATGAATTCGTGATTTATGGAGGAGGACTCGACAGATACCAATACTATGCGGCGGTCCTTCTCCCGGAAAACGACGGCCCGTTCGAGATTACTGCTGAAACCGTAAAGTGCTATTCAGTCTTGGCTGACGGGGCCTCATTCGTGTTGGACGGAGGCCGGAACTATGCTGAAGGTGAGACTGTAACTTTCCAGGTATATGTCCCTTCCGGAAAGACTTTATCTGGAGTCAAGGCTACCGGTTCAGACGGCAGGGATGTCCAGTGCACGCTCGACAATACCAACGGCTCATTTGTCATGCCTGCCTGCGATGTGTCATTGACGGCTGCCTATGCGGACGCTAATCCTGAGACAACTGCTCATATATCAGCGATTTATGATGCTGATGAGTATAGCGTCTTCTCCCAGACAAATCCTTATTACCAGAGGATTACCTCAGATGGATTCGACGTCCCTGCCGGTACTGCGCTTTATATCAATGTTACAAGTGATTACGGAACTCCTTTCTGGGTTGGCGTGAAAATAGGGGAGACCGTCAACTATTATAAGGCGACCGAGGACCCTGACTTTGGCGACGTTTCTTTCGGCAAGGCATTCGTATTCTCTGCTGATGCCGTAATAAAGGTCGGATCTACCGAGGCTTCCGTCAAATTCTAGACCTCCCTCTGAATTCATTGAATCTGAATATGAGACAGGCGTCGCCCGAATTGCGCAGGTGACGCCTGCTTCTTTCTGTCAATGCCAGAGCAGGAATGTCGTGAGAAATGATTAAATTTGCATGATTTAAATAATGTAATTCAATGTCAATGCGAATAGATATTCTTACTGTGGTGCCGGAACTGCTGGAGAGTCCTCTGGGACACTCGATTGTGGGGCGCGCGATAAAGAAGGGACTTGTGGAGATCAATGTCCATAATATCAGAAAATACGGAATCGGTTCCAGAAATACTGTGGATGACTACTGCTACGGCGGGGATGCCGGAATGGTCATGATGGTGGAGCCTGTTTTCAATATGATCAATGAACTGAAGGCGGAGCGGGACTATGATGAGATAATATATATGTCTCCGGACGGAGAGCAGCTGACCCAGGGAATTTCCAATGAGTTGTCGCTCAAGGGGAATATCATGATTCTTTGCGGTCATTACAAAGGCATTGACGAACGTATCCGGGAACATCTCATCACAAGGGAAATCTCGGTCGGTGACTATGTGGTGAGCGGTGGCGAGATTCCTGCGGCACTTCTTGCGGATTCCATTGTCCGTCTTATCCCGGGAGTTCTTACTGATGAGACTTCAGCCTTGAGTGACAGTTTTCAGGATGGTCTTGTATCACCTCCGGTTTATACCCGTCCGGCTGAGTTCAATGGCTGGAAAGTGCCGGATGTCCTTCTGAGCGGCAATCCGCGTATGATTCAGGATTGGCAGATGCAGCAGGCTCTGGAGCGGACTAAAAAACTCAGGCCTTATCTTTTGGATGAAAAAAATGGTAAATAGGTGCTATTTTGCACTAAAAAGTATCTAAAACGTTTGCGGATTTAATAATTAGATGTAAATTTGCAGTGTTTTAATAAAACGTTAAAGGAGATTTTTTTAAATCGTTAGCCAAACGGCTATAACCAGCAATAATTAGACCAAGTTAGTCGGTAAGTTTGTTTTTTAGTATTTTGACCGGCTATTTTAGAAAAATAACACTCTACAGATGACAGAGATAAGCCCGGCAGTGATTGCCGGGCTTACCTTTTATAAGCCGGCTCCCTTTGCCTGCTGTCCTCTTTGTCACTTTTCATTGTCATTAACTCACAAAGAGCATTATTTTGCATGCCCTTGACATGAGATTTCTGGGTGATTGTTCGCTAATTATGGATTAAAATTCATATATTTGCCAATCGAACCTTTTTGAAAACTCAAATGGTTCTTTGAGGATGCCAGTGCAGTAAATGCTACCGGAATCTTCTTATATTTTTTGTTTTAACAGTAACACTTATCAGTTATGAGTGAAGAATTGAAACCTGGTGCAGAAACGACACCAGATGTACTTGAAAATGCCATGACCGAGGCTACGGAAAACAAGGTCGAGAATGTTGCGGCTGAGCAGGAAGTTGAAAATGAGCAGGTTTCGGACTATTCTGACATGACTTTGGCAGAACTTTCCCAGCTTTTCGAGAAATTGGCAGGAAGTGATGACCGCATGGCTAAATCTAAGGAAGCAGAGGCAATCAAGGCTGCTTTTTACAAGAAACTCTCTAAGGAAAAGGCATCTGCCGGTCTGGAGGTTTCTGAAGAAAACGCTTCTGAAGATGCAACAGAAGAGAATGTCAAGCCGGAGTCTGAATCTGAGAATGAAAAAGAGACATTGAATCCTTTCGCTGCACTTGAAAACGGGTTCAAGGCCATATATATGAAATATAAGAAAGAGCGTGCAGAATACAATAAGAAGGTAGAGGCGGAAAGAGAGGATAACCTTGCCAAGAAACAGGCTGTCATTGATGAACTCAAGGCGCTTGTCGAGAAGCAGGATGACCTGGGTACCGCATTCCCTGCCTTCAGGGATCTTCAGGCAAGATGGCGCGCCATCGGACCTGTTCCGGCACAGAACTTCAGGAATTTGAATGACACATATCAGTTCTATGTCGAGCAGTTCTATGATAAAGTCCAGATAAACAGAGATTTGAGAGATCTTGACTTCAAGAAGAATCTTGAGGCTAAGGAGGAATTCTGTCAGGCGGCTGAGAAACTTTCCGAAAATGAGAATGTTGTGGATGCGTTCAAAGAACTTCAGAAACTTCACGAGCAGTGGAAAGAGTTCGGCCCTGTTGCAAAGGAGTTCAGAGAGCAGATATGGGACAGATTCAAGGCAGCGACCGCCGTCATCAATAAGAAATATCAGGCATATTTCGAGGAGCAGAAGACCAAACAGGCCGAGAACCTTGTAGCCAAGACGGCTCTTTGCGAGAAAGTAGAGGCTATAGCTGACAAGGAGGACATCAAATCTTCCAACGAGTGGAATGCACTTTCCAAGGAGATCGAGGAAATCCAGAAGGAGTGGAAGACCATAGGTTTTGCATCCAAGAAGGAGAATCAGAAGATTTATGACAGATTCAGAGCGGCATGTGACAAATTCTTCGGCAGAAAGCGCGACTTCTATGTCCAGTTTAAGGACAACATGAACGAGAATCTTGACAAGAAGATGGCCATTATCCTTGAGGCAGAGGCCCTTAAGACCAGTACTGAATGGAAGAAGGCTACAGACCAGTTCATCAGTCTCCAGAACAGATGGAAAGAAATCGGTGCAGTTCCGAGAAAGAAATCAGAGCAGCTTTGGAAGAGATTCCGTGCAGCATGTGACGAGTTCTTTACAGAAAGAGACAAGCATGCGACATCAGAGAACAACTATGGCGCAAACCTCAGGGCGAAGAAGGCTCTCATAGAGGAAATCAATGCTTTTGTTCCTGACGGAGAGACCTCTCTTGCGGAAGCACGTGAGAAATTTGCTGCAAGATGGCAGGAAATCGGTTTTGTGCCTTTCAAGGAAAAGGACAAGATTACAAAGGCATACAATGATGCGATGTCTGCCAAATTTCATGATGTACTTCGCTCCGGAAAGGGTGGCGGACGTCAGAATTCCGGCAAGTCCGAGAAGGATCGCCTGATTCAGAAGTACAACAAACTTCAGCAGGACCTCGATACATACGAGAACAACATCGGATTCTTCGCGATGTCGAAGAACTCCCAGCCGCTCATCGAGCAGATGCAGGCCAGAATCGCGGACGTGAAGAAAGAACTCAAGGACCTCGAGTCTCAGATTCATTCACTTGAAGAAACAGAAAATAAATAACTCATAACGACATTTATGTACTTGCCATATCCCCCGAATGTCGGAGGGTATGGCAAACTAATGAAAAAGACAGATGAACAAAAATACGATTATCGGCTTTGTTCTGATAGGTGTGATTTTTTTCGGATTCACATGGTATCAGTCAAAGGAGTATGAAAAGCAGGCCGAGTATCAGGCTCAGGTTGATTCAATTGCAAGGGCGGAGCGTCTGGCCCAATACAGGGCGGACAGCATCGCCGGAAGATTGCCGGTGGCTGATACATTGGCAAACGGGGTCAAGCCTGTAGATGATTATAGTCCGGCTCCTATCTACAAAGATTCTCTTCTCGAAAAATCACACTCTGAGGAGGCTTCCTTCTATAAGCTCGAGAATGACAAGATTGCAGTGGAATTCACGACCAGAGGTGCTCAGCCATATTCCGTAAAGGTAAAGAATTACAGGAATTACGATTCTACTGATCTCTATCTTTTCCGTCCGGGAGACAGTGAAATGGGCGTTGAAATCTATGCGGGTGAAATCATCAATACCAAGGATTTCAATTTCCGGTTGGCTGAGAAGACCGACTCGTCTATCGTTATGCGTCTTCCATTTGCGAAAGGTGGCTACATCCAGCAGAAATATACTTTGAAGGAAGGAACATTCGTCGTCAGCAACGAGATGTCATTCGTAGGCATGGGCGGAGTGATTCCGAGAAATGTCTCATACTATGATTTCGACTGGGACGTGACTATCCCTCGTATGGAGAAAGGCTATAAGAACGAAGTCCAGTATTCCAAAGTCGACTATTACTTCGGCGGCGACAAGAAACCTGAAGAAATAGGCCGTGGCAGAAATGCCGACAAGAGGATTGAGAACAGGATGGAGTGGTTCGCATTCCAGCAGCAGTTCTTCTCTGCCATCATGAGACCGGTAAATCAGTTCGCGTCCGGAGAACTTGCCATCAATTTCGTTCAGGAAGATGACGCTTCACATAACCTGATGACATGTTCCGCTAAGATGCGCGGAGATTTCCGCATCGCTGATAATGTAGTGATAGGCAATGAGTTCTATTTTGGCCCTAACCATTACAAGACACTCAAGTCATACGGCAGAAAATACGAAAAGATCATTCCTCTGGGAGGCTGGATGGTCGGTTGGTTCACCAAATGGGTAATCATCCCGCTCTTTGACTTCCTCCACAAGTTCATCTCGAACTTCGGAATTATCATCCTTCTTATGACATTGTTCATCAAGATAGTAGTCCTTCCGTTCGCATACAAGTCTTATTCTTCATCCGCCAAGATGCAGGCCCTCAAACCTGAAATGGATAAGATCAATGCCAAATTTCCTAAACAGGAAGACGCATTGAAGAAACAGCAGGCTACAATGGAGCTGTACAAACGTGCCGGTGTAAATCCGATGGGAGGATGTCTCCCGATGTTGCTCCAGCTTCCTATTCTCTGGGCAATGTTCCGATTCTTCCCGGCATCCATCGAGTTGAGACAGCAGTCATTCCTTTGGGCTGACGACCTCAGTGCATACGATACGATTCCTCTGCTCGACTTCGGTACCAGGATACCACTCCTCGGTGACCATATTTCACTGTTCGCTCTCCTTATGGCAGTGTCAATGTTCTTCTACTCGAAGATCACCACACAGAGCCAGATGTCAGGAAACGACCCTAATATGGCCTCTATGCGCTTCATGAGCGTATGGATGATGCCTATCATGATGTTCTTCATCTGTAACAGTCTGTCAGCCGGACTTACTTATTATTACCTCCTCTCGAACCTTATCACTATGCTTGAGACCTGGATAATCAAGAAGTTCTTTGTCCGTCCTGAAGATGTGCTTGCAAAACTCAAGGCTTCAGAAGGAAAGGCAATGCCGAAGAGCAAATGGCAGCAGCGTCTGGAAGAAGCACAGAAGATGCAGCGTCAGATGATGAAGGAACAGGAAAAGAAGGCAAGACGATAAAATCAGTTGTCATGTCGATAGCAACAAAGATAAAAGAAATCAATAGTGAACTGCCACAGGGAGTAAGACTTGTGGCAGTTTCCAAATTCCATCCTGCCGAATGTATTATGGAGGCATACAATGCCGGTCAGCGTTTGTTCGGCGAGAACAGGCCACAGGAGTTCGCAGCCAAATGCAAGGTGCTCCCGAATGATATCGAATGGCACTTCATTGGGCATCTGCAGACAAACAAGCTGAAGCTGGTTCTTCCATATGCCCATATGGTCCAGTCAGTGGACTCCCTTCATTTGCTGGAAGATATCGAAAAGTGGTGTGCGTCTGCCGGGAAGACGGTCCGGGTTCTGCTTGAGCTTCATCTCGGAGCAGAGGAGACGAAACATGGACTTTCTGAAGACGAGATTTTGTCAATATTGGATTCAGTGTCAATGTATCCCCACGTTTCATTCTGCGGTCTGATGGGAATGGCTACCAATACTGATGATGAGGCTATAGTGAGAGCCGACTTTATGCGTATCGCAGCATTGAAAAATAAAATCAATTCCCTGCATCCGGAACTGTCGGAATTCAGGGAACTTTCCATCGGGATGTCCGAGGATTACAAGATTGCGATAGAATGTGGCGCTACAATGGTCAGAATAGGCTCTGACATATTCGGTCCGAGAGAATACTGATGCCTTTCAGGCATATGATTTATTGCAGCTGTCATGGAGACGACCTCAAGTTACTCCTTGGCGGCTGCTTTTTTGTACTCCGATATTCTCAGACCGGTCAGTTTCTTGAAATCTTTGGAAAAATTGCTGGTGTCATTGTAGCCTACTATTTCTCTGACCTCGTCGATGCTCATTTCCGGATGTTTCTCCAATATATTGCAGGCTTCTTTAAGCCTCAATTGGTTTCTCCATGACCTGAAATTCATGCCAAACTCCTTTTTTATGAACCATCTCATAGTCGGGAAGTCTGTCTTAAGTTCCTGAATGATAGTGCTATATGGAATATCCTTGCGGAGATACAGCTTGTTTTCCGTCCAAACTGAAATCTCGTGACGGAGGAACTCAATACTGCCAGATGACGGAAGAGAATATGATGGTTGCGGTGGATTCACGGTTTCTTGCTCTTTTGTAATCTTTATCTCCTCAATAGCAGGCAGGATATAGGCTGTCTTCCTGATATAATGCACGAAAAGACCTGTTACGGTCGAATAGCAGACGATATAGCATGGCACAAATATCAAATACCCTATGATATCCGTGAATATGGTTATGAAAGCTGAGATGCCGACAATCAGCAGCAGGTCGAAACAAATTCGTATCCTCCTCAGTCTCATATCATTATTGTCAGCATAATATGAATCGGCATCACGTACTGTAGCATGATAGGCAAAAAGAAAAGTTGTCGAATATATTACCATCTGCTCGAAATATATCGCTGCGAATACCCAAAATGCCCATTGGTAATACTTTGGAAAGAAAAAGTATAAAATGACCATTAAGGCTACTATTGACGTGATTACAGCAAGATTAGTGAGCAGATATTTCCATTTGATGTAGTCCGGACGAATCAGGACTGTCATTGTAGCTGAAAGTAAAAAGGCCTGGTAGAATGATATTATCAATGTTATGAAAGATTCAATCTCAGGATGATAGCCTTTTATGAAACATAATATGTTCATGATGCCAAGTGACGAAAATGCGATGATCAAGAGTGCCTGAGTCACTCTGACTTTTCTGAATCTTGGAGTTTTGGGAAGTTTGTTGGTGGCTAAAATGACTGACAGCAGTATCAGGACAACTGCTGAAATCATCATCAATATTTTATATGTGGACTCCATTAATAATCAGTTATGAGTTTTATAATGTAAATATACGTGTTAAATTCTTGATTCTAGCCATCAAATCATTGTTTTTTTAACTATTCTGTTTATATTTGCATAATCAACAGCGGAAACATCCGTTTCCTGTTTTATTTCAAGTCACCCTATCATATACAGTTTTGTCAATTGCATCATGGCATTTGGTGGTAGGATATAAACCAGATTAGTTATCACTGTACTCGCACAGTACAAAAACACATTTATACATATATGACACACACTCTATTAGAGTTGACTAAGATGTCAGAAGAACAACTCAGGTCATTGGGCGAAGAACTCCACATCAAGAAAGCAAAGGATATGGACCTCAGTGATTTGAGCATGTCCATCCTGGATGAAGAAGCCAAGATTGCTTCCAAGATTCCGGATCCTGAACCGCCGAAAAGAAAGAGGGGACGTCCCCGCAAGAATGATGCGGTCCAGTCTGACGATGCCGCAGAGCCGAAAAAACCGGCCAAAAACACAAAGACAGCTGAGAAGCCGTTGAAAGTCAATGACAAGAAGGCCTCTCCTAAATCTGATGAGGCAAATAATCAGCCTGACTTGTCCCGCAAAGAAGATAAACAGACTTCAGACCGGAAGGAAAAATCTGTTCTTGCACAGCAGGACAAGACTGCACCTAAGAAACGTGGCCGTAAACCTAAACAGCCGGTTCAGCCTGAACAGTCAGCGCCTGAGGTAAATAAGGGTGTTGAGACTCCAAAGGCGGATAACGCGAAGTCTCAGCAGGAAGATAATGCACAGAAACCTGTCGTGAAGCAGTCCCAGCCGCAGAATGTTGGGCAGCAGTCGTCTGCGCCTCAGCCTCAGCAGCCGAAAGAGGAAATCAAGTATGCTGACAGACACACTATTGTCCTGCCTCCTCTTCCTCCGAAAATCAAGAAGAACAAGCAGGGGAACAACAATTACGGCGGTCAGCAGAACAACAATCAGAATAACGCTCAGAGCAATAATCAGGCAGCCGGAAACAGGCCGGCAAATGCTCAGGCACAGGTCAATGCCAATCCGCAGAACCCTCAGCCTCAGCAGCAGAGACCTGCTCCTAAGCCGAAGATTGAGTTCGAAGGAACTGTACGCGCGACAGGCGTATTGGAAATCATGCCTGACGGATATGGCTTCCTGCGTTCATCTGACTACAATTATCTGAACTCTCCTGATGATATCTATGTATCACAGAACCAGATAAAGAACAACGCCCTCAAGAATGGCGATACAGTAACCGGAGAAATCCGTCCTCCAAAGGAGGGAGACAAGTATTTCCCTCTCGTCAAGATTGACTTCATCAACGGACGTACTCCTGAGTTCATCAGAGACCGTATTCCGTTTGATTTTCTTACTCCGCTTTTCCCGGATGAGAAATTCAATCTTCTCGGACACGGTCACGAGCATGACCTCTCCTGCAGGATTGTGGATATGTTTACCCCTATCGGAAAGGGCCAGCGAGGACTTATCGTGGCTCAGCCTAAGACCGGTAAGACAGTCCTGCTGAAGTCTATTGCCAATGCTATTGCGGACAACCATCCGGAGGTATATGAAATTGTTCTCCTGATAGATGAGCGTCCTGAGGAGGTTACCGACATGAGCAGAAGCGTGAAGGCTGAAGTGGTTGCTTCCACCTTTGACGAGCCAGCCGAAAGACATGTCAAGGTTGCCAATATGGTACTTGAGAAGGCACGCAGACTTGTAGAGTGCGGTCATGATGTCGTCATTCTTCTTGACTCCATCACACGTCTTGCAAGGGCGTACAATACTGTCCAGCCTGCATCAGGAAAGGTTCTTACCGGAGGTGTTGATGCCAATGCCCTCCAGAAGCCTAAGAGATTCTTCGGAGCGGCCCGCAATATTGAGGGAGGAGGATCATTGACAATTCTCGCAACTGCATTGACCGATACCGGTTCCAAGATGGATGATGTCATCTTCGAGGAATTCAAGGGTACCGGCAATATGGAACTTCAGCTTGACAGGACACTTGCGAACAGAAGAATTTTCCCTGCTGTCAATGTCATTCTTTCAAGCACCCGTAGGGATGACCTTCTCTACAGCCCTGAACAGGCACAGCGCATATGGATTTTGCGTAAACTCCTTGCCGAGATGAATCCTACCGAGGCCATGAATTTCATGATTCAGATTATGGACCAGTACCAGACGAATGATGAACTTCTTGACAACATGAACAAGGTTTCACCTAAGGATGCCAAGAGTTACGATTACTAAAATTCATTAGATATTACATAAAGAGCCCGGTTCCAGATTGATGGAGCCGGGCTTCTTTATAGAATATTTCGAGTTGTCAATATCTGTCCCAGTAACTTGTGCTCTTCTTGAATTTGAGGAGGTCAGCAAGTGCAGCGGCATTGGCGGCGATTCTGAAACTCCAGGACTGCCATGTTCCTGTAGGCACCCAAGAAACGGAGATGTTGAAGCAGTGGAGATCGTAGGTCGCACTCAACTGCGTGGTAGTCATCTTCATGGCCATAAGGTCGAAACCTGTGGTGGCATTGAGAGACATCTTAGGGGTAAGCTTGACATTTCCTGACAGTCCCAGCGTCTGGGTAAACCTGTTGTTCGTAATCAGCTGCCCATTCGTATATTGATATGACTTGCTGTACGAGAAAGAGTAGTTTATGTTTACTGACCACGGGACATTAGGATTCGTGTAGTACAGCCAACCGCCAGGGATATATTCGCCGGTGATAGGATGATAGTATATCCTTCTGTAATAGTCTGCGCTGGAAATGTTCTCTCCTCCGCCTCCTCCCATATTGTTGCCTGATTTTGAGCCGTCGTTGCCGTTTATGGCGCCTTTTCCTGACAACGAATAAGACAATGACGCACTGGCATTGGTAAGTCTCAGTGGCTTGTTCCATCCCTGCGTCTGGACATTGAACTTATTTATTCTGCGACCGCGTTCGTCTATGGCGTAAGGATCGAAATTGACATTGGCGCTGATGCCGACCTTTTCGAAGACGGAGGTTGACATCGTGATGCCGATGTTGTTCATTTTCAATGAATCGGCGAGGAAGTTGTATCCGGTGCTGAGGTTCAGCTGGTCAATGAGCTTGACTTTCTTGACTCCGGCTCCTGTCGTATCGCGCAGGTCACGGACTTTGGCTTCCAAATTGTTTCCGATAGATAGACTCATCGTTGCTGACTTGCCCTTTCCTGGAGGGGAGTAGAGCTGGCCGCTGTAGATGTTGTAGTCGTATGTCTTTTCTACACCGAGGGTATCCTTATAGACCATTGTCCTGTAACCGTTTGCATAGGTTCCCTTCTCCGGGGAGAACGAGAAGGACAATGACGGTGACACCACGTGTCTGATAGCCTGTATCTTGTGCGCCTTGCCGAAATTGAACATACCGTACAGTCTGGTACTCATCGACAAACTTCCTGAGTAGTTCTGGCTGATTCCGAATGCGCTGAACTGTCCTGCGTCGTGGGCTTCCACTCTGTTGGTTTCAGGATTGAATTCGTAGTCGGTCTTGCGGAAGAACCAGTTCTGTCCGTAGCTTACGCTCGGCGTGAAGTTCAGGTACTTTGCCAATGTAAAGTTCGGGAGACCGATCTGGAAGTTGTGTGTCATACCATTCTGGAACTTGTCCATGAAGCCGTCTTTCATGAATTCCGAGGACTTGAAGCTGATTTTGTTCTGCAACGTGGTATTGTAACCGAGGGAGAACTTCTCGTAGAATCTCTCTTTTCCGATTCTGTTCTTCCTCTTGAAGGGGTAGAATCGGGTTACGGAGAATGTCAGGTTCGGCAATGTGAATGTATATGAACTGTCTCGTGAATTCTGGTTATGCAGGGCATTGACGGAAAGGTTGAACTTGCCGTTCCAGTTCTTCGAGTATGAAATGGATGATGATGCCTGGTTCTGCAGGGCCTCCGTTATGGATGTGGAGTTGTATCTGTTGTTGGAAGGGCTGGAAAAGTTCACCGACGCACTGAATGTGGTTCCGGGATGAGCTTTGGAGTCCTGTGTATGTGACCATTTGAGACCGAAGTTTCTTGTCTGGAAGAAATCGGTGCTTCCCCTTTCTCCTGTCTGGTCATTGGATATGTTCAGGGAGAAGTTTCCGTTGAACTTGTAATTGACTTTATATCTGGAATTTACGTCGATGGCCCATGAACCGAGAGTATAGATGTCTCCTGTTATTGACAGGTCCAGATACTTTCCGAAGACGAAGTACATTCCCAGATCTCTCAGATAGAAACCTCGTGAGTTCTCCTCTCCGAAGGTCGGCATGAGAAGTCCAGTCGCGCGGTCCGGACGCTTAGGAATGAATCCGAATGGCAGTCCGATAGGCAGGGGGACATCCTCAATGACAGGGTATGCAGGCCCGAACACCGTTTTCTGTGACGGCTTCGTAATGACCTTGGCAGCAGTAAGATGCAGGTAATAGTGGGGATGCTCGAGGTCGCAGACAGTATATTGGCCTTTTGTAATGTTGATGGACCTGTCCGGCAGCATCTTTATGTTCTTTCCGTGCAGCAATCCGTCTTCCTGCTGGGTTATCATGTTGGTAATCCTGGCCTTGCGGGAATTGAAATTGTATCGCACCTCTTCCATGGAGTACTCGGAGCCGCCTTCTTTCATCTTGGGCTGGCCTTTGACTTCCCCCGTCAATGTGTCAAGGGTTCCTCTGGCATAGACGGTTCCAGTCTTCATGTCATATTCCATGTAGTCTGCGGAAAGTTCCATGTTGCCGTACTTCACGGTCACGTCCCCATAGTAATATATCTTCCTCTGTCCGTCTGAGAATACTTCCACTACTGAGTCCTTCGCCGTGGAAAAAGCCGGTCTTTCCAGCGAACTCTTCTTCATCATCGCTGCTGAATCTATGCTGAAAAGGGAATCTGCTATGTGAATCGAATCCAGCACCGCTCTCATTGAGTCAGTTATCGGCGGTACGCTGTCCTTATTGTAGGCGACTGCCTGGCTGAATGTCATTTTAGGTGGACGGCGGCGTCCCTTGCCGTCTTGAGAGACGCCAGGTAAGGTCGCGGAAATGAACAAGGCAAGGAGCCCGGCCCAGAGCCAGACTTTGCTGCGTATATGTTTACGTCTGTTATCCGAAGGTATCAACGTGTATATTCTATGTCTAAGAGTCTCCAATTATATTCCAAATAGCCGAACTGAGGGTATAAGAATCCGTTTTTCGACAAATTTTCTTATTTTTGCAGAATACAAATATAAGACCATTTTGAAAAATAAGCAAACACATAATATCCTGCTGACAGTGGCAGCCGCAGTATTGCTGTCATTGGCAGGGAATATTTCCCTTAGTGCGGCCCAAGACGGGCGCCTGGGGCTCAGGACAGTCTGCATTGATGCCGGCCATGGAGGCACTGACCCCGGGTGCGTCAGCAAGGACAAGAAAACTTACGAGAGCAAAATTGCTTTGGATGTCGCAAAACGTCTTTCTGACAAGATCAAGTCCGGATTCCCGGATGTGAAAGTTGTCATGACACGTTCTACGGACACGTTCATCACGCTTGCGGGACGGGCAGATGTCGCCAACAAGAACAATGCGGATTTGTTCATTTCCATTCATGTGAACACCGCATCTTCTTCTGCAGCAAACGGTTATTCTATCCATGTCCTCGGACAGTCATCCAACAAGAACAGGGATTTGTTTGCTTATAATATGGATGTCTGCAAGCGTGAGAACTCCGTGATCATGATGGAGGATGACTATACGACCAAATATCAGGGCTTCGATCCGTCTGATCCGGAGTCATTCATTTTCTTCAATCTGATGCAGAATGCCCATCTGGAACAGAGTCTGCGTTTCGCGGAGGATGTGGAGAAAGCCATGTCTGCTGGACCGATGCGGACCAGCCGCGGAATATGGCAGGACCCGTTTTTTGTCCTCTGGAAGACAGCCATGCCGGCAGCATTGATCGAAATCGGCTTCATGTCCAATGCGACTGACCTTGCATCCATGCGGACCGAAAGCGGACGCGAGAAAATCGCCCAGGACATCTATGTCGCTTTCAGCGTGTTCAAAAAAAGATATGACAGCAGTGTCAATGTCAAAGCTGGCGCGCCCCCTGCTGCCGCCAAGCCCGCTGTCGCCGAAAATGCCGGGCAAAGCACTCAGGCTGTTGTCAATGCAAGACAGGCGAAAGCCGTTTACGGGACTCAGGTACTTGCTTCCGGAAAGCTCATGAAAGACAATGATCCTTTCTTCAAAGGCTACAAAGTCACCATGGTCAAGTCGGGTAATATATATAAATATATAATAGGTGTATCCGATACCCCGGACGGGGCGAGAACGCAGTTCGCCAAAATAAGGAAACTCTACCCTGGCTCGTTTCTTGTGGCGGTAAAGGATGAAACAGTAACAATCTTGAAGTGAAATCAGTATGACAATCAGTAGAGAAACACGAATCGGAATATTTGTAATCTCAGTCCTCACGGCAGCATTTTTTGCGATAAACTATCTTAGGGGGGAGGATATTTTCGGCAGGGAGATAGAAATATGTTCGCATTATGCCAATATCGAGGGACTGGTTCCTTCCAACCCTGTCTATGTGAAGGGATATAAGGCGGGAACAGTGACCGAGGTCAAGTATAATCCGGAGACGGAAATGTTCGATGTCACATGCTCCGTGACCAAGAAGATAGCCATTCCGGTCGATACCAAGATGACCATATATAGTGTGGACCTCATGGGCGGAAAGGGAATCAGATTGGATTTGGGTACATCCTCAGAGATTGCCGGAAACGGTACTGAACTGGCTCCTTCCTATGCCCCGGATATGGTAAGTTCGCTTACCAACCTTATCGGACCGCTCATTGTCAAGGCTTCTGCCGCACTGGACAGCTTGAGCGCTGCAAGCGGTGCCATTGACAGAGTCCTCGGAGGCGTCGATGAGCATACCGTGAAGTCTGCTATGGGACATGTCGAGAGAACATTGGCAAATACCGAGCGGCTTACCGGAGCGCTGGCAGACAAGTCCGGGGACTTGGATGAACTGGTTGTGAACCTTAAATCCATATCTGAACGCCTCAATTCCGTAATGGAAAAGGCTGATACTGCAATGACAGGGGTAAAGGCTGCCGCAGACCAGATAGGGGAGGCTGAGATTGCAGGCCTCATCAATTCTCTGAAGACCCTTACGGATAATCTCAATTCTCCTGACGGTACTTTGGGAAAACTGACTAAAGACAGTTCCCTGTATGAGTCGCTTGAAGAAGTCTTGGGCAGCATTGACAGCCTTGTTAAAAAAATAGAGGAAAATCCTAAAAAATATATACGTATCAGGTTGCTATAAAAACTTAAGGTCTCTTAAACGATGTATCGGGCTGGTATTGAGCGACTGAGAGATGTTGAAAGAGCGATATTTAAATTTGAATAATTATAAATAGATACGTGCGGTTGATGCGGCTGAAATGCTGATACTAATGTGCAACTTATTTATAATCAATGAAATATAATTTATAAACAATGGACTGTTGATAAGTTTTAATGGTGTAAAATAAATTTCAAATCCAATAGCGACAACGGTTTTTTATTAATTATTTTTCAGGTAATTTTGTAAAGCGTCAGAAGAAGGGGACATCCCTTTGTTCTGATGCTTTTTCAACTGTAAAAGCATAGATTGTAAATCACGGACGGGATCCGTGCCGAAATGTAGCAAGGAAGAAATGGGGGAAGCTAATTTAAATATAGTTTGGAAGGAGTGTTGCGGTATCATTGAAAGTGTTATCGGTACTCAGCAATTCAATACCTGGTTCAAGCCTATCAAGCCGATTTCACTGGTGAACTCGGAGCTGAAGCTTGAAGCTCCTTCGAATTTCTATATCAAATACATAGAAGATAAATTTCTGGATGTGGTCAGGAAGACTCTGATACGCGTTATCGGGTCAAATGCAAAGCTGTATTACAGTGTAAGGCCTGTAAGCGTGCAGCCGCCTATGACTTATCCTGCAGCCAACGTCGCTCCTCCAGTAAACAAACCCGTTTCCATCAATACATATCCTAATGGCGGAAATCCGGGTGCGATGGTCTTCCCCGGACTCAGGAAAATCAACATCAATCCTAGGCTGAATCCTGTATATTGTTTCGGAAACCTCGTTTCAGGAGAATGCAACAAGATGGGTATTACTGCGGGAGAAAGCATTTCTTCCGCGCCGGGACGCACACCGTTCAACCCTTTGTTCCTCTTCGGTCCTCCGGGACTTGGCAAGACGCATATCTCACAGGCTATCGGTCTGGCCATCAAGGAGAAATATCCTGACCAGGTTGTACTCTATGTTACCGGAAGCGAGTTCAAGACACAATATATGAATGCCACCAACGTGAAGAACAAGCTTACTGACTTCCTGGCGTTCTATATGAAGATAGATGTGCTGATCGTCGATGATATTCAGGATCTTATCGGTCCGGGTTCGCAGAACGCGTTCTTCAATATCTTCAACCATCTTCACGAAAACGGAAAGCAGCTGATTTTCACATCAGACCGTGCTCCGGCTGACCTTCACAACTTCGAGGAAAGACTTCTTTCCAGACTGAAGTGGGGACTCTCCGTGGAACTTCAGAGGCCTTCTTATGCCACGAGGCTCGAAATGCTCAAGGCAAGGAGTTTCCGTGAGGGCGTTACGGTGAGCGAGGAGGTGCTGGTATATCTGGCAACAAGAATCAAATCGAATTTCCGTGAACTCGAAGGAGCATTGATCTCTCTTATAGCTCATGCTACACTTATCCATAAGGAGATGACAGTGGACCTTGCCGAGAAAATCACAGGTAAGATAGTAGGAGAGGACAAGTCGGAAATTACAATTGCCCGCGTACAGAAAACCGTGTGCGAATATTTCAACATACCGAAGGAAATCCTTATTTCCAAGTCCAGAAAGCGACAGATTGTTCAGGCTCGTCAGATAGCCATGTATATGAGCAGGACTCTGGTAGGTTGTTCTTTGTCATCGATTGGCGCGGAACTTGGAGGGAAAGACCATGCGACAGTGCTTCATGCATGCAATACTGTTACGGATCTTATGCAAACTGACAAAATGTTCAAGCAGTACGTGACTGATATTGAAAAAATGCTGACGCCTGCGAAATAATTAAAACACAGGATATTATGAATTCAGAATCAGTACTTGACATTTTCCGCGAAATCACCCGTATTCCGCGTGAATCTGGTCATGAGGAGAAAATGATCGAGTTTCTCCAGAAATTTGCCGCAGAGCATAATCTTGCCTGCAAGACAGATGCGACCGGTAATGTCGTAATCACAAAAGAAGCAACTCCTGGTAAGGAAAATGTTCCTGCCATTGCTCTTCAGAGTCATCAGGACATGGTTTGTGAGAAGACCGCCGGCAGCAATCATGATTTCACCAAAGACCCTATCAACTATGTGATCAAGGATGGCTGGATGATTGCTGAGGAGACGACTCTCGGTGCTGATGACGGAATCGGTGTTGCTGCTACATTGGCACTCCTCGCAAGTGATCTTCCTACCGGAAAGGTTGAAGGTCTCTTTACCATTTCAGAGGAGACAGGTATGGACGGCGCTATGGCTATGGAGCCTGGATTCATTGAGTCCCATACGCTTCTTAACCTCGATTCTGAGGACGAAGGACAGCTCTTCGTAGGATGCGCAGGCGGTATTGACACGACCGCAGTGTTCAGATATGAGAGGGAAAAGGCCAATGCCGGTGCAGTTCCTGTAAAACTTAGATTTTTCAATGCTCTCGGCGGTCATAGCGGAGATGATATCAATAAGGAAAGGGCCAATACTGTTCTGATTATGGCCAGATTCCTCTATTCGGAACTTGGCAAGTATCAGTTGGCTGAACTTGAGGGCGGAAGCAAGCGCAATGCTATTGCCCGTGATTCAGAAGCTGTTGTCTATGTCGCTGAAAATGAGGTTGATTCTTTCATTGACAGGTTCAATGCATTTGCTGCTGATGTCAAGAATGAATTCCATAATACGGACCCTGACGTGAAGGCTGAGGCATGCAGGGTAGAGTGCAACGTGGATCCTGTCTGCTCAGATGTCGCAAAGAGGCTTGTAATGTCATTGGTTGCAGTACAGCATGGTGTCATTGCCATGAGCCAGGATATTGCAGGACTTGTAGAAACATCATCAAACCTTGCTTCCGTGAAGATGAATGAGCCGGGTGTGATAACTGTAATGACCAGTCAGAGAAGCTCGACGAATTCTGAGAAGAAGTTCGCGGCTGACAAGGTTGAAGCGGCGTTCCTTCTTGCCGGTGCAGAGGTCGGTCATTCTGATCCTTATCCGGGATGGGCTCCTAACATGAACTCTCCAATCTTGAAAGAGTCTGTGGAATCTTACAAGAGACTGTTCGGAACAGATCCTGAAGTGAAGGCTATCCATGCCGGACTTGAGTGCGGTTTGTTCCTTGAGAAGTTCCCATATCTCGATATGGTTTCATTCGGCCCAACCCTCAGGGGAGTTCATGCTCCTGGTGAGAAACTTGATCTGGTCTCTAACGAGAAATTCGTGAAGTTGCTTGTTGACATTGTAACTAATTTCAAATGATAGAGATAGCACCATCAATGCTTTCGGCAGACTTTCTACATCTTGAAAAAGATGTGGAAATGGTGAATTTGAACGCGGACATCTTCCATCTTGATGTGATGGATGGTGTCCTTGTTCCTAATATTTCGTATGGTTTTCCTGTAGTGGAAGCAATTGCCAAGAAAGCGACCAGGACATTGGATGTTCACCTGATGATTGTTCATCCGGAGAAGTATGTAGAGCGTTTTGCCAAAGTCGGTGCAGGTATGATAAGCTTTCATCTTGAGGCTTCAGACCGCGATGGAACCGACCCCGCCCAGATACTTGCCCGGATCCGTTCTTACGGAGTGAAGGCTGGCCTTGCCATCAATCCTGACATCCCGGTGGAAAGGGTATATCCTTATCTGAAAGACGCTGATTTCATCCTTGTGATGTCGGTATTTGCCGGATTTGGCGGACAGAAGTTCATAGAGGATACCTACGAAAGGGTAAGTGCCGTCAAGGCGGAGATATCAAGACAGGGATTGCCATGCAGGATTGAGGTGGATGGAGGCGTTTCTCCTTCCAATGCAAGTGCATTGGCTCAGGCCGGCGCTGAGATTCTTGTTGCCGGCAGTGCTGTATTCAAGGCGGAAAATCCGGCCGATGTGATTTCGAAAATGAAATCAGATGATATAGCTTAACTCTTTGAAAGCGAATCTTCTGACTGATTTATCAGGCATTTCCATGAGAAGCAGACCTTCTTCGGAGATGCCTTTTATCGTACCTTTGAAGTCCTCATCATTGATGCAGTCGTGATAACTCTCTTCCTTTCCGTATCTGTATAGTTTGTCCAGGTATCTGTTTCTCAATGTGTCGAAATTTTTTTCGCTTTCGAGCATGCAGAGGTTTTCCTTAAATGTTTCCAGAAATTCTTCCAAAGCTGTTTCCGGTTCATTACGTGTCCCGGTAATGAGGTAAAGTGATGTCGGGTTCATCAGTTCCGGAGAGAAGGATGTCTGGTTGAGATTGATCCCTATGCCAATGATGCTGCTGGATACCTCAGTCCCTGAAAGGCTGTTTTCAATCAGCATCCCGCAGATTTTCTTGTTGCGGACATATATGTCGTTGGGCCATTTGATATTGGCCTGAACATTTTTGGAGGAGAGAAAGTCAATGACAGAAAGTGATGATACGATACTCAGACTGAACTGTCCGATTGCATTGACCTTGGGATTCCCTCCCTTCCCGGGGTAGAGCAGGATTGAAAATGTCAGATTCTCGCCGGAAGCGCTTGTCCATTTGTTGCCTCTCTGCCCGCGGCCGGCGGTCTGGAATCTCGCGGCATAGACTGACATGGTGTCAATGTTGCCGTTTTCGGCTGATTCCGCTCTCCTGCGGGCCTCGGAATTGGTAGAATCGATGGTATCGAACCATGTTATAGGCGTTAGCGCTTTCATTGGACTGATTTTTGTTTTATATTTGCATTACAAATTTAAACAAATCTTATAAATGGGAAAAAATGTTCTTAAGGTCATAACTGACGCGATGCTTGAAAAGAAGGGACAGAATGTCGTGTCTCTGGACCTGAGCCCGATAGGTACGGCTATATCAGATTATTTTGTAGTGTGCAACGCAGATTCCACGACTGCAGTGGCCGCGATAGCCGACAATGTCATTGTCAGGATGGAAGAGAAGTGCGAGAGAAAAGTTCTCCGTATGCAGGGATTGGAAAACGATTTCTGGATTATTCTGGATTACGGTGATGTAGTTGTGCACATATTCCTTACTCAGTACAGAGAGTTCTATAGGCTTGAAGACCTTTGGGCTGATGCGGAGAGGACCGAATATACTGATGAACCGGTTCCGGTTCAGGAAACTGCTGAAAAGAGAGTAAAGCCTAAGGCAGCGACAAAGGTCAGAGCTTCAGCCAAGAGAGTGAAGAAACTGGAGTCCGGGCCTGATTCATTGTAACGAACTGATTAAATGGCAAATAATACCAATAAAAACGGCAATAAGCCGCAACGCAAGATAGTCACGATAAATTTCGGTTTTTCGTGGCTCTATATTCCATTGATTATAGGCATAATATACCTGATGTTCACCAGCGGTTCCGCAAAACCGATGAAAATCGAATGGGCGGATGTGAAGGAGATGATTCAGGCAGGTGATGTGAAAGACATCGTCTATATCAGAAATGACTATAAAGGAGATGTTACTATCCGTCCGGACCGTCTGGCCAAGTACAGTGACAAGTTCGGAGGAAAAGTTCCTTCTTCATCTCCGCATTTCTGGTTCTATGTCTCAGGCAAATTCGACCCTGAGAACGAGTTCTCGGAACTTAATGCGGCGTTGGCTCCGGCAGACCATTTCAAGGTCATTATGGAGAATGACGACCAGATGTGGACTCATGTCATTGACTGGTTCCTGTTCCCTGTGATTCTGATTCTGATGTGGTTCTTCATGTTCAGGGGATTCAACAGAAACATGGGAGGAGGCGGTCCTGGAGGACAGGGCGGCATTTTCGGAGTCGGAAAGGCAACCGGGAAACTGGCAGACAAGAATACCGTCAAGGTCACATTCAAGGATGTGGCCGGTCTGTACGGCGCGAAGGATGAGGTGATGGAAATTGTGGATTTCCTCAAGAATCCGAAGAAATATACGGCATTGGGAGGCAAGATTCCTAAGGGAGCCCTCCTCGTAGGCCCTCCGGGAACTGGTAAGACCTTGTTGGCCAAGGCTGTAGCAGGCGAGGCCAATGTGCCGTTCTTCTCTATCTCCGGATCTGATTTCGTGGAGATGTTCGTCGGAGTAGGTGCTTCCCGCGTCAGGGACCTGTTCAGGCAGGCTAAGGAAAAGGCTCCTTGTATCGTGTTCATAGACGAGATTGACGCGGTCGGACGAGCAAGAGGCAAGAATGCCGGCTTCTCATCCAACGATGAGCGTGAAAACACATTGAACCAGCTCCTTACTGAGATGGACGGTTTCGATACCAACTCCGGTGTAATTGTTCTCGCAGCGACAAACCGTGCGGACATTTTGGACAAGGCGCTTATGCGTGCCGGCCGTTTCGACAGGCAGATTCATGTGGACCTTCCGGAACTCAAGGAAAGAGTGGAGATTTTCAATGTCCATATAAAGGGACTCAAGATCGCCGGGGATTTCGATGTGGAATTCATGGCCAAACATACTCCAGGTTTCTCCGGAGCCGACATTGCCAATGTTTGTAACGAGGCTGCACTTACGGCTGCAAGAAGAAACAAGAAAGAGATTGACAGGCAGGATTTCCTCGATGCCGTCGACAGAATCATAGGAGGACTTGAGCGTAAGGCTGCGATAATTACTCCTGCAGAGAAGAAGTCCATTGCCCACCACGAGGCAGGACATGCAGCCGTAAGCTGGCTGCTTCCGTATGCGAATCCTCTCTTTAAGGTCACGTTGATTCCAAGAGGTCAGGCACTCGGTGCCGCGTGGTATCTTCCTGAGGAAAGAAAACTCTGGACCAAGTCCCAGATGATCGATGAGATGTGTTCGCTTATTGGAGGACGTGTTGCTGAGGAAATCGTGAACGGTGAGCCTTCGACAGGAGCGCAGAACGATCTTGAAAGACTTACCCAGATGGCTTACGGAATGGTCAAGTACTATGGAATGAGTGAGGCTGTCGGAGCACTGTCTTTCTACGATTCTACAGGAGCCAGAGGCTATGACTTGACTAAGCCTTTCAGTGAGAAGACTGCGGAAGTCATTGATGCTGAGGTTAAGAACATTGTTTCAATGATTCATGACAGGACGCTCAAGATTCTTACCGACCATAAGGAGGGCTTCCTCAAGATGGCCGCCCTGCTTCTCGAAAAGGAAGTGATTTTTGCAGATGATGTCGAGAAGATTCTCGGACCTAAGGTCAAGCCTGAGTCTGATGATTTGACGCCGGAAGATACAGCTGATGAGCCTTCGGACAAAGTTCCGGCTGATGCAAACTAGAGTTACGTACGTACTATAAACCCAAACCATGAACAATACTGTTTTAAGGACTATTTCAGGAGCCGGCTTCATCGTTGTGATGTTGGCCGGTCTCCTTGTGAATAAGTTCCTCTTCGCTGCGCTTGTAATTTTTATCATGTCCGTCATGATGCATGAGTTCTATACGATTACTATGAATGACAGGTACAAATTCTCCAGGCTTCTGGCGATTTTCTCCGGAATTATCCTGTTTTCATTGATCTTCTGCTCATGTGCCTATGATATGGAAGTGAAGTATGTTTCCATTGCCATTCTTCCGATACTGATGGTGATGGTCAATTCGCTCTATGTCAGGGACAAGACGGAATTCGGAAAATTCTCGGATATTTACACGGGAATATTATATATCGCAGTCCCTCTGTCATTGTCGAATCTGATTGTCTTTTTCGACCATACTTTCAACGGAACCATACTCCTGTGTTTCTTTATCCTTATCTGGAGTTCCGATATAGGCGGTTATGTCTTCGGATCCACACTTGGAAAGCGTTTCGACAAGAAACTGTTTCCTGACATATCTCCTAAGAAAACTTGGGCCGGTTTTTGGGGCGGAATGTTCTGTTCAGTATTGTCCGGTATTGTCATGAAATATACTATGAGCCTGGATATCACTCTTTTGAATGTAGTGCTGCTGGCTATAGTAATGGATGTTGCAGGAGTTTATGGAGACCTTTTCGAGTCTCAGTGGAAACGTCACTACAATGTCAAGGATTCCGGTACAGTCATTCCGGGACACGGAGGAATGCTCGACCGTTTTGACAGTACCATATTCGCAATGCCGATAGGTGCGCTTTACCTCATCGTCATGAATATTCTTTAGTAGCGGACGATTTGATTTCTGAAACTGCGATTTTATTCATATCTTTGAATATTTAATCGCGAATTCATTGCCTAGAAACATGAAAATTGACAAAAATTCTTACGGAACTATAGCGTGCGCGTGGTTGGTGAGCGGTGTTATCATTTATCTCTGTATGACATTCATCCCAATTCGCGGACTTGCCTATACCATATCTGCGATATTCCTTTTATATGCACTTTTCGTTACATGGTTCCACCGTGTTCCGGTACGTCACACTCCGAACGGAGAGAAGATAGTGACATCCGGTGCTGACGGAAAGGTTGTCATCATCCAGAAAGTATTTGAGAAAGAATATCTTAAGAAGGAATGCATTCAGGTCTCGGTATATATGAACTTTTTCAATGTTCACGCCAATTTCTGGCCTGCAAGCGGAAAGGTCTCATATTACAAGTATCATCCGGGAAAATATCTCCTGGCTTTCCTTCCAAAGGCGGCTGAAGAGAACGAACATGCTTCCACTGCTATCGATACCGGTCATGGTGAGATTTTTTTCAAACAGATTGCCGGAACATTCGCCAGAAGGATTGTCTCTTACTCGGAGGTCGGCTCTCAGGAGTCCCGCGGAAAGCAGTGCGGAATTATAAAGTTCGGATCCAGACTTGATTTGTTCCTTCCACTTGACGCCGACATCAAGGTTAAACTGGGAGAGGAGACCAAGGCGGCTGAAACCATTATCGCCGAGCTCAAGTAATAATACGGATTCAAGTTTCGCACGTGCGAAACTTGAGGGATATATAAAAACTTAACGCATCTCAGGAGTCTTGAAATCAAGATCTTGAGATGCGTTTGTCATATCTGAGACAGAACCCGGTGTTCTGCCTGCACGCTACTTCTTCTGGTCGTCCTCTATCATTGACACGAGTGTATCCACGGCCTCAGATTCCGGTACGTGGCGCATTACGGGTTCTTTCTTGTGGTAGATGGAGACTTTTCCGTTGCCTTCGCCTACGTATCCCCAGTCCGCGTCAGCCATCTCTCCGGGTCCGTTGACAATGCAGCCCATGACAGCGATGACCACGTCTTTCAGATGTGCCGTACGTGCCTTGACCTGTTCGAAAGTGGACTGCAGGTTATACATGGTTCTTCCGCATCCTGGACAGGCGATATATTCAGGTTTGTAGAACCTTCTGCGGGCAGCCTGCATGAGTTCGTCTTCCAGATAGCGGCCCAAACCGGATTCGACTATCTGCACAGAATTGCCGTCGCCGTCTTTATAGGTTCCGGAAATATGCACTTCGTCAAGTTCCCTGTCCAGAAGGCGTTTTCCGAAGTCGCATGAGAAATCAAGCAGCAGACGCTCACGTGATGGTGCGTCATATACGGCCTCGGCAGTTTTGCCGTCCAGTTTCAATGATGTCATGCAGGACTGCAACTTGCCGTCATATCTGTCAGCAATGTATTGGGCCACAGGGATTTCATTGACAGGATCCTCAGTCAGGGAAACTCGGATTGTATTGCCGATTCCTTCTGAGAGGAGTGCAGAAGTGCCTACACAAGACTTGATTCTTCCGGAATCTCCATTGCCGGCTTCAGTCACACCCACATGAATCGGAAAAACAGTGCCTTCTTTCTGCATGTATTCAGCGAGGAGTCTATAGGCCTCGACCATTACGATGGTGTTGCTGGACTTGAGAGAGACTACGACATTGAAGAAATCGTTCTTTATGCAGAGTCTCAGCCATTCCATTGCAGCCTCAGCCATAGCTTTCGGGGTGTTGCCGTAAAGATTAGTGATACGCTCTCCTAACGAGCCGTGGTTCAGGCCGATACGGATAGCAGTGCCGTGCTCTGAACAAACTTTGACGAGTCTTGCGAGTTGTCTTGATGCCTCGTCGAAGTCCTTGCTGAAATTACCAGGATTGATTCGCACCTTTTCAACGAAAGGGGCAACCGCTATGGCCGTCTCAGAGGAAAAATGGATATCAGCCACAAGGGGAGTGCCAATGCCTTTGCTTCTCAGTTTGTTGCGGATAGCCTCCACGTGCGGTACGTCCTGAAGTCCGGGGACGGTTATCCTGATGATTTCAGCGCCTGCATCATGCATTCTTATGCATTGGTTTACAGTTGCATCCTCATCGTATGTATGAGTGTTGCACATGGTCTGGACTACAATATGATGTCCGGAACCGATAAGAACGTCACCGACTTTTGCAGTCAGAGTTTTGATTTCCTGTTTCATGCTATCAGAGATTTTCCTGTTTGGTTTCATATACAAGCTTTCTGGCCTCTTTCCTTAACTGGGACTTGGTCTTTCCTGTCCGTCTGGTAAGCTGGAAATGCAGGCCTGCAGAAATGATTATATCCGACGGATATGCGAATCTGTAGTAATACTCGCTGTTGTAGTCAGGCTTGTAGAGACTGCCCATTGAGTATCTGTATGTCGCCTCGATGTGAAACTCTATCGGGTCGAAAACGAATCCGAATCCTACTCCCGCCTTCACACCATACTCGAAGCGCTTTTCATAGTCATAGAAAGCAGTCTTGTACTTCTCCGGAACCTTTTCGCCTTCGCGTTCAATGCTGAACCGGTATCCTCCGAAAAGACCGGCATTGACGATGAACTTCAGGTGCCAGACATCCATGTGGAGATGTGCCAGAAACGGAATCTCACCGTATGTGTATCTGGCCTGGACCGCTCCGTCGACTGTCTCCGTAAAGTTGCCTGTCTCCTTGTCTTTCTTGAACTTATAACCGCTCTGACCATAGAACAAGCCGGTCTGGAAACCGAAATACGGCATGTATCCGAACATCTTCCCGTACTTGGTGAACGTCACTCCGAAATTGTACGGATTCATAAGCATTCCCTGCCTCTTGGTAGGATTGAACATCATCTGGCTCAATGTGTATCCATACTGGAAACCGACCATCGTATAGTCATTGATGGAAAATTTCTTCGCCACTTTCACGGTATCCAGGTATTCATCCGTGTATTCTCGCGAAGCCTCGAGTGTCAGTGTGTCTTTGGCCGCCTTTTTAAGATGTTTCTTCGTTACTGACGGAATGAGCCTCGGGGCGGATTCCGTGGAATCCGGCATTGCCACGGCCACTGAATCTTCCGCCACGGTCTGAGCCAAGGCATTGGTACAGAGGAAGAGAGCAGCTCCAACTATAATAATCAATTTTCTCATTTCAATTCTCTCCAAACAGTTTAGCGATGTCCAGTCTCTGTTCCACTTCTGTGGCTTCCTTGATGTTCAGGATGTAAGAGCCGTCCTTGAGTTTGTAGAAGATGACCTTTTCCGGCTGCCTGTGTTCCAGAAGATTGCCGGTATCGACCATTCCGTTTTTGTTCTTGTCCTCAGTCATACGGACCGAATACTTGCCTTCCTTCAGATAAGGGAAAGTGAGTTTCGCGTCTTTTTCAATGATATATGAGCGCAGTACCTTGTCTCTTTTTTCATTGAGAAGGTCAATGATATACTTGTGGTTGACATTAGTCATGTCCAGAATCAAAGTGCTGAGCTTGTCATCCTTAGGCAAGGACACTTTCACTTCGGTACTGTCATTGTAGAAACCATTGATATCGCGGAACTTACGATGAGGAAACTTGAGTTTGTATTCATATCCAGTCATCAGTTTTCCTTCAGGCGTGAGTGTGTATTTCCTGAGATTCAGGGTATCGCGCACAACAGAAAACTTCATCTTGGATTCCTGCTGGCGAGGGTTGATGGAAATCAGTTTCAGAGAATCGAAATTCTCATAGATGATAGGGTAGTTGAACTCTATCTGGAATCCGTACTGCTCGATATTCTCAGGTTCTGCTGTGACTTTCATTACGCATGTGGTATCCTCATGCTTGATATCCCTTCTGGAACTCTTGGACTTGCTGCCGGCTTTCTCCATTGCAAGTCGCACGTGCTCCGTGAACGGAACCAGCTTGCCTGTGGTGTCCGTCTTCATATAATCGACGAACAGGTGCAATGTGTCAGGCATACGCTTCCTGTCATTGACCCAAATCTCGAGGCTGTCCTTCTGGATATTGAACTGTGTGATAAGGCGGTTCGCCGGAATTCCTTTGACCCACAGCGAATCTATCTGGGCAGACGGAGCCATGAATGTTATGTACGAAGACCTTGGCTGTGTACGTACCTTATTGACAATCATCTGCTTGGATGGCTTTTCGCGGAACATTACCATCTCATATTCCGCCTTTCTGGCCTCACAGTGCAGGGTGTCCTTCATGTCGTATTTCATGAGTTCCGGAAGGTTGTCACTGGCTACGATAGTTGGACGTATTATGCTGTCGTGGAATGCAATGCGGTCATTGTCAGGGTCATAGATGTTGTTGGAACTTTCATCCCTGATTGCGTACAGGCGATAGTCGGTATCCGCGATGTTTCTCAGCGCAAAGAATCCCCAGTCATCAGTCTTGACAGCGGCGTCCGGTCTGTGCTTGAAGACTGCGGAATCGGACAAGTCCTTGTAAAGCATTACGGTAGCGCCCTTTATAGGCTGCAGGGTGTTGCAGTCTCTCACGACTCCGGTAATCGCCATGGAATCAATCTGGGAACCTGTCGAGAACATCAGCGTGTAGCCCGGATACAGGTTGCTCTCGTTGTTGTCCGCTATGGCATTGGTAAGGTCTAGGGTGTATGTCGTGTTCGTGTCGAGGTCTGATTCGAAATATACTACGACAGATTTTCCCCGGATTTTGTATCGTGGGCTCTTCTCCAGAGGTGGGGAGAGGAAAATCGCCTTGGGGTCCTTGACCGTCACATATTCATTGAAAGTAATGACTATCTGAGTGTTGTGCGTCGGAACATTGGTGCTCCCCGGAAGAGGGGAGATGTTGGTTATGACCGGCGGAATCGTGTCTTTGTCACCTCCGCTTGGCGGGGTCGTCGTGTTGGCGCAAGAATGTGAAAACATCATTGCCCCAAGTACTAATGCTACCGGGATTCCCGGAATGAGTCTCTCTATATGTTTGTTCATACTGTTTTACAAATCTGTACGCATGACACTTTGTATTCCCTTGATACTCTGGAGCTTGACAATCATTTTATCCAGAATGTCCCGGTCATGCACGAAAAGGTCAATGTAGCCGTCGAAAATGCCTCCTTCGGTATTCAGGTTAATGTGGCGCATGTTCACGCCCATGACCAGCGAAATGTAGCCGGAAATGTCGTTCAGAAGACCGATCCTGTCAATGCCTTTGAGCGAAATCCGTACCGGGAATGATATGTCAGTAGGGGATTCCCATAGAGTCTTCACGATCCTGTCTCCGTGTTTGGTGGCGATGTCCTCAGCCACAGGGCAGGATTTCTTATGGACGGTTATGGTTCCGTCAGGTGACATGAATCCCACTACAGGGTCGCCCGGGATAGGCTTGCAGCACCCTGCAATCACATATTTATGTCCGTCTGAAGAAGAATTTATGATGAAGTCCGTGTTCTCCTTCTTGTCTTCTGAGATGATTCTCGCAATGTCCTCGAATTTGATGTAGCCGATGCCATAGCGGAAGAGGAACTCATCGTAACTGTTCAGGCCGAGCCTTGAAGAGAAGAGCCTCAATGCTGCATTGTCGGCTTTCATTCCGATGCTCTTTAGGTTTTCTGTCAATGACTCTCTGCCTGTTTTGATGAACTCATCCCTCTGTGGACGGAAATAATCCATCACCTGGTTCTTGGCATGGCGGGTGGTAAGGAAATCGTACCATTCCAGTTTCGGGTGACCGTCCTCTGCAGAAATGATTTCCACCTGGTCTCCAGTCTTGAGGACATATGAGAGAGGTACGAGCTTCATGTTCACCTTGGCGGCAATGGCCTTGTTACCTATCTGTGAATGAATCAGATATGCGAAATCAAGAGCCGTGGCACCCTTCTCGATGGATTTCTGTTCTCCCTTCGGGGTGAAGACGAGAATAGTGGTGGCGGTGAGGTCTTTGTGGATGATATCGAGCAGTTCAAGGGCGTTGACATCTGGACTTACCAGGATTTCCTTGACCTTGGACAGCCATTTGTCCATTTCGCTGTCATTTTCGCTGATGTAGCCGTCCTGCTTGTACGCCCAGTGGGCTGCAATACCTTTCTCAGCGATGTCGTCCATTCTCCTTGTCCTGATCTGAACCTCGATCCAGATACCGGAATTGCTCATCAATGTGCAGTGGAGAGCTTCATATCCATTGCTCTTCGGATGCTTGACCCAGTCGCGGACTCTCTCGGACTTATATCTGTAAAGTCCTGTTATTATGGAGAATATGTGATAGCATTGATCTCGCTCCGTCTCCTTGTTGTCGTTTGTGGCAGTCGGATTGAAGATGATTCTCACGGCATAGAGGTCATAGACCTGGTCGAAGGTTATCTGCTTTGTGGTCATCTTGTGCCAGATGGAGTAAGGGGTCTTTACGCGCTTCTTTATCTGGAAATCGAAACCTGCCTTTTCGAGGGCATTGCGGATAGGACCTATGAACTCGTCAATGCTTTTCTCCTTGTCGGACATGTCCCTGTTGATCTTGGCACTGATGTCGTTGTAGGCATCCGGTTCTTTGTACCTGAGCCAGATGTTTTCCATTTCTGACTTCACTTCGTACAGTCCGAGCCTGTGGGCCAGAGGTACGAATATGAACATGGTCTCGCTCAGAATCTTGTCACGCTTGTATTCAGGCATGAATTCGATGGTGCGGCAGTTGTGCAGACGGTCCGCCAACTTGATCAGTACGACACGTACATCGTCGTTGAGAGTCAGGAGGATACGCTTGAAATTCTCGGCCTGAAGGCTTTCGGTATAGCCGGCATCCTTGCTTTTTTTGTCCTCATTGTCGAGCACATTCTTGATTTTCGTGAGACCGTCCACGAGTGACGCAATCTTGTCTCCGAACATATGGCGGACGTCGTCCACAGTATAGTCTGTGTCCTCCACGACATCATGCAGCAATGCCGCTGCAATGGATTTATAGCCAAGTCCGATGTCATTGACAACAATCTTGGCGACAGCTATCGGATGAAGTATATATGGCTCCCCGGAACGGCGGCGAACATTTTTGTGCGCTTCGTTTGCGAAATCAAATGCTTTCTGCACGACGGCAAGCTCTTGTTCACCGGAACATCTCTTTCTTGCCGCTTCCTTAAGATCGGCATAGTTCCGGCTGATGACTTCGTAGTCCTTCTGGGTGAATTCTGAAAAGCTCATATCCTTGTGTCTATATTATAGTTGTTTACGTTCTGGAAAGCGTAGGAAAGTTCCGCGCCGATAAGAATAATGAACCATCCGAAATTAAGCCAGAACATGAAAAGTGGGATTGCGGCGACTGCGCCGTATATCGTATTCAGCCTGGTGACGAAAATCTGTGTCTCCAGGAAAAGGTATTGCATGATTGTGAAAACCGGTCCGGACAGGAGCGCCGCCTTGATCGCATGTCTGTACAGGACAATGTGATTAGGGATGAATTTGTACATCACAGAGAAGGTCAGGACAGAGACGACTGCGAAAATAAACCAGCCGAGGAGGTTCCTGATGCTTTCGGAAAACGCTTCGCTGTTCGGCAGCAGGATGTCCAGGACATTGGAGTAAATGATTGACCCTGAGAAGAACAGCAGTATGACGAATGGCGAAACTGTGATGATGAGGATGTAGAAAGAGAGCCTTTTCAATATGTTCCTGGACTTGTTCACTCGCCAGACGTTATTGAATACGGATTCCACACACATCATCATCCATACGACCAGCCATGCGAACAATATCGCGCTGACAAGCCCCACGGGACTGGACTGCGCCGTGTTTATGATGTTTTCAGCGAAACCGAAAAGAGTGTCGATTGCCTGCTGGTTCGCGATGTTGGATGTAAGTACTTCTTTCAGAGCGTCTTCCAGTCCAAGTCCGCCGGTAATCGCAAAGGCGATGGCTATGAAAGGCACTGCGGCCATCGTGCAGAAGAAACTCAATGCTACTGCCTGAAATCCTATCTTCTGGCCGGAGAATGTCTTGACGGTGATAACCAGAACCCTGAGATCCTTTATCAGATGCGCGCGCATCCTTGAAAGGTTCTCGAAATTCTCAGTCCAGATTCCGTCTGAAAGGTATGTCTTGAAGTTTCGTATTTTACTGTTGATTCCCATTGTGCTCCTTTTCTCCTTGCCTCACTTCTTACACCAGCCCTCCGAACAAATCCGTAATCGGCTCTTCTTCATCGTTTTCCGGCAATGCACCATCCGGCAGCATTGACCTGAACTCTTCTTCATTTATGACCGGGATTCCGAGTTGCTCGGCTTTTTTCATCTTTTCCGGCCCCGGCTTGCTTCCTGCAAGCAAATAGGATGTCTTTCCGCTGAGCGAGCCGCTGTTCTTGCCTCCGTGAAGCGCAATCAGTTCCTTCATCTCGTCCCTCGAAATGCTGAAGTTCCCGGATATGACAATAGTTTTTCCTGTCAATGCTGCCGAGAGGTTCTGAGCCGGCGCCTCCATGGACATTTTCAGTCCGTCTGCCTTAAGTCTCTGAATCTCAAGACGATGCTTTTCGTTCTGGAAGAAATTGTAGACACTTTCCGCTATGACTTCTCCCACGTCCTGGACTTCCAGCAATTGAGCGACATCGGCCTTTTCGATATTGTCAATGTTGCCGAAATGCTGTGCTATCTCTTTGGCCGTCGATTCTCCTACATATCTGATGCCCAAGGCGAAGAGAACGTGGTCAAATGATACTTTAAGGCTGTTTTTCAGGCTGTCCAGAAACCTCTGGGCCGACCTTTCCTTCCATCCTTCGAGATGAAGAAGGTCTGATTTCTTCAGGTCATAAAAATCTGCCGGAGTCCTTACCAAGCCAAGATTATACAACTGGTCCACTGTGGCGTCTCCTGCTATGACATTCATGGCTTTCCTGCTCAGGAAATGCAGCAGGCGGCCTTTAATCTGTGTGGGGCACCCTTCGATATTGGGGCAGAACCACTTGGCCTCATCGTCCTCCTTGACCAGGGCAGTGCCGCAGTCAGGACATACGGTTGGGAAGTCCGGCTTCTTCGTGTCCTTGCCTCTCTTGGAGAGTTCCACTCCCGTGATTTTCGGGATGATCTCGCCGCCCTTCTCGACATAGACAAAGTCTCCGACGCGGATGTCCATCTGCGCCATCATGTCGGCATTGTTCAAAGTCGCCCTTTTTACGACTGTTCCTGACAACTGGACAGGATCAAGATTCGCCACAGGAGTTACAGCTCCGGTCCTTCCAACCTGATAATCAATGGATTTGATTTGTGTCAATGCTTGTTCAGCCTTGAATTTGTATGCCACTGCCCAGCGTGGAAATTTGGCTGTGTAGCCAAGTTCAGTCTGATATGCGAGTTCATTGATTTTTATGACAATGCCGTCGGTGGCATATGGAAGGAATTTGCGCTCCTTGTCCCAATAGTTGATGTATTCTTCTATTTCATTGATATTGTGACAGATTTTGCGCTTGTCAGATACCGGAAGTCCCCAGGATTCGGCTGCTTTCATGGCATCGTCGTGGGTCGCAAACGTGACATTCGGGCTAGGAATGTGATATAAGGTGCACCATAGCCCTCTGCGTCCGACCTCTTTCGGGTCAAGGAGTTTCAATGAACCTGAAGCGGCGTTTCTCGGGTTTGCGAAAGGCTGGTCTTCGTTTCTCAACCTCTCTTCATTCAGAGTGTCGAAGGCCTTGTAAGGCATAAGAATCTCGCCCCTGATTTCGAATTCTTCTGGGTATCCCGACCCTTTGAGGGTTACAGGTATGTTGCTGATATGCCGGACATTATCTGTCACATCGTCACCGATGACACCGTCTCCCCGTGTCAATGCCCTGAAAAGTTTTCCGTCGCGGTACGTAAGGCAGATGGCTGTTCCGTCGAATTTCAGTTCGCATGAGTATGTGAACGGTTTGCTGATGGCTTTCGAAGCCCTCGTCACGAAATCTTCAATTTCTCCGATATTGTATGTGTTGGCCAGCGAGAGCATTGGATATTTGTGCTCATACTGGGCAAATTCCTTGCGGGCTGTCACCAATGTCCTTCCGTTCTCGTCGGAATTTTCCAGATCACTACCGACTTTTCGTGTCGGCGAATCCGGTGTCACGAGATCCGGATATTCTTTCTCCAGGTCAGCAAGCTCATACATAAGATGGTCATACTCGTAGTCACTTATAGCCGGAGCGTTATCTACGTAGTATTTCCTGCTGTTTTCCCAGAGGATTTTTCTGAGTTCCCTTATTCTGTTTTCTGCCTGTTGGCGGTCCATTTGTCCTTTTATTTATTCATAAAATACAAATTTAACCATTTTTTTGTGGAAAATTGGTTGAAAAGTGATAATTTTGCACCCCGGAAAACGAATATAACATTATAAATTTTTCGATTTTATCATGAAAGACGCAATCATTATTTTGTGCGGAGGCGGTCCAGCCCCAGGAATGAACTCAGTTTCAATGAGTGTAGCAAAGACTTTCCTTTCTAAGGGTTACAGGGTTATCGGACTGCATGGCGGTTATTCAGGTCTTTTCAGCAAGGATGCCCGTATCGAGGATCTTGACTTCTTCAAGGCAGACCGCTATTTTAACAGAGGAGGCTCTTACCTTGAGATGAGCCGTTTCAAGCCGACTAACGAGGATTTCGAGAAGAACTTCAACCTCGACTTGTTCAAGGACAACAACATCAAACTTTTGGTTACCATCGGTGGTGACGATACTGCTTCGACAGCCAACAGAATTTCCAAGTTCCTCGAGGCAAAGAACTATCCTATCGCGAATATCCATTGTCCTAAGACAATTGACAACGACCTTCCTCTTCCTGCGAATGCTCCTACTTTCGGATATAATTCTGCAAAGAACGAGGGTGCTCATATCGCAAGGACCATTTACGAGGATGCCCGTACTTCAGGCAACTGGTTGGTTATTTCTGCAATGGGCCGCACCTGCGGTAGCCTTGCTCTCGGTATCGGTGAGGCAACACATTGCCCTATGACCATCATTCCTGAGATGTTCAACAAGACTCAGATGACTCTTGACAAGATTGTGCGTCTTTCTGTTTCTGCTATCATCAAGAGAAGATTGATGGGTGTACATTATGGTACAATCGTAGCTGCAGAGGGCCTTTTCCACAATGAAGAGGTTGCAAAGGAGGCTGCTGAGGCCGGTGTTCACTTCTCATATGATGAGCATGGTCACCCTGAGCTTGGCAAGATTTCAAAGGCTGTCCTTTTCAACGAGCTTCTTGAGAAGAAATTCGCAAAGATCGGTCTCAATGTCAAGAGCCGTCCGGTAGAAATCGGTTATGATGTACGCTGCCAGGACCCTGTTGCTTATGACCTTACATATTGCACAGAGCTTGCCATGGGCGTTTACCAGCTGTTCAGCGAGGGTAAGACCGGCTGCATGGTATATGTAGATTCTTACGGTAATGTTTCTCCTCTCTATCTTGCTGATTTGCAGGATCCTGAGACAGGAAAGATTCCTCCGAGAATCGTGGATATCAATGCCAGCACAGCTCAGAACTATTACAAGTACATTGCGCACTATGTAACTCCTGAGGATTACGAGGCTGTAAAGGCTCTCGGTATCGAGAATCCTGAGGCATACGATTTCAAGAAGATTCTTGAGTGGTAAGATTATGATAAGGTTTTCTGACGTCAGATCAGGAAACACCCGATAAAACAGGCAGGCGGATTGGTTTTCCAGTCCGCCTGCTTTGTGTTTCCTCGTCACTCAGGCGCGCTTCATTGCCCGGGAAAGAGTCCTGACTATTGCCCCGTCGTCAATTTGAACTGATGACTGGAAGATATAAGTCAATTGCTATGCATTACTCATCTCTTCCTTTAGCCTGGAAACTTCTTCTGCAGAGAGCCCTGTGGCCTGCGTGATAATCTCGCAAGGTGTCCCGAGCCGTATAAGATTCATCGCGATTTTCGATTGCCCTTCCTTGAGACCTTCCTCTTTGCCCACTTTATGTCCTTTCTTGTGTCCCTCTTTGAGGCCCTCTTCTCGCCCTTCCTCTCGTCCTTCCTCTCGTCCTGTCTCACGCGCGTACTCAATCTGATTGTATGTGTCCCGTTCCGTATTCATGGCTTTAATGTATTTGATTCTGTCCTTGTCGTCAAGCTGGGCGAGTTCCGCAACATCGAAGAGTTTCGTGAATATCCTGTCCCTCAGTCTCTCCGGACGCTCCAGCAGACTGGACATGTTCTTCAGCAGATACAG
>CAKUXR010000015.1 GCA_934700615.1 uncultured Bacteroidales bacterium
GTATCCCGGTCCACAATCTCAGGAGTAAGCAGGTCAATCTCCTCGTAATGCCTCAGAGCCCTCACGGTCACTCTGCCCAGGCGGGAAAACTCCCCGATTTTCAACTTGTTTTTACCCATAACAATTCGTGCACTTTTGTTATTCGCCGGCAAAGATAATATATGCCGTAGGGTACGAGTCAAGAGAAAAATGAAAAAAGTTTAATTGAATGCCCGATTAATCTCCTCCTGTGGATTGGCCAAGCATCCCACTTGGCCGCAAGTTTTTGGTTATTAGAGGTTTTGTTAAGTTGAAAAATGGTAGAAATTCCGGATGAAACATAACTTTAATGGTTTAAGATTTTTATATTTGTAAGTAAAGACCTAAATTTGCGTGTAAAATATATAATAACATTACCTCTATGAATTATTCATTAAAGCATCTGTTGCTTGCCGGCATCGCTATGTTGGCAGGTACATTCGCCTATGCACAGGTGACGACCTCTTCTATGGGCGGTCGTGTCACCGATGAAAAAGGAGAACCGGTTGTCGGAGCAGCTGTGGTAGCTACACACGAACCTTCCGGTACTGTTTACGGAGCTATTGTTAACCAGAGCGGACAGTATGCCATCAACGGTATGCGTTCCGGTGGACCATACAAAGTCGAGGTCTCATCAGTTGGTTACAATGCCATTGTCTTCAAGGATGTAACACTTCAGCTCGCTGAAACTTACAACCTCAACGCTTCTCTTAAGGAATCTACAGAGTTCTTGGAGCAGGTAGTGGTCATCGGAACTGCAAAATCAAAGTTCAGCAGTGAAAAGACCGGTGCTGCAACCAACATTACCAGCAGCCAGATAACCTCTTTGCCGACTGTAAGCAGAAGCTTGTCTGACGTTACCAGACTTTCTCCTTATGGTGGAAACGGAATGTCATTCGCCGGAGCTGACGGCCGTACAGCCAACTTCACCGTTGACGGAGCCAACTTCAACAACAACTTCGGTCTCAACTCCAAACTTCCGGGAGGCGGAAACCCTATCTCCATCGATGCCATCGAGGAACTTCAGGTCGTTATCTCGCCTTTTGACGTTCGCCAGACCAACTTCATCGGAGGTGGTGTCAATGCCATCACAAAGTCAGGTACAAACACCTTCAAAGGATCTGCCTACATCTATCACCGCAACGAGAACATGCGTGGTGATACAGTTGACGGAACCCAGATTTCAGGCGCACGCGAGAAAGACAGAACCACAACTTATGGCTTCACCCTCGGCGGACCTATCGTCAAGAACAAACTGTTCTTCTTTGTCAATGCCGAGTTGTCACAGATTCCTTCTGTAGCAAACAGATGGAGAGCAAGAGCAGACGAAAGCGTTACTCCTGATGCTACCAAATACCTCTCTTACGCTACTGTAGCCGATATGGAGAGAGTATCTGCCCACGTGAAGGAAAAATATGGTTATGACACAGGTTCTTTCACAAGCTTCCCAGCTGACGAGAGCAACAAGAAACTCCTCGCGAGACTCGACTGGAACATCAATTCCAAGAATCACCTCGCATTGCGTTACAACTATACCAACAATGTTTCATGGTCAGCTCCTAACGCATCTTCAATGGACGGTGGTACACGTTCTGCATTCTCACGTACCTCCCTCTATTCTATGTCATACGCAAACTCCATGTACTCAATGGAGAACATCGTGCACTCAGCATCATTGGATTTGAACAGCCGTATCAACGACAACCTTTCAAACCAGCTGCTTGCCACCTTCTCTAAACTTGACGACGTCAGAGGAACAAACTCAAGCGAGTTCCCATTCATTGACATCATGGACGGTACAGGTACAAACACCCCGTACATCTCTCTCGGATACGAGCTCTTCACATGGAACAACGCAGTTCACAACACAATTGCAAATGTGAAGGATGACCTCACATACTACTTCGGAACCCATAAGCTTACCACAGGTCTGAGCTATGAATATCAGATGGCTGACAACGCTTACATGAGAAACGGAACAGGTTACTACCGTTACCTCAGCGTAGATGACTTCATCAACGGTGCGGCTCCTGAGGTTGTCTGCCTTACCTACGGTTACGGCGGAGAGAAGAACCCTGCTGCAAGAGTTCAGTTCCACAAGCTCGGTATCTACGCTCAGGATGAGTGGAGTGCAGCTGAGAACTTCAAGCTTACCTACGGTATCCGTTTCGACGGTCTCTTCTTCGACAATGGTGATCTTATGACAAACAACAAGATCAAAGCCATTGACTACTACGATCATAACAACAACGTACGTAACATCGACACAGGCAAGTGGCCTTCAGGCAAGGTTACCGTTTCACCTCGTATCGGTTTCACTTGGGACGTATTGAAGGACAAGACCCTCACAGTCCGTGGCGGTACCGGTCTCTTCTCAGGCCGTCTGCCTCTCGTATTCTTCACCAACATGCCTACAAACTCAGGTATGGTTCAGTATCAGGCACAGATCAATGCTACCAATGCCAAGAAGAACGGATTCTCTATGGATGAGTTCAAGGGCGGTCTCGTTACCAGCGGCGGCAAGGCAAACGGCCAGGCTCTCCTCGACAAGCTCGTAGGTCTCGGCTATCCTGCTGAAATCTCTCCTGACAAAGGAACTGTTCCTTCATCAATCTCTGCAGTTGACCACAAGTTCAAGATGCCTCAGGTATGGAAGACTTCATTGGCTGTAGATTACCAGTTCCCTACATCATTCCCATTCTCTATCACTGCTGAGGGTATCTACAACAAGACAGTGAACGGAGTCATGATGTCAGACTGGAGCATCATCCCTGTTGAGGGCTACACCAGATGGCACGGTGCTGACAATCGTCCTATCTTCCCTTCTACATTCAGAACTGGAACAAAGGCATTCGTCCTCGAGAACACCCACAAGGGATACGGATATTCTGCAAACCTTACCGTGAATATGCGTCCTATCGAGAACCTCAGCATCATGGCTGCATACACCCATACCGCTTCCAAGGAAATTACCGGTATGCCTGGTTCTGCCGCAGAGTCTGCATTCACTTACGTTCCGACAGTTGCCGGTCCTAACAACATTCCTCTCCACAACTCACAGTACGTTACACCTGACCGTTTCATCGCATCTCTCACACACCATGACAAATGCGGAAACCACTTCAGCTTGATTTACGAAACATGGAGAGGCGGCTACAACTATTCATACATGACTGCAAACGACATGAATGGTGACGGCTACGCATACGACGCATTGTATATCCCTACAGACAAGGAAGTTGCAGACAAACAGTTCCGTTTCGTTTCTGACAACGACCGTGACCGCTTCATGGAGTACGTACACAACGACAAGTACCTCAGCAAGCACCAGGGCGAATATGCTGAAGCATACAGCGTATATTCTCCATGGGTTCACAGAGTAGATGTAAGCTACAAGCACGATTTCAAGATTAAGGTCGGCAAGACAACCAATACTCTCCAGCTCAGCCTCGACGTGAAGAACCTCATGAACCTCTTCAACTCCAAGTGGGGTGTAGCCAAGTATATGAACCCTGATTTGAACGAGGGCCGTATCCTCAAGTATGATTCTACCGACAGCGAGGGCTATCCAGTATTCTCTACTCCTGCACTTGTCAAGAGTGGTGTCAAGACATTCGTTCCATATACTGCAATCGGTCAGTGCTGGTATGCTTCAATTGGTATCAAATATATGTTTAACTAATCGTGTATCAGAATATTATGAAACTTAAATATTTATTGACCGCCCTTTTGGCATCATCTTTCGCATTCATCGGATGTGAAGATGAGAAGGTAGGGTACCTTGACAATATCAAGCTCTCCGAGTCATATATGTCAATGCCTGTAAACGGTGGTAAGATTACCCTCGATATCGACGCCAACGTTGATTGGGAATTCGTTACCAATGACAACTGGCCGGATGTTATCGTCAGAGACAACAAGACTGGTGAGATCAAGTCCCAGACTCCATCTTGGCTCGCTGCTGACGCCATGTCAGGAAAGGCCGGCAAGAGCACTGTGACTTTCACTGCTGCAGAGTCAGCCGGTGGACGTGAGCTCGAGCTTACCATTAAGGCAGGTGCAAGCAAGCAGTTCATCAGAGTCCGTCAGGGCTCCCTCACAGCTGTGACAGTTTCTTGCAAGGAAGCTAATGAGTCACCTGTAGGCAAGAATGTAAAGGTAAAAGGTACCTGCACATCCATCGAGAACACGACTTACGGAAACTGGTATCTTACAGACGACACCGGTTCACTTTATATCTATGGTACACTCGACAAGAAGGGTGCTAAGAAGAACTTCTCAAGCCTTGGAATCGAAGTCGGTGACATCATCGAGCTTGAAGGACCTATCGGTGACTATAAAGGCACAAGGCAGGTTGTCGATGCTACCGTACTCAGCATCAAGAAGTCTCTCATGAAGGTCATGACTCCTTCAGTTTCAGTTCCTAAGACTGCTTCTGATGTTACAGTTAAGGTGGCTTACAAGGGCAGCGGTGTATTCGTGACACTCCCTGAGGATTGCCCATGGCTTACATTCAAGGGCATGACCTACAAGAAGGGCGAGCCTACCAAGATCGATGCAAATCCTGCTGATACTGCACTTGTATCATTCTCAACTATTGCAAATGAGGCTGCTACTGAGCGTGTTGCTGTAGTCAAGTTCTCTTCAAGCACTGCAAAGCAGTCATCTGAAGGCGATTGCAAGATTACTCAGGCTCCTGCTGCTTACTTCGTAGAGTCATTCCTGACATCTATGGGCAAGTTCACCATCAATGACGTGACACTCCCTGAGGGTTCCAGCTACGTTTGGAAGCATGATACCGAGAGAGGTTACATGAAGGCTTCTTCATTTGTCGGAGGCAAGAATCTTGCGTCAGAGTCTTGGCTGATTTCTCCGGAGATTGACCTTACCAAGATTAAGGAAGCATCCCTTAACTTCGATCACGCAATGAACTTTATAGGTTCAGACAATGCTACCGATCACATCTTCGTATATGTGAAGAAAGTTGGCGCTGATTGGACACTGATTACCATGCCTAATTATCCTACATCGACATCCAAGTGGACTTTTGTCAATTCCGGTGATTTCGATCTCAAGAATTTTGTAGGTTCCAAGATTCAGATTGCATTCAAGTATGTCGGAACTGCTTCTGTTGCTCCTACATACGAGCTTAAGAATGTCCTCATCAAGTAATTGATTTGAAGATATGATATTATGCGGGCGGTCCCAAGTCGGGGCTGCCCGTTTTTCTGTCCATATGTGTCTGTGTACGTGAAGTGTATGTAAGTGACTTGTAGCATGATAGTCATGTAAATGTAATACGATTTAGTTTGTTTCTTTCATATAGGATAATTATCTTTGTAAACTATTCAAGTAAGGATATTTTTAATTGTTTAAAATATAAGCACACACATCATGAGAATCAGAACATTGATTTCGGGTTCACTTGCGTTGGCTGCCATGCTTTTTGCACAGTCTTGCGGTGATAAGAATGAACCGGAAGGACTTCCGGAAATTAATCTTTCGAAGAATGTCATAGAATTTCAGCAGGAGGCGTCTTCAGAGACTATAAAGGTTGCATCTACAAGACAGTGGTTCCTGAGCAACTGCCCTGAATGGATCGCTGTTGACCCGCAGAATGGAAAAGATCCAAACGGAATGGACGTAACAATTTCAGTGCTCGGCAATACAGGACTGGACCGTGAGGCAGCATTGAAATTCTCTATCGGCTACGATACCAAGACATTGACAGTAAAGCAGAAGGGTACTGGCTCTGCGGCTGATCTCGTAGTATATCACAATGACTTTGATAAAACGGATGCCGTTAAGTCAGAGGACGGATGGAAGACATATCTCGATTCTTTCGACGGCTGGAAAAATGAAACCGGAAGCGGATTATCTTCTATAGATTATGCTTTCAATGGAATGAGTGCACGTCAGACATCTTCAGGTGCTTCCAACGGAACTTATTCTGATTATCCTGGTTCCGGCAAGAATTATCTCTGGTTTGCAAAGGAGAACTATTTCCAGGTAAAGAATATCACCCTTCCTGAGAATACTGTGAACTATGTTCTCTCATTTGGTTCAGAGAGGAATCTGTATCAGGCTGCTGACAATACTTTCAAGCACGATGAGTTCCTGGTATATGTCAGCAACGACGGTCAGAAGTGGGTGGCTCTTGAATATGCTTTCCCTAATGGCGACAAGAGCAGACGTTGGGATCTCGCATCTACTAAATTCACGGTTCCTGCGGGCACCAAGTCTTTGTACGTATATATGACGGCTTCAGTTGCCAGCGCATATATGGTGGATGACCTCGACCTCAGTGTTGCAGCTGAAGCAGGTACTGTCATTGACTTCTCAAAGGGCGTTGACCTCGGTACAGGCGGTGGCGAAACCCCGGAGCCGACTCCTGGTGCAGGCACCATCGCAGAGATTGCGGCAGGCGCAGAGAACGCTGCAATCGACCTTAAGGATGTATTGGTTACGGGCGTAACTCTCAAGAGCTATGTGATTACTGACGCAACCGGAAGTATCCTTGTTTTCGCAAATGCCGATCCAAAGGTAAAGGTAGGCGATAAGATCAATGTTACCGGTACTACCGGCAAGCACAATGGCCTTATGCAGATTACTACCCCTACTGCAACTGTTGTTTCCAGCGGCAACACTGTAACATATCCTGCTCCTCTGGAACTTACCGAAGCGAAAATGAAAGAAGACGCTCCGACAGCTGTGACTTATGTATCATTCACAGGAACTGTGAAGAAGAGCGGTAAATTCTATAATATCTTCGTAGGAAGCTATACTGCTAAGGACCTTTCTTGCTCTTATTATACAGGAGATATGGAAGGTTTTGTCGGCAGCGACATCAAAGTAGAAGGATGGTATGTCGGCGGAAATCCTCATTATCAGGTAGTTGCCACTAAAGTAGAGGAAGTCGTATCAGATACCCCTAAATTCTCTGTAAGCACAGAGACACTTACTGCAAAAGCTGCTGACAAGTCGGTTTCTTTCGACGTAAGAGGCAATGTCAAGTGGACTGTCGCTTCTGACAATGCCGCTTATACGGTATCTCCTGAATCGGGTGACGGCAATGGCACTGTAACTGTATCATTTGCAGAGAACACGACTGATAAGGACGTGACTGTGAAACTTACCGTTTCGACAACAGCTGAGGTCGCTACCAAGTCATACACTGTAACTCTTACCCATAAGGGAGTTTCTGCTGCCGGAACTGAGGACTTCTCAAGTAGCGTTGAATGGACACTTGGAACAAATGCTTATAGTGAAAAGGCTACTGTCAATGGTGTCGCAGATGTTCCTGTCCTGAAACTCGGCACTGCCAAGAAAGCCGGAACTGCAACATTGAAGATTCCGGCAGGTACTACCAAAGTATCTTTCTACGGTGTGGCATGGAAGGGAAAAACCGCGACTATTAAGGCGTCAGTGGGCGAAACTCAGGTAGCTACTCAGGCCTTGGCCGCTAATGAGGGTGCTACAAGTAATTCCCCTTATAAACTGGCAGTTGAAGATACCGATAAGTACACCATCACTCTTCCTGCCAAATTGGAGGCTGAAACAGAGGTTACAGTAACGACCACAACAAATGCAAGAGCTATACTTTTTGCAATAAGGGCGGAGTAATACCTTATAATTCAATTTAATGATAGACTATAAAGGGTGCCCGGAAAAACCGGGTTGCCCTTTGTCCGTCTAAAGGAAACGAAGATTTGGACGTTTCCACAAGCATTGACGCTACGTGAAAAAAACATTGAACAAAATAATGAAATGGGCATTGGCACTTATGGTGTCAGTGCCTTTTATATATTCCTGTGAAGGAAATGACCCGCAAGTAAAGCCGGAAATCGCGGTCAGGGTCAATCCCGTAGAGGCTACGGGAGGTGACCAGTTCATGTCCGTTACCGCTTCCGGAAATTGGAGCATTGCCGTAAAGGATCAGTCAGGCGGGCCACTCAGCTGGGTAAGTGTAAAGCCGTCCAGCGGATATGGCAGCATGTCCAACGTGGTCCTGACAGTCGAGAAGAACAATGGCGAGTCTGCGCGCACGGCAATTCTGGAATTGACCGCAGACGGAAACAGGACGACAGTGGCATTGACCCAGCAGGGAACGAAGGAATCAGGCGGTTCCGGGGAAGTTGTTGTCCCGGAGGGCTGTCCGGACCTTAGAAAAGTGGGTTGGCTGGAAATCCCGGGAATCCCTGATGGGACTAAGTTGGGACAGTTCTCGCACTCCATGACCATCGGGCCGGTACGAACCAGAAACTACTCATATTCATGGGATTATGATAACTTTGTCGCACCATGGGTAGCTTACCCTCTCAGCCGATGGACTATCGGTTCGGGTAGCCGTACAAATGCTTGGGGAGTGGATCCATATCTTTCTGAGAAACAGCAGCCGGTGCTGTATATGCGTGGTTTCAGGAGCACTTCATCCCGACACTACGACAGGGGCCATCAGTTGCCGTCGGCAGACAGGCTGCATAACGGAGCCAATCAGGCGACTTTCTATGGTACCAACATGACTCCACAACTTTCAGAACTGAATCAGCATTTCTGGGCCAATCTTGAGGGCAAGGTCCGTTCATGGGCCGGCAGCTCAGATACCTGCTATGTCGTAACAGGCTGTCTTACAGAGCTAAGCACTGAATATGCGCTCGATAACGTGGGTAAGAAAATCACAGTTCCTTCGCATTATTACAAGGCTGTGCTCAGATACAGCAAGAGTACGACACTCGGATTCGCAGGCTATATGGGCTGTGCGATTCTTCTGGAACACAGGGATTACGGAGATGGAAGCAACTTCAAGGAATATGCGATTTCCATTGACGAACTCGAAAAGAAAACCGGCATTGACTTTTACCCGAACCTTTCGAAACTTATAGGCAAGGAGGCTGCGGCGAAGGTCGAGGCTCAGGACCCTAAGACCATCAGCTGGTGGTGGTAACACAGACGACGAAATTAATAACATTGACAATGAAAAGAATAATTTACACAGTTCTGGCATTGATGCTGGTCGCAGTATCAGCATACGCCGGTGGTCCAAAACGCTATGTTCTTGGCTTTTACAATGTCGAGAACTTGTTCGATACGTACCACGATGAGGGAAAGAACGACTATGAGTTCCTTCCTGAGGGCAAGAACAAGTGGACAGAGGCCAAATATGAGAAAAAACTCCACAACATCGCTACTGTAATCAAGGCGATGGCCGAGGAGAACAAGACTTTCCATACTGTACTGGGACTCAGCGAGATAGAGAACAGGCATGTTCTTGAAGACCTCGTGAACCAGCCGGAAATCGAGGCTGCGAACTATCAGATTGTCCATTACGACGGACCTGACAGACGAGGCGTGGACGTGGCCCTGCTTTATCGTCCGGAGCATTTCACGGTCGAGGAAAGCCAGTCCATTCCGTTCGATTTCAATTCCACTGCCATCAAGTTCAGCATGGACAAGGAGGCGCAGGATTATTTCCGTACCCGTGACATCCTCATGGTCCGCGGAAAGCTTGACGGCGAAATGTTCGCATTCTATGTGGCCCATCTGCCGTCACGTATCGGCGGAAAGGGACAGGACCTCAGGGCACGCGGAGCGGAAATCATTTATGACCACGCACTTAAGCTCATGAAGGAGTATCCGGGAATCAAGATTATGGTGATGGGCGACATGAACGACAACCCTACCGACGAGAGCATGACGACCTTCATGCACGGAAAAGAGTCAGTTTCCGAAGTGGGCCAGTACGATTTCTTCTCACCGTTCATTTCAATGTTGAAGGCGGGCTACGGTTCACTTGCCTACAGGGGCACATGGAATATCTATGACATCATCCTCGTCAATGAGGCAATGGTCAATGCTCCTAAGGGACAGTTGTCTATCCAGCCGATCGTGAAGAAACAGTATTACGGACGTATCTTCAGCCAGCCTTTCATGGTCCAGCAGGAAGGCCAGTACAAGGGCACCCCTTTCCGTACATTCTCGAGCGGAACCTTCATCGGCGGATACAGTGACCATTATCCGACATACATCATAGTAAGCAACAAATAATCACGGCAGGCGGAGTCCTTCTTCTGAAATGATCGCTCCGCCGGTCCAAAATGACAATACAAAAGATATGAATAAAAAACAGCTTTTGTCCATTCCGGCATTATTCGCAGCCCTGGTCATGTCCGCGCAGACATATACCGGCGGTGTGAAGGGAACGGTCGTGGACAGGTCTTCCAAGACAGCAGTCGACGGAGCCGTCCTGAAACTTTATTCAGGAGCGGAAGAAATCGCAGAAGTCAAGACCGCACCTGACGGAACATTCATGATTCCTTCATTGAAGGACGGCATGTACGACCTCGTAATCAAGACTCCTGACTATCTGGAATCCAGAATCAATGTTACTGTCAATGACGGTTACGTGAAGAATATGTTCAAACTGTCATTGACCCCGGCCCGCAAGGTGAGCGAAGTCGATGACGCAAGTTTCACTGAGTTTGACCTGGATGATTCCGGCTATCAGGACAGTCCGACCATCCTTTTCGGCCAGAACGACGTGTTCAACAATATTGCAGGCTTCAATTTCAGTTCTGTGCGTTTCAGAGTCCGCGGTTACTCCAGCGAGTCTCAGGATGTATATCTTGCAGGCGTGAAGATGAACGATGCCATCACAGGCTATACTCCATATTCATTGTGGAGCGGTCTGAACGAGGCTACGCGCAGCAAGGAGACGGTGAACGGTGCCGAGGTTTCAGATTATGGATTCGGCGGCTACAACGGCCTCACCAACATTGACCCGATGGCTTCCAAGGTCCGCACCGGATGGCGCGGTAGCGTATTGACCAACAGTGCGTTGTACAGACTTCGTCTGATGCTCACCTATTCTTCAGGCGAGCTCGACAACGGCTGGGCCTATGCGTTCAGCGCTTCTGCCAGACTTGGTGGAAATGACTGGATCAAGGGCGTTTACTACCGTTCATTCGGCTACTATGGTTCAGTGGAGAAGAAATTCGGCGACGAACACAAACTCGGACTTACTTTCATGGCCGCTCCGGGACAGAGAGGTGCGCAGAACGGTTCTACTCAGGAAGTTTACGACCTCATGGGCGACAACATGTACAACTCCAACTGGGGTTATTACAACGGCAAGGTCCGCAATGCCCGCGTGAAGAAAACCCATGAGCCTATCGCTATCCTCAAGTATGATTTCACTCCAGAATCCAAGAAGGTAAAGGCTTCTGCTACAGTGCTTTATCGTTTCGGAAAGAATGGCTATACCGCTCTCGACTGGTATGATGCGGCAGACCCTAGGCCGGACTATTACAGAAATCTTCCAAGCTACTTCTTCATGGAGAATTCTGACTACAACCGTGTCAATCTTGCCAAGGCTATGTGGGCTAAGGATGCATGGGAGTCAGATATCCCGAGTATTACTCATATCAATTGGGACAGGCTCTATGCTGTGAACTCGATGAACTCAACTGCTGACGGCAACCGCTCGAAGTACGTTATCGAGGAGCGTCGCACTGACCAGCAGGATTTGAATTTCAATGCCAATGCGAAGTGGACACCTTCCAGATATTTCTCTCTTGCCGGTGGCGTTTCATACAAATGGAACAGGACCGAGTACTACAAGGTGCTGGATGACCTCCTCGGAGGAGACTACTACGTGAACATTGACCAGTTTGCGGAAAGGGATTACGCCGCTTCTGTGACAATGTACCAGAACGACCTGGATTACTGGATGAAGAACGGCAAGGCCCAGACATTGAAAGAAGGCGACAAGTACGGTTATGACTATTACGCGAACATCCGTCGCGCAGAGGCTTGGGCTTCCGGCAAGGTTACTGTCGGCGGTTTCGAGGCTGCCCTTTCAGGCCGTATCGGCTATGACAAGTTCTGGAGAGAGGGTCTTGTGAGAAAGGGACTTTTCCCTGGACTCGATGCCAACGGACAGCCGATGACCTATGACGGAAAGGTGATTACAACCTACGATCCTATTACCAAAGAGGCGATTACATCTCTCGGCAAGTCCAAGGTGCAGGACTTCATCACTGGAGCCGGCAAGCTGAACCTCAGCTATGTCGTAAGAGGCGGCCACAGGATTTATGCTGATGTGGCATATATGACAGATGCGCCTACCTTCAACCAGACTTTCGTGTCGCCAAGAACCCGTAACTCCATCGTTCCGGATGTGAAGACCATCAAGACCTTCACCACTGACTTGAACTACGCGTACAGCAACTCCGGCTATGATGTCCGTATCACCGGTTACTATACGACCATTAAGGACCAGTCCAAGGTCATGAGCTTCTATGACGATTCCCAGAACTCCTTCACCAATTTCGCAATGAGCGGAATGGATGAGCGCCACGTCGGAATGGAACTCGGATTCAAGGTCCCTCTTCCGGTGAACAACCTCTCTCTTCAGGGAGTGGTTGCTTACGGCCAGTATGTTTATACTTCCAATCCTACCATGTACCAGACTTATGACAACAGCGCTGCTGTCGTAACTGAAACCTATGGTGTGAAGATTCCTTACTGGAAGAGCCATCCGAATGCTGAAGGAAAGACTGTAAAACATTATGTTTCAAGCACTCCGCAGCTTGCTACCAGCCTCGGTCTCGCATGGAACAAGAACTACTGGTTCGTGGATGCCGACGTGGATTACTTCGGTATGGCATACCTCGACATGAACCCTCTCTACAGGACTGACATGGCTACCGCCGGCCCTGACGGCACCATCACCGCCGCAGAGGTCGATTATATGGCCGCGCAGGAGAAGTTCAAGGGAGCAGTTCTTGTCAATGCCAGTGTAGGCAAGTCCTGGTACATCAAGAGGAACTACCAGCTCGGATTCTCCCTCCAGGTGAAGAATATCCTGAACAATACGGATGTCCGTACAGGCGGTTATGAGCAGACACGTCTCGTGGACAAGACCGTCAGCAAGGAGCGTTACTACAGATTCGATTCCAAGTACTTCTACATGAGCGGAATCAACTACATGTTGAACATTTATTTCAGATTCTAGTTATGAACAAGATATTTTACGCTATCGGAACATTTGCAGCCGCATTGACGCTTCTGGCTTCATGCGACGAGTGGGAGCCGGTATTTACCGGAGACTACGGCAAGGCTGATGTCTATAAGCCGGTAACATTGACTCCGAACAAGACGATTCTGGAGCTCAAGTCGCTGTATAAGAATGCTCCTGTCAAGATTGAAGACAATATCATCATCGGTGGACAGGTGATTTCGGAGGACAGGTCCGGCAATATCTACAAGAGCATCTATATTCAGGATGCGTCAGGCGCTATCGAGGTCAAGATCGGAAAGAATTCCCTCTACAATGATTACAAGCTCGGCCAGTGGGTGTATGTGAAGTGCAGCGGTCTTACCCTTGGTGCCTATAACGGAATGATCCAGCTCGGTTATGAGGACACCAGCGGAGAGTACGAGACTTCGTATCTGGATGTGCAGTATATCATTGACACTCACGTGTTCAGGGGAGAGCTTGATACTCCTTTGGCTCCTAAGAAGGTCGCTGAATCTGACCTTCTCAAGGAAGAGAATCTCGGTTGCTATGTGGAAATCGACGGATTGAAGTATGGCAGTGTGAAGAATCCGAAAGGAGAGATTTTCTGCCTTATCTACATTGACTCCAACAAAGACAAGAAGTCCAATTCAAACAGGATTTTCCTTTCTTCTACAGGACAGAATTATACTCCGGCCAAAGACCCTTCATGGGGAATCAAGACCTGGGCGATGTCCAAGCAGGGCTTCCTCAGTTACTTGAATTCCGGCGTCTTCGATGACGGTGACGTTGCTGACTATTCCAAGAAGGTTTCCGATCCTGAAATCAAGGCGACTCTCATAAAGAACGCTGATGCTTATGCTGTCAGCCAGTACTTCAGGATGGGTTCGACAGATGTCCAGGTCCGCACCAGCGGCTATGCGAAATTCGCTGACACTCAGATTGACCAGAAGATTCTTGATGGCGCCACAGTGAACATGAAGGGTATCATAACAGTATATAAAAACGCTGTCCAATTCACTCTCATTGACCTTAATGGCGTAGAAATAACAACTAAGTAATCGTTATGAAAAAAATTGCAATTTTAAGCGCAGGAATCATGATGCTTTCGGCTTGCGGATCGAATCCGTTCCTTACGGAATGGACCGGAGAGGACCAGTTCCCTCCATTTGACAAGATTAGACTTTCTGACTACGTGCCGGCCGTAAAAGCCGGAATCGAGCAGCAGAAGGCCGAGGTCAATGCTATTGTAGCCAATACCGAGGCCCCTACTTTCGAGAACACCGTAGCCGCTTACGAGCTCTCAGGAAAGTTGCTGGCAAGGACATTGGGCGTACTCTACAATGTTTCCGAGTCAGATGCCACACCTGCAATGCAGGCTGTTATGGATGAGGTTACCCCACTTGTGACCACATCTTCTGATGAGATTTTCATGAACAAGGCGCTCTTCGATAGAGTGGCTGCCGTCTTCGCCGATTCGGCATCCCTCGACCGTGAGCAGTATATGGTTACTAAGAAACTCTACAATGCTTTCATTGACAATGGCGTAGCCCTCGGCGAAGCTGAGCAGGCCCGTTTCAAGGAAATCAGCTCGGAGCTTGCTGCACTTACCCAGAAGTTCGGCAACAACCTTCTCGCGGAGAACAATGCCTTCGCTTCTGAGGTAGGCATCCCTGTTTCCAGCTATCCGTTCTTCATGACCACCTGTGAGGACAGGGCGAAGCGCGAGGCTGCATTCAAGGCTTATTCTACCCGTTGCGGCCACGGCAATGCCAATGACAACAAACAGGTGCTTCTGGACATCATGCGCCTGCGTACCGAGAAGGCTCAGCTCCTCGGCTACGACTGCTCAGCTGACCAGATTCTCAATGACAAGATGGCTCACGACCACGCTACTGTAGATGCATTCCTTTCGAAGATTATGACCAAGGCTGTCGCAAGAGCGAAGAAGGAGATTGTGTCAATGCAGGAGTTCATGGACAAGGACATCGCTGCCGGTCTTCTTCCTGCAGGAAGCACCATCCAGCCATGGGACTGGTGGTTCTATTCAGAGAAAGTTCGCAAGGCCCAGTATGACCTCGATGAGAACATCACCAAGCAGTATTTCCAGCTTGAGAATGTCCGCAACGGCGTGTTCAAGGCTGCCGAGATGCTTTATGGCATCAAGATCGAGCCTGTAAAGGGTCTTCCTGTATATAATCCTGAGGTGGAGACCTTCAAGGTGTTCGATGCTGACAACAGCCTCCTCGGAATCTTCCTTACCGATTATCTTCCGCGCAGCACCAAGCGCGGCGGCGCATGGATGAACAATTTCCGTGAGCAGTATGTGGATGCTTCAGGAAAGGATATACGTCCTATCGTTGTCAATGTCTGCAACTTCGGCCAGCCAGAGGATACTGTGAAGCTTCTTACCATCGATGAGGTACAGACTGCTTTCCATGAGTTCGGCCATGCCCTTCACGGACTTCTCACCAAGTGCCATTATGTGGATGTGAGCGGTACCAGCGTTGCACGTGACTTCGTGGAGACTTTCTCCCAGTTCAATGAAAACTGGGCGTTCCAGCCTGAGATTCTCGCAAAATATGCGTTCCATTACCAGACCGGTGAGGTTATCCCTGATTCTCTCGTGACCAAGATCAACAATGCCGCCAAGTTCAACCAGGGCTTCATGACCACTGAGCTTTGCGCTGCGTCTATCCTTGACATGAAGTGGCACGAGCTCGGTCCTGACACCGACTGGAACAACCTTGATATCGAGGCGTTTGAGAAGAATGTCTGCCGTGAAATGGGTCTCATCGACCAGATTATCCCTCGTTACCGCAGCACATATTTCAACCACACTTTCGGTGGCGGTTACAGTGCCGGCTACTACGGCTACCTCTGGGCAGAGGTCCTGGACAAGGACGCTTTCGAGTACTGGGAGAGCAACGGTCTCTGGAATCCTGAAATGGCCAGGAAGTTCCGCAGCCTCTTCCTCGAGAAGGGCGGCAGCGAGGAGCCAATGACCCTCTATCACGAGTTCCGTGGTGCCGATCCTGACCCGGATGCCCTCATCCGTGCCCGCGGCCTGGAATAGACTTCCCCTCATATAATTCGGTGTAAATAACAGCCAGTTTTTACACCAAATCGACAAAAAATGAAAAACGGTGTAAAAAAGTCGTCTTTTTTACACCGTTTTTTTTAATTACACCTTATTCAAATAACGCATCCATAGTTATCTGGTTTGTGACAGCACCAGAATACGCGTTCCTGTGTATTCCGTAAGGAGAAATCATCACGAGGTGAATTGCCTTCCTCGTTCCGGATTCGGAACGGAAAGCCTCGATGCGATTCCGCAACTTTTCATTTTCGGCTTTGGTTATTGTGTATTCTGCTGAAGCGTATTTCATCTCGCATACGTCCACAACCCTGTCTTCCCTATCTATCAGCATGTCAATTTGTGCAGCAGGCTTGGAAGCAAGGCTCCGCCAGGCGTATGTCTTGGTCAATATTCCGGAGATGCCTAGACTTCTCTTTATCTGCTCAAGATGTGAAAAGCAGATTCTCTCGAATGAAAAACCGCACCATGAGTTATGGACAGGAGTATTTGATATTTTTGACCAATAGTGCTCTTCGTGGAAATCATTTTTCTTTACGAAATTCAGGTAGAATAGACAGTAGTAATCAACCAACTTATATATTTTATCCTTAACCTTTCCTCCATTCGATATACCTTCAATGAAACCGCACTGGTCCATATTGTCAATCATCTTTGTCAGCCCTCCTCCAGAAGAGGCTCCCAGTTTTTGTGCGATTTCATTCCTGGTAAGTCCGGCCCTGTTCTTATATAATTGCTCTATCGTACGTATATAATCCTTTGCATTGTCAAATAATGCGTTGAAAAGATTTTCGAATTCATTTGCCAGAATTGCGTTCCTTGAAAAAAACAATCTGTCTATGTTCTGCGGAAGACTTTCTTCCTTACGGAGCAAAGACAAATAATATGGGACGCCGCCAAATATCATGTATGCTTGCAACTGCTCATATCTGTCCCACACAATTCCTCTGCTTTCATAGAATTCCTCTGATTCCTTCAGGTTGAATGGGGACAGGAAAATCTTGCCGGACAGTCTGTTATGCAGTCCTCCTCTACTGTTTATTATTTTGTTTACAATCCATGATGTGGCAGAGCCGCATACTATCAGCATCAGATTCTTACAGCTGGATCCCCAACTGTTCCAAAACCATTCGAATGCAGTCAGAAAGCCCGAATATGGGGTGTCCATCCATGGAAGTTCATCTATGAATACGACTTGGCGTTTCTTCTTTTTCCCGGTTTCAAGATATTCTATCAGTTGTCTGAAGGCTTCCATCCAATTTGACGGTGCTGGGAATACTTTGCCGGAATGATGGTTCAATGCGAGATTGAAGTTCGCAAGCTGGATATGGGTCAACTGTTTCCGTTCGTATTCTGCAGGCGATACGCCAGTGACTTTGAATGAGAAGTCGTTTTTGAAGAATTCGTTGACAAGAAACGTCTTGCCTATGCGACGACGGCCATATACGGCAATGAACACAGCATTGTCCTGATTGTAGTAGCGTTCAAGTTCAGCTACCTCTTTTTTCCTTCCGATGAGTGGCATAACTTGTTAAATGTTTCGCCAAAACTAAGTAAAATTTTTCGATTTGGCAAAACATCTGACAAATGTTGCGCCAAATCTCTGTAAAATCACTCGATTTGGCGAAAGATGGCTGGTTTTCCGTCAACACCGGCATGAGCAGCGGTGCGTCTAAAAGAATGCGATGAACAGGAAAACGGATGCCGGGAGGGCAGTGCGCAGTTCCTTCAAGGCGAGGTTGAGGTGGTTCTCCACGGTCTTCTTCTTGATGTGCAGCATTGACGCAATCTCATCATTGGACCGGTTTTCGAAACGGCTCATCACAAAAACTTTGCGTCTCTGTTCAGGCATGCGCTCCACCACCGAGGCTATGAAAGCTTCCTTGTCTTTCATGTCAATGACTTCTTCCACCATCTGGTCATAAGGAATATCCGCCAATACGTAACTGTTCCGGAACTTGTTCTTCTTCATGAAGTTGATTGTCTGGTTCAGGCTCATCCGATAAAGGTAGAATCGCAGCGATGTGATGTCCGGAAGTGCTGCACGCATGAGCCAGAGCTTGATGAAAACTTCTTGAGCAACATCGGAGGCATCCTCTTTTGTCTGAAGTATGCTGCTCATGAAGCCGTGGACCACAGGATAATAAGCATTGAAAAGAGACCTGAACGCACTTCTGTCGCCTGCAGCAGTACGTTCCATCAATACTCTTTCTTCGCTATCCGTAAACATCTGTGTGATATTGAATTATGGTGATGTGGCAAAAAATGTTTCCCGATTACGTCAACAAAGATATAACAAAAATATGCGAAATGTTCTGCCGTTACAAAAAAATAAAAAAATTGAAATTTTCATTGGGTGTTGACAGGTGTTATGTTGTCTTATTGTCGATTTTGACAACATCAGACTATGACCAATAACGATATCCGCAACGAGTGGGAAAAGCATTTCGGGGATTCAATGCCGGAAAATGAGCTGAATGAGGCTTTTACCAAGGTGATGTCTTCAGCAGACCGCCGCGAGAAAGCCCAGTCTGTAATGATGCGTGTAGGACTTCGGCAGAAGATACGCAGAATAGCATTGACCTGCACCTCTGCAGCGGCAATGCTCATTTTCGTTCCGTGGATTACATTGAGGCTGAACGACCGTATCGCTTCTGAAGAGTCGGCGGTCGCCGAAAGTCCGAGACTCTGCGAGGTCTCTACGCATAACGGCGAAACTCGTGAAATAATATTGCCGGACAGCACCAGAATCACACTCAATGCCGGGTCGGTGCTGATTTATCCGGAAGCTTTCAGTGCCAAGGAACGCTCGGTGTACCTTTCCGGTGAAGCTGTATTCGAAGTGACACATAATGATGAACTTCCATTTATGGTCAATACCTCCGACCTCACTATTCGGGTACATGGAACGACATTCAACGTGAATGCATACCCTGAGTCTCGGAACACCTCGGCTACATTGTGCGAAGGCAGCATTTCTGCGACATTGAAAAATAACGGCGAAAGTATCCTCATGATTCCGGAAGAGCGTCTGTCTTATGACCGCGAGACGGGGAAATCCACCATATCCCGCGTAAATCCGTCTGAAGACACGGCATGGAAACGTGGAGACATGTGCTTCCGCTCTGAAAATATTCATGCGATTGTCAAGGCTATCGAGCGCAAATACGGCATAAACACTTATGTCACCTCGGGGAAATACGATGATATGATATTGACTGCAAAGTTCGTTCAGGGCGAGACCATGGAACAGATGCTCGGCGCCATATGCAAACTTGTCCCCGGAATGAAATACAGTATCGTGAACGGATGCGTATACATAAGGTAGGTTGACCATACCTCCCGTACCACAAAAGAATAACAACTTAACTAATAATACATAGTCTATGAAGCAGATTAAACATTATCTGATCACGCTTCTCCTGGCCATAATGCCGGTTGTCGGACTTCACGCCCAAAACAAGGTCGTGACCTTCCCGTCCGGGACAATGACGGTCAGGCAAGCGTTTGAAGCTATTGAGCATCAGTTGGGTATGACAATAGCTTACAACGAGAGCCTTCTCGACGTGAACAGGCATGTCACTCCTCCATCCGGAAAACATGTGCTGGAAGCGATGACTGCAATCCTCGACGGCACGGGGATGCAGGCCAGCATTGACGGGAAAATGATACTTGTCGTGAAAGCGGACCAGAAGGCCACACCGGTAGAGTATAAAGGAAAAGTCGTCGATTCGTCCGGACCGGTTCCCGGCGCAATGGTCATGCTCGACGGCAAGAAGGACAATGTCGTCATGACCGATATCGACGGCCAATTCTCCATTCAGGCAACACCGGGACGCACTTTCGTAGTGTCAATGATGGGATACAAGGATTACACGTCCAGGTTCGGCAGCCAGACCGCCGGCATTGTCATAACCCTGGAAGAAGACATTGACCTTCTCGAAGAATCGGTCGTGGTCGGCTACGGTGTCCAGAAGAAAGTGAACCTCACCGGAGCGGTGGGCGTCATCAGCGGTAAAGACTTGAACAACAGGCCGGTAACCAATGCGGCGCAGGCTCTCCAGGGCGCGGATCCGTCACTCCTCATGAGCATGAGCAGCGGTTCCATCGAGGGCAAGCAGTACAATGTGAAAATCCGTGGACAGGTGTCATTGAACTCAGGCAGCCCGCTGATTCTCGTGGACGGAATCGAGTCCTCTCTTTCCCAGGTAAACCCTAACGACATCGAGTCCGTATCAGTGCTCAAGGATGCTTCCGCATGTGCCATCTATGGTGCAACAGCTTCAGCCGGAGTCGTCCTCATCACCACCAAGAGCGGAAAGTCCGGAGACCTCAAGGTCACATACAACGGACGCGGAGGTGTGGCATTCAACACCACCCGCACCGATTTCCTCACCACAGGATACGACTACGTAAACCTCTCCAACGAATTCACCCTGCATTCAGGCAAAGGCTATGTGGCATGGAACTACACCGACGAGGAGATGCAGATGCTCTATGACCGCAGGAACGACAAGACCGAGAATCCTGACAGGCCATGGGTCTATACCAATGACAAGGGCAAATACCGCTACCTCGGAAACTTCGACTGGTACGGCTACATCTTCAAGAGAACCCGTCCAGAGACCGAGCACAATGTCACCATCAATGGTGGAAATGACAAGATAAACTACTATGTCAGCGGACGTTACCTCTACCGTGAGGGTGTCTTCAACAACGCCAGCGAAGATATAATGAACGGCTATTCCTTCCGCGCTAAGGTCAATGCCCATGTAAAGCCATGGCTTCACTACACCGGCAACATGAGCTATGAAGGCTCTGCCTACAACTACGGCGGATTCTGGGAACAGGACGGATCAGAAGAACTGAAATCGCAGGGTATTCTCTGGAACATTACCCAGAACATCAGCCCTACCATCGTCCCGGTAAATCCTGACGGTACCACGACAATGTACACGAACGGTATCCAGTTCGCCGATTCTCCTATCGCATCAGGACGAGGCGGAGTGTTCACAGACGGAAGGAACAAGAACTCCAGGAAAGTGAACTCATGGATCATCACGAACAGGCTCGTGTTCGACCTGACCAAATGGCTGAATATCACCGCAGACTACACATACAGGCGCCGTGACAACCTGAACAGCTACCGTTCATATCCTACAGCCAACACCTGGGACAAGAACATGAAGACCATCACGGAACTCAGCAACGGCTCCGTCTATGATTTCTATCATGAAGCACGCACATATCTTAATGTGCATGTCGCCAATGCCTATCTCAATGTGAACAAGTCCTGGGGAAATCACAATCTCACAGCCGTGGCAGGTATGCAGTTCCAGAATTCCCGTTCATCCACATCGACAATAAGGCAGAAAGGCTCCATCTCCGACAAGCTGGCATTTATCAACATGGCGCAGGGGACAATCGAGAGAGCCGATGAGAAGAACACAGCCTACAGGACTCTTGGCTTCTTCGCACGTGTGAACTATGACTGGAAAGGAAGATACCTTCTCGAAGTCTCAGGCAGGCAAGACGGCTCATCAAGATTTGCCAGAGGCAACAGATGGGCGTTCTACCCTTCCGCATCTGCAGGATGGCGTCTGTCCGAGGAGAACTTCTGGGGCGGCCTGAAAGGCTGGTGGGACAATGCCAAGATCCGCGCATCCTACGGTTCCCTCGGGAACCAGCAGGTAAGCAACTACTCATATATCAGCACATTGACAACGTCAATGATGAACTACACCTTCGACAGCACAAATCTTGCCGGCAAGGTCAGTACACCTGGTGCCATAACCGACGGGCTCACATGGGAGACCGTCATAACCTACAACCTTGGAGTTGACCTCGGATTCTTCGGCAACAGGCTGAATGCCAGCGCCGATTTCTATATCAGGGACACCAAGGATATGCTGACTTCATCACAGGAGCTTCCTGCAGTGTTCGGAACAAGCTCGCCGAAAATCAACGGTGCAAATCTCCGTACAAAGGGATATGAAATCACATTGTCCTGGAAAGACCAGGTCAAGGCAGCTGGAAAGCCGCTCTACTACTCAATAGCAGGCTCTCTCGGCGACTATGTGACAACCATCACCAAGTTTGACAACCCGACAAGGTCACTGGGACAGCACTATGTCGGAGAAAGGCTCGGCGATATCTGGGGCTACCAGGTGGCAGGGCTGTTCAAGACTGACGAGGAGGCTGCAGAGTACCAGTCAAGGATTAATGACAAGGCAGTCAATGATGTAGTATATAAATGCGGCGTGGCATCAATGGCTAAGCTGATGGCAGGTGATGTCAAGTTCGTGGACAGGAACGGTGACGGCATAATCAACACTGGCGAGAACACTGTCGATAAGCCTGGCGACCGCTACATCATCGGTAACAACCGCCCGAGATACACCTACTCATTCAAAGGCGACATCGACTGGTACGGCTTCAATCTCTCGGTATTCTTCCAGGGTGTAGGGCACTGCGACTGGATGCCTCCTAAGAACTGCTCCTATTTCTGGAGCCTGTATGGATTCCCGGCATCCTCATTCGTGCCGACCGACTTCGAATCCAGGACATGGACCGAGGATCGCAGAAATTCATATTTCCCGAGGAGACGAGGATATGAGACATATTCAAACAGCGCACTCGGCGTAAACACCGACAGGTATCTCCAGAATGCGGCATACATCCGCCTGAAGAACATCACGCTCGGCTACACCATTCCGTTGAAGCCGAACAAAGCTGTAGAGAAAGTCCGCTTCTATGTCACGGGCGAGAACCTCTGGTACTGGTCTCCGATGAAAAGGCATACGAAATATGTCGATCCTGAGGTGGCTACCGCATCATCCAAGCAGGATGACGACTGCATCTATCCATTCTCCAGGACCGTATCTCTCGGCATTGACATAACCTTCTAAAACAGAGAATGAAAATGAAAAGAATATACAATATTTTGATTTCAGGGCTGTCGATGCTCGTGTTCTCGTCATGCGAGGGCTATCTGGACAAGTTCCCGGAAACGGACTTGTCACCAGAGTCTTTCTACTCCAGTGAAAAAGAACTGGAACTGGCGACAAACGGATTCTACGCCATGCTTTCCAAGCCTGACGGAACATTCGACGGCGCATTGCAGGACAACGACCTGCAGTATCACGTGTCCCTGAGCAACATCCAGATGGGAAGCAGATCGGCAGAGAATGAGTCATGGAGCACCAGTACATGGTCTGATCTAAGGTCACTGAACTACTACCTCGAGCGCTCCGTAAACTGCACCAATGAAGAGGTCCGCAAGAAATACGACGGCGTCGCCTATTTCTTCAGGGCAATGTTCTATTACGAGAAAGTACGCAAATATGGTGATATGCCATGGTACGACCATGTAATCTCAGATTCTGACAAGGCGAGCCTGTACCGTCCGCGCGACTCCAGGGGCTTTGTCATGCAGAAAGTCATGGAAGACCTGGACAAGGCCATCGACGGGCTTCCTGTCACTTGGACCGAAGGCGTGTACCGTGTGAGCAAATATGCAGCCTATGCCTTCAAGTCACGTGTGGCACTATTCGAGGGCACATGGAGAAAATACCATGATGTACCTGACGAAACCTACACGAAGGAAGACGGGACACAGATAACATTGTCTTCTGAATATTTCCTGCAGCAAGCTGCAGACGCAGCAAAGGCAGTCATCGACTACGGCAAGTACAAGATGTACAAGGGCGAGACTGTAGTAAAAGGCCAGCCGTACAGGGACTACTTCGTGCTGGAGGACGCAGAGACCAGTGAGACAATCTTCGCAAGACGCTTCCTCTATACTGCCGAGATGAACATCCGCCACGGAGTGCAGTTCTCATACAAGAACATGAGGTATTCATTGACAAGAGCCCTTGCATACCATTATCTCATGGCTGACGGAACCCCGTTCCAGAACCAGGAAGGATGGCAGACAATGCAGTTCGGCCAGGAATTCACAGGAAGGGACCCACGTATGGCACAGACCATCGCGGCACCTGATTATGTCGCTGTAGGAACAGATGCATCTACAAAATACTATCCTAACTGCAAGGACTATGAAAGAAGCGGCTACAGGCCTATCAAGTATTTCTCTGACGACACCCACGACGGAGCAGGAACATCGACTACAGACTACGCGATCATCCGCTACGGGGAAGTTCTCCTGAACTATGCAGAAGCCAAGGCGGAGCTTGGCCAGGCGGACCAGGCCGTCATTGACCAGACTATCAATGCCATACGTGCCCGCGTAAACATGCCGGCACTCGATGTTGCGAAAGCTGATGCGGCTCCAGATGCATTCCTGAGCTCATATTACACCGACAAGCATCTGGAAGGTCCGGACAAAGGGCTTATCCTGGAGATCAGGCGTGAGAGAACTGTGGAGCTTGTAAACGAAGGCTTTCGCCTCTGGGACATGCTGCGCTGGCATGAAGGACAGCAGCTCTGCCCTGGCTCCAACACCCTGGGACCTGGATTCATAGGATGCTGGTTCCCTGGACTCGGAGAATATGATATGAACAATGACGGCACACCTGACCTCTGCATCTACAGCGGCACAGCACCGGCAACAGACTGCGAGAACACGCTCAATGTCACTGACGGAAAGGAGAATACGCTCTCCGAAGGCACCAGCGGCTATCTCGTGCAGTTCAAGGACCAGAACTACAAATGGGAAGAAAAGGACTACCTCTACCCTATTCCTGTCAAGCAGATACAGATTTATCCTAAAGACGAGGAGACAGGGAAGAGCGTGCTGACACAGAATCCTGGCTATTAATACACAGAAAGACATGAAACGCTCTAGAATATTACTTACGACATTCGCCGCACTCCTCGTAATGGGGTGCAGCGAATACGATGACTCGGCACTCTGGAAGAAAGTGGACGAGACGCAGAAGCAGCTGGCTGAACTTTCCGCATCGCTCACGCAGCTGGAAGGGCAGATAGGGCTTCTCACCGCCGCAAAGACAGGAGGGGTCATCACAGGCATCACGGAAAATCCTGACGGTGGGTTCACTATCACCTACACCACAGTTGACGGCAAATCCGCCACAGCTTCGGTAGCATCGAAAGAAGACCTGACAGATGCAGACATCATCGGCACGAAAGAGGAGAACGGCATTCTCTACTGGACCATAACAGCAGGAGGCAAGACAACTATCCTCACCGACAAGGACGGGGCCAAGATTCCTGTTTCCGGCCGCGAGCCTTCGTTTACCACCGACAAGGACGGATATTGGATGGTCAATGGCGACTATATCCTCGACAGCAAGGGAGAAAAGATAAAATCTGAAGGGAAAAAGGCATCATTGCTCTCAGGCGTTGTCAAAAACGATGACGGCACCGTAACCCTAACATTGGCAGACGGCTCTACAGTTACTGTGGAGACCACAGAAAGTTTCTCATTTGTCGTGTATTACGGAGATGCTCCTGTGAGCGGCGAGATCAAAGTGCCGGACGGAGTGGGGAGCCTGGAGCTTACATATAAACTGGCAGGAAAGGCAGCGGAGAAGGCTTCCGTCAGGATTACAAGGGCAGAAGGGGTGGAGGCCGGCATTGACCAGAATGCCAGAAGAGTGAACGTTACGGTTCCGGACGGACTCCGCAAGGCAAGGATTACGCTCATTGCCGCAGGTGAGGGAGGCCGCATGGCTGCCCGCAACGTTTATCTGCGCGGAACATTCTCGGTAGAGATGGAGAACGACCTTTGGCGTACCGTTGAGGAGAAACTCCTGGCCCCGGGCTGCAATTATTACAGCATGGAATTCAAGAAGATTGCCAGGAAAATGCATGTTCTGGAAATTGACCTCACCAACCCTGCCATCGAAGTCACCACGGCATATGCGGATGACATTGTCCCGAATCCCAATGGCAACAAGAACGGCAACAACGGCTTCAATCTCCGCGAGACTCTGTCGCAGCTTTGTGCACGTAAAACGGCTGAAGGCGAGGATGTTATTGCCGGCATCAATACCGGATTCTTCGATTCCAACGACGGTTTTACCAGAGGTGCACACATCGAGGACGGCGAACTCGTCTATATGAACAACCCTGCTGTCGTGGCCAATCTCGGCAACCATGCCTGGGCGTTCACCATCTTCAAGGACAATACCGCATCCTGCGGAAAGAAAGTGTTCTCCGGCAAGGTCAAAATTGCCGACAAGGAGTACAAGTTCTATTCTGTCAATGATACCCTCGTCCGCGGGAACAATGCTTCCCAGCTGGCATCATATCCGATAAATCTCTACACTTCCAGATATGTGAAAATCCCTCATAAGGAACGCCAGGATATTGTCAATAAACTTAGCACCAGGGCTCTGTATGTTACAGCCAAGTATTCTGCAGACAATATGACCGTAAACAACGGCTGGTTCGCGGCTACCGTCACGGCTATCGCTGACGGCCGGGCTACTGCTCTGGAAGAGGCACCGTATCTCACGGACAAGAAGGAAGTCGGCATCCAGATTACAGGAACCACCGCTGAGGAAATCTCCAAGGCATTGAAGGTCGGCGATGAAATCCAACTCAGCGCCGAAATGGCTGTGGACGGAGAAGTGAAACCTATCTTCACCCAGAACTCCACCATGTGGCAGTTCGTTACGGACGGGCAGAATACCCTCAACACCGTGCCTGCAAACCATACTTTCAGGGCATTGTCCGATCCTATGACTTTCGCTTGCATTGACAGAAGCGGTTCCCGAATCATGCTCGTTGAAATAGACGGACGTCAGGAAGGTTTCTCGATAGGCGTCAATGCGGAGGAGGTTACCGATATTTCTCTGCGTCTCGGAGCCTGGAATGCCACACGTTTCGACGGAGGCGGATCCTCTGCGATGTGGGCCAAGAAAGATGGCGTGTCCGGTCTCGTGAGCCGTCCAAGTGACAAAAAGGGCGAGCGCAGCTGTATGAACTACATGTATGTACGTATTAAGAAATAGGGCGATATGAAAAAGATAAATATAATATTGTCAATGTTCCTGGCGGCTGCCGCTTTGAACTGTTGCTCCTATGATTCTTCGGAAGTGGAGGGCAGTATCACGGAACTTGAGCAGAAGATAGCCGCTCTTGAACAGAAGGCGGAAGAACTTGAGACACAACTCAAGTCTGTTTCGGATTTTGCTTCAGGCAATCTGATTTCGCGTGTGGGAACCGATGAGAACGGGAACTACGTGATCACTTACAAAACAAAGGATGGTGAGAAAAAGACTGTCATATTGGCCAAGGCCACAGACTTGAACAAGGCTCCGATGATAGGAGTCGCAGAAGACGGAGGGACAATGTATTGGCGCCTGACCAGAGACAATGGCGCTTCATGGGAGTGGATTCTCGGAAAAGACGGCAACAAGATGCCGGTAGCCACATCAGTGCCTGAAGTAGGCATTGACAAGAACGGTTTCTGGACAGTAAACGGCAAGAGTACCGGTGTGCTGGCGAGCGACACTACGAACAGCCTGTTCAAGTCCGTGGAAATCGACGAGGAGACAGGCTTGGCAGTGTTCACGTTGACTGACGGCAGCAGTTTTTCGGTAACATACAGGGAATCCCTCGGCATCACGTTCTCCACACCGTCATTCCTTGCCATAGAAGATTACGGAACTGCAGTGACAGTGAACTATACCTTGACAGGCACGCTTGCCAAGGACGCTGTAGTGGACTATCTTACAGCCTATAACGTGGACGTGAAAGTCAGTGAGAACCTGAGAAGAATCTCTGTGACTATGGAGAACGGTGCTGAAGAAGGCAATACTGTCATCATGGTAACGGCAGGGGATGAGGTGGTCTATAAGCCTCTGTTCTTCACCTACGGCAAGACTGTCATTGATTTCGAGAGTTATATAAAGGACAATGAACTGATTACCCCGATGGGTGAACCTGTCATCAATCTTGGAGGCGACATGACACCGTTTACCATCAGGGTTTCCCACAACATCGACGTGGAACCGTCTGTGGCTGCGGAGAACGCTTCATGGCTCAAGGCGGTGGGTACGAAGGCATTGACCACATCGGAATTCAATTTCGTTGCCGAGTATTTCGAGAGCAAGACCAACACTCCTCGTGAGGGCCGTATCATATTGAAAAACAGACTGTATGACGTATCCTCCTCCATTGTGGTGAAGCAGTCTCCTGTCATAATCGGAGGCGGCGGTGGGGATAATCCGTCGGAAGACAAGGGAATCGCCGATGTCGGCACATTCATGGAATTTGTCAGAAGCGTCAATGCCGGTGCATCCACATCCCGCTGGGAGAATGCGGACGGTGAAGTCTGCCTGCTCGCTGACATTGACCTGACGGGCATCGAGTGGACACCGATCGGAAGCGCGACAGGCGCAGGCTCAGGTGCCCCTACATATGAATTCGTCAATGCCTTTACCGGTAAATTCAATGGCAAAGGCCACAGTATCACCGGAATAAACTGGACTTGCGATATGAGCAAGAATAACGTTTACGGACTCTTCGGAGCTGTTGACGGAGCTAAAATCAGCAACCTCATCATCGGCGCCGAAGGCGATGCCATCACATTGACAGGAACTCCTGATATTACTCCTTCTGTTGCCGGCGTCGTCGGATATGCGGAGAATACGACAATCGTGAGCGTGACGAACAATGTCAGCATCATCCTTGAAGGCGAATGTCCTCAGGCAATGCCGACCAGCCTCGCCGGAATTGTCGGCAGCGGGTTCAATGTTACTCTCGGCGGCAAGTCCAAGGACAATGCCGTGTTAAACAATGGCGATATCCTCGTCAAGTCCAAGGTCGCGAATGCACAACCCGGAGGAACCGGATTGCAGGTAGCCGGTATTATGGCATATGTAAACAAAGGTACCGGCAGCCAGTTTGTGAATTGTACGAACAATGCCCATATCACGGGACCTAACGGTCGTGGAGGCGGTATCCTCGCGACAATCTACGGAACCGAAAAGGCCGGAAACAAGGTGACTGTCAGCAAGTGTGTCAACAACGGACTTATTGAGGACAACTACCTCGACTATGAAGGTTATGCCAATGCCAAGAGAATGGGCGGCATCATCGGCGGTTCCGAGGCGGCGGATGTATCCGTGGAATCCTGCACGAACAACGGAAACATCTTCTCGCATACCGGATGCCGCGCAGGAGGATTCGTAGGGCATTTCAAGGGTGGCGTTATAGCAGGATGTGCCAATACCGGTATCATCCTCAGCAAAATAACTCCTCAGAATGAAGACCACACCGGCGGAGATGGCCCTGGCTGGGCAGCCGGTTACTGCAATATAAAGATAACCGGATGTACACGCGGCGGAAAGGTAGGCGAATGGGCTGAATTCAAGGATAAGCCAGAGCAGGCTCCGGACGCTACCATCTACAATGCCTACGGATATCAGAATTCCAAGTATTTCAATGCTGCTGACAATCAATAATATGAAGACAATGAAACGTATAACATACATATTGCTCACCCTCATTATGGCGGTCTGCTCTGCTTCCTGTTCGTTCGACGACAGCGGATTGGACAGCAGACTGGATGCCGTGAAAGAGAGGATTGAAGCGCTTCAGTCAAGGATTGATGAAGCTAACAGTCAGGTGGAGTCTCTCGGACTTCTCACCTCCGGCAATGTCGTAACTTCCGTTGACAAGAACAGTGACGGGAGTTACGTGCTGACCTATCTTGACAGCAATAATGAGAGCAAGACCATGGTAATCGCTGCCATGGACCAGATGATAAATGTTCCCGTGATAGGTGTCCGCAAAGACGATAACGGGCTCTACTACTGGACTGTCACCGTGGGTGGTGAGACCAAGGATATCATTGTGGACGGCAAGCCTGTTCCTGCAGCAGGAAAGACACCGGTCATTTCTGTGGATGAGCAGGGCTATTGGACTGTAAATGGGGAGCGTATCCTCAATGAAAATGGCGTACCGGTCGAGGCTAAAGATGGGAATACAGCCATATTCAAGAGCATTTCCACGGATGCCGACGGCAATCTTTCGGTTGCTCTCGGAAACGGGACCATGCTTACGATTCCTGTGCAGAATTCATTGAATCTCAGTGTCTCATCAGCATTGAACCTGACGATTTCCAATCTTGCCCAAACGCTCAAAATCGGGTATGACGTTACCGGAAGCAAGGCTGAAGGCGCGATTGTGGCGATTGCCGAGGCGAAATCTGTGACTGCGACTTTGGACAAGACTGCGAAGGAAGTGTCCGTGTCATTCGGAAGCACTTTCGAGTCGGGACATCTCATTCTGATGGCAACAGATCTGGACAAGGTGACGGTGCTGCGTCCTCTCTTCTTCGACAAGGCTAGGGAAACCAAGATTCTCATAAGTACGGCGGATGACCTTATGAACTTCGCAAAGGGCGTAAATGCCCAGGACGGTACGGAGAACATGGACGTTTATCTGGAGAAGGACATTGACATGTCCTCGGTAGGCGACTGGATTCCTATAGGAAACGGAACTTTCTCAGGCACTGCAGTAAACGGTGCCGCATTCAAGGGTACCTTCTATGGTAAAAACCACACTATCAAGGGATTGAAGATGGTCGTGCCGGCAGATGCTCCTGCCGGGACAACATGTGGTCTGTTCGGTGTCATATCCGGCGCCACCGTGAAAGATGTGAACATCGGCGAGGGCTCTGCCTTTACATCTTCTTCTGCTAAAATGACTTGCGGCGGTGCTGTGGCAGGCGCCGTGGTGAACTCTACCTTGGATCATTGCTCTTCACTGGCTTCGTTCGATATCTCAGGCGGCGCAGAAAATGTCGGCCAGAGGTTTGGAGGTGTGGCCGGTTCCGTCTATTCGGCAGGTGAAATCGCCGCTCAGGTTGTGAACTGTACCAATTTCGGTGCGTTCAAGTCCGTGAACAAGACTAACAGCAAGAACGGCGGCACGGCATTCTCCATCGGAGGAGTCGTCGGCTTCGCAGAATCGGCATCTACAGCTCTGCGCACAATGGTCAAGTCTTGCGACAACTATGGTGCAATGAATGTGCAGGCATCACGTAATGCTGGCGTTGTGGCCACATTGAACAAGAATGCGACAGTTGAGGACTGCAAGAACTATGGTGAGATTACCAATACTGACACGAAGGCGACCAACACCCGTGTGGCGGGTATCGTATCTGCATTGAATATCCAGACTTCCGCAATCAACTGCGTGAACAAGGGTAATGTGACATTTGCTGTCGCCGGAAATACAACTCAGGGCTATGCTGCCGGCATCGTCGGTCAGACGAATGATGCTTCATGCGTAGTCGATGGTTGTGAGAACTATGGAATGGTACGTTCCGACATTTTCAATGCTACGGATCCGCTGAAGAAGTTCATTGCCATAATCGTTGCGAACACGAACAACAAGACCTGCACCGTCAGGAACAATAAGGTAGGTGGAAAAATCGGTCCTTATTCCGATGACAGTAAGGTTGTTGCCATTACGGCAGAGAATTTCTCCGACTATGTTTTCTTCGCTGCCAAGACCAAGCCTTCCATCGCTACGGGCAATGTTTTCGCGGGTGAAATCCTTACCAAGGGTATTGCGTCCGCACAGGACTTCATGGATTTTGCTGCCGCTGTCAATGCCGGGGAATCTCTTGAGAAGTGGCAGGATGAGGCAGGCGGAATCAATCTGCTCAATGATATCGACATGTCATCCGTCAAGGATTGGATTCCTATCGGAAATGCGACTTTTGTAAACAGCAAGAATGTGCTTACAGTCACCGGCCCGATGTTTACCGGGAAGTTCAATGGACAGGGCTACAAGATCCGTAACTTTAAGATGCACAGTACTGTGGCTACGAAAGGCGGTACATTCGGATTGTTCGGTGTAATCGGACCTGGCGCCGTGGTGGAGAACTTTACTTTCGAATCCACATGTTCGCTTCTTGTGGAGTCGTCAGGTATAGAGACATCACATGGTGTGATTGCCGGACTGGTTTATGACGGTACTGTCCGCGACGTGCACAGTTATGCACCGATGACTTTCCGCAGCGAGACCGGTGTCAAGAACAAGGCGCAGTTCATGTCGCTGATAGGCTATGCCTTTACTGAGAATCAGGACATCATCATTGACAGTGTGGATAATTTCGGAGAAATCGTAGCGGAGAATCGGGATGGTAATGACCAGGGTGGAGCTGCGACATTCCATATTGCCGGTATTCTTGGCTTCGGTACTTCAACGGTCGGCACACAGCATTTCGTAACAGTCTCCGACTGTACCAACGAGGGTAATATGACATCTGCAACTTGCCGTACAGCGGGTATTTGTGCAGCTGCCAACCGCAGGACAAAACTGGTGAACTGCATCAATCGCGGAAATCAGTTCAATACTTGTCCAGGACCGGACAAGGGACGTATTGCCAATATTGTCTGCAACGTGGCCAATGTGTCTTCGCTTACCGGCTGTATCAACTATGGCGACATCATTTCCACTTCAAGCGCCAGAACCGGCGGCATTGCCAATCTTGCTAACAACTGCGAGTTCAGCCGTTGTGCCAACTATGGCAAGGTGCAGACTGACAATCAGTATCGCGGGCTTTTCTGGGGGTATAACAATGGTCTGGCATCTTGGAGCAACTGCATTGCCGGAGGTACGGTAGGGACGTACAATGGCGGCGAAGGTGTCGATGATGAGTACACTGATGAGGCCAAGGAGAATTATCTCGGCAAGCAGGGTGCAAGCAAATCGACATTGACCGACATTACCTACCTTGTCGGTACGAAAGAGCCTGAACTTCCTTCTGAGTCCAATGCGAAACTGAAGATTCTCTTCATCGGCAACAGCTTTACCAAGGATGCCGTGGAACATCTTCCGGGAATGCTTGCTGCTGCCGGCATCAAGGATATAAAGTTGTATCACATGTATTACGGAGGCCGTCGTATTTTTGAATATACGAATGGTTACACCACTTCCGTAGATTATCATTGCTACAGATGCGAGAATGGCGCGACTTCTTGGACTGATGTCACAGGGCATAGCCTGCATGAGATCGTCTCGAGCGACAAATGGGATATCGTGACTGTTCAGGAGCACACCGGACGTGCAGTGGCATGGGATTGGACTGAGAGTCAGAGGGCTGCTGTCCAGGGACTTGTGGACAAGGTGAAGGCAGATTGTCCGGAGAAGACGCCGGATTTCTACTTCATCATGTCGCAGGCATATCACGATATGAACAAGATTGCCACTGCGGATCGGGGACAGAAGAATTTCACTACCACGGAGGAGATGTACAATGTAATAGTTTCCATGACAAAGAAACTTATGGATGACGTTCCGTTCAAGGATGTCATTGCTACTGGTACCTGCCTGCAGAATCTGAGAACTTCTTCGCTGAACAATTCCATGTGTCTGACCCGTGACGGCTATCACATGGATTATGGCATTAGCCGCTATGCCGCAGCATGCATGATGTTCGAGAAGCTGATTTCTCCGTCTTTCGACAATGTGAAGCTCGATACCAACGCCTACAGATATAATGTTTCCAATACGACTTCCGGTTCATATTCTACGCCTGTGACAGATGCCAATGCGCCGATTGCGCTCCAGGCAGCAAGATATGCGCTCGAAAAGCCGTATGTCGTTACGGACATGAAGTAATAGGATTCATATAATGATGAAGAAAAAGACATTGACCTTTATATTTTCAGTTCTCGTCCTGATGCTGGCGCTTCCTGCTTCAGGGCGGGACCTGAAGATTCTCTACTGGAACATTCAGAATGGAATGTGGTCAGATCAGGGGAACAATTATGATAATTTCGTTGAATTTGTGAAGGGGCAGAATCCTGATATCTGCGTCTGGTGCGAGGCTGAATCCCGTTATCGTACTGGCTCTGCCGAAAAAATGACGGAGTATGACGAATTTTACCTCCCGTGGAACTGGGATTTCTTGGCGAGGCGGTATGGCCATCAGTATGTGCTCGTTTGCGGCAAGCGTGATACGTTCCCTCAGGTGATCACTTCCAAGTATCCTATTCGTATTGTCAAGAGGGTAAATGGCAATGGTGATGATATCGTGGTGGTGCATGGCGCAGGCTGGGCGCAGGTGGAAGTAGGCGGCAAGGTTATGAACATTGTCACACTGCATACTTGGCCGCAGAAATATGCGTATAATGCTGTAAATCAGGCTGAAAGCATCAAGAACCAGGAGGGTGATGTGTTCCGTGCGAAGGAGATGCGGTATATCTGCGGGCAGACAATCGGTACGGTTTCTGAGGCGGCTTCCCAGTATTGGATGATGCTCGGTGATTTCAATGCCAAGTCACGGGTTGACAATGCGGTTTATGGCTTTGATGAGGATGACAAGGCTTTCCTGGTGCATGACTATGTGCGTGAACATACTCCTTACATTGATGTGGTGGAGCGCCTGCATCCCGGTGAGTTCCAGAAGAGCACGCTCTCCGGCAAGCGAATCGATTTCGTTTACATGACTGAGCCGCTATTCAGGAAAGTGCGTTCCGCAGAGTTCATTTACGATGGTTTTGCGGCCTTGTCCCGCGACTCCCGCCTAAGCAAATTCTGCCACCCGTCAGACCACTATCCGATTCTCATTACCATGAAGTTCTGATGGTATGTTCTTCTGATCACATATCTTCGATTGATAGGCAAGCGAAGTGCAGATTGTATTTGCGTATGCGCTTCTCTTTCTCTTTGAGATGAGATATTTTTTCTTGGAGAAGATTGCTCCGGAATTTGTCTGCATTTCGCTTGACCTCGAAGATATCAGCCTCCTTATCGTCGATATGTATTGCGATGATGTCTATCTCGCATTGTTGGCGATTACCGTTTTTATCGGTGTACCCCTTTGAGTCCCACCAATTTCCTATTGCCCGGTATTTCATGCTTTCTATCAGTTTGGCTCTGAAGTATCTTTCGAGAATATCCCCGGAATAGGTTTCGTAGTCCGATGAGATTATCTTACGTAAAAGGGGATACTGGTTGATCTCTATCAACTGCTGGTTCTTTTCAATGTATCTGAACCAGAATCGCAGGAATATATCTCCAATCTCGTATTTCACGGTCTGGGTCTTGGAACCTGCCCACATTGGACGGTTTTTCCGGATGAGATTGTATGTTTCCTCTAATTTCAGTAATTGTCCTCCAATGCTTTTGGAGCCCAGGTAATCGCTTATTTCTGCCTGAGTATTATATCCTTCAGAGATTGCCTGCAGTATTGAAAAGTAGGTTGCGTATTTTTTGCCGAATTCTTGAGTCAACAGTTTTCTGCCTTCTTCTATAAATGGAGAATCTTGTTTTGCAATGTAATTTATAATGCTCTCCTTGGATAGCGCTTCCGCATCTACAAGTAACTCTATATATTTAGGAACCCCTCCTGTATAGGTATATAGCGCAAGCAAATCGTCATTTGAATATCCAGGATAATGGTCATGAATAATCTCTTTCATTACTTCAGGACTGAACGGCTCCAATCGGATAGTATGGTCGCATCGTCCATAGAGAGGCTCTTTTCTGTTTTTGAAGAGTTCTTCCATAAGTGAATATACAGAGCCGCACACTATCATATTTATATGGCTTTTCAGACGATATTTATCCCAGAAGTTCTGAATGTCGCTATATACTGAGTCGTTGACGTCCATGAAATTTTGGAACTCATCTATTACCAATGTGAACTGTCTTGATGTGCCGGCTTCCATCAGCAATGCAAAGATGTCCTTAAAGGAAGCTATCCCAGAGGGTACGAATATGCCTAATTTTGTGCGGATCTCATCTGCATATTCTGAACATAAAATGGCCTCACTTTTTTTACCGACAAAGAAGTAAACATACGCTCCTTCTCCCATTGCTTTTTCAATGAGAGTCGTCTTTCCAATACGTCTTCGTCCGGTTACAACGGTAAGTGTTGAATGTTTTTCAAATGCCTGTTTCCTAATGTCTTGCAGCTCTTGAATCTGCTCTATCCTATCGTAGAATTTCATATCGCACAATTTTTTACAGCCGTAAAATTTACCACTGTTGCAAAGATACTCATTTAATTTTCATTTGCAATACCTGATGAGCGTCAAACGTCTCAGCCGTCACATATCGATGCGGCGGGACGCGTCCACGGGGAAGGATGTAACGTATTGATACTCAGGTGATATTTTAAAACAGTGTGGAAACGCAGGCAAAAAAAGTCCGCATTTCCACACTGTGATTTTATAAAATGCTGCATATCAGAGCATTGCGATATCGTGGCGTGGATTCGTCCCGCCGGGGTAATCGCAAAGGTGCTTGCTGCAGTTTTATCCGATATAGCTTGTGATGAGTTTCATGCCGCTCTCCGGGGTGAAGGTCACGCCCTTGGAAGTGGCTGGGATGAGAACCGTCTCGCCCTGATGGAGGGTAAGAGTATGGTCTTCGTCCTCATGGTCTGTGAGGGAACCGCGGCCCTCGACGCACATCACAACAAGGAATGAGTCAATGCCGGTGAGGTCTTTGGTGAAAGGCTTGTCGAGGTCGTACTGGCTGGTAGTGAAGTACTTGCACTCCACCAGAACATTCTCGTCATCCTTCTTCTCCACATAGCTGGTCTTGTACTCGGGATAGACATTGTAGTCGATGGCATCCTTTGCAAGCTCGGTATGAAGCTCACGAGGCTTTCCGTCGAGACCGAGACGGCCATAGTCATAGATTCTGTACGTGATGTCAGAAGTCTGCTGGATTTCAGCGATGAAACAGCCTGTTCCGATGGCGTGGATACGTCCTGCAGGGAGGAAGAAAACATCACCCGCCTTCACCTTGAAATCAGTGAGGACATCGGTGATGGTATTGTTCTCTACTCTCTTCACATACTCCTCTGGAGTAATCTTCTCAGAAAGACCTGAAAGCAGGTGGGCGCCTTCGTCGGCACCTACTACATACCACATCTCGGTCTTGCCCTTGGAATTGTGTCTCTTGGCGGCAAGCTCGTCATTCGGATGAACCTGGATGGAGAGGTCGCTCTTGGCATCAATGAACTTGATGAGGAGCGGGAATTCATTGCCTGTATTGGCATAGACCTTCTCGCCGACAAGTTTGCCCTTGAACTGCTCTACGAGTTCGGAAATCTTCTTGCCCTCGAATTCGCCGTTGGCAACGACAGACTCATTGCCCTTGACACCCGAGAGTTCCCAACTCTCACCGATATTGTGCTGTTCTGTAACTACTTCCTTATAAGGAGCGATTTTTTCGCCACCCCATACCACAGTCTTGAGTATGGGTCTGAATTTTAAAGGATACATGATTTGTTTTGTATTTGTACCAGCCGGGTCAATGTTTCCGACGGTCCTCCCCACTGCGTGGGTCTCCTCCCTTTTCGGGAGCCAATGCCGTTCATGACATTGACCTGGCTGGTTTTAGGTAATTATTTATCCAACTGGCTGAGAGCGAATGTGTAAGCACCGAGAGAAATGGCCTTGCTTGCACCGATCTTGGTACGCATGACACCGATACGCTTCTGCGGATCGTATGTAACGGTCTTGTCAGAACCATAGATGTTGATCTGACGGGCATCACCCTTGGCGAATGCTGCAAACTCCTCAGGGTCATCCAAGTTGTAAACCTTAGGCTGGACCTTGCCGATAGTATCGCCGGAGAGAGTCTTGACAGTAGAACGCATAGAGTTCAGGATACCCGGCATGATGTACTGGTAATTGTTCATCAGACCTCCGCCGATACAGATGATGCCGTCGAACAATGAAGCGGCAATAGCCATTCCGTCGCCGGCAGACTCGCCGAGGTCATTGAAAGCCTTGATGGCAGCCTCTCTGTTTCCCTCACGCTCGCCGTGGCAGATTTCTGCAATCTCCTTAGGAGTAAGTCCGTGGTTCATGTTTCCGCTGGCCTCACCATAAACTCTGGTTACGGCACGGATAGAAGCGCTGTCCTCCAGGATATATCCCGGCATCTTGAAGTTAGGCAGGCAGAAAGTCTCCACACATGAGTTGTCACCCCTGTTCAGTTCGCCGCCCATCACGAAACCGATGCCAAGACCGGTTCCGAAGGTATAACCGATAAGATTGCGGAACCTCTTGTCGCTTCCTGCCTCCGCAAGTCTGGCATTGACATCAGGAAGGGCGCCGCCGAGAGCCTCGCCGTAGGCATAAAGGTCGCCGTCATTATTGATATAGACCGGAATTCCGAACTTCTCCTCGAGGAATGGTCCGAGAGCCACGCCGTCGCGGAAAGAAGGGAAATTCGGCAGATATCCGCCAATGATTCCGTGAGGATAGTCGGCAGGTCCGGGGAAAGCGAAACTGATGGCTACCGGCTTCTCTTCGAGCTTGTCAATGACAGTGCTGAAACCGAGCACGAGTGTCTGGAGGCACAGGTCGAGATTCTTCGCATTCGAAGGAAGAGTGATAGGGTCAATGATATATTCTCCACCACGCATGGCGCTGAATACCATATTGGTACCGCCTGCATCCAGCGTAAGTACAATTCTTGAGTCTGTTTTATAGTTTGCCATAATCGATTATGTGTTTAATACCATACTTTCTGCTCAGAGCCCATCTTGAAGACGAGTTTGCCGCCCCTGAAGATATCTGTGTACTCAATGTAAGGAAGCTTGTATTCCTCACCGTTGAGAGTGATGCTCTGGATATATTTGTTTGTCTCGCTGAGTCCCTCTGCAATGACATTGAACTCACCTCCAGGAACTTTCACGACAGCATTCCTGAAGGCAGGCTTGCCGAACCAGAAACGAGGGTTGGCAGGTTCAGCCTGATAGAAGCCGAGGCTTGAAAGGATGTACCATGCGGACATCTGGCCTACGTCCTCATTGCCTGCAAGTCCGTTAGGGTCATTGAAATAGAACTCCTTGAAGATTCTTGCAGTGAGATCCGCAGTCTTCCAAGGCTGGCCTGCCATCGTGTAGAAGTAAATGATGTGGTGGCTAGGCTCATTTCCATGTGCGTACTGTCCGATGAGACCTGAAATGTCACTTGAAGTGTTCTCTCCCACGATTTCGCTCTTTGCAGAGAAGAGACTGTCAAGTCTCTCAATGAACTTCTCATTTGAACCATAGAGAGTTACGAGACCTTCGTAGTCCTGAGGAGCAAGCCAGGTGTACTGCCAGGCATTGCCCTCGCAATAAACGTCAGCGCGGTGCTCGGACTGGTAAGGATTGAACGGCTCGATGAACTTGCCGTCGGAATTCTTTCCGCGGATGAACAGGGTCTCCTTGTCGAAATAGTGTCTGTATGAATGACTCCTGCCGAGGAAGTAATTGTAGTCGTCATCCTTTCCGAGGAATTTTGCAGCCTGAGCCATGGCGGCGTCAGCGATTGCATATTCCATGTCATAAGCGACAGACTCAGTGAAGCTCTGGTCAGCAGGAATGAAACCGTACTTCATGCGGATGTCCTGACCTCTGTCCGGACGCATTTCGGAATCTTTCAATGCCCTGTAGGCCAGCTCCTTGTCGAAACCGTCAAATCCCTTCACCATGATGTCCGCCAATGCAATTACGCCAGGGTTGCCGACCATACAGTCAGTCTCGTTGCCCCAGAGATGCCATACAGGAAGCTTGCCCTGCTGCTCATAGATATTGATCATGGTATTCGCGATGTCATTGACCTTTTCCGGATGGATGATGGTCATGAGCGGCATTGCGGCACGATAGGTGTCCCACAATGAGAAAGTCGTGTAGTTCACGAAGTTGCCGGCCTTGTAAACCTGGTCATTGGCACCTCTGTAATCACGGTTCACGTCATTGAAAACAGACGGCTGGATCATTGAGTGGTACATGGCGGTGTAGAACACGGTGCGTGCCTCTGCGTCGTCAGTATCAATCTTGATTTTCGAGAGTTCCTCGTTCCAGGCCTTCTCTGCAGCCTTTACTGTCCCTTCGAAATCCCACTCCGGCATCTCTGCCTTCATGTTGGCCTCAGCGCCGTCCATGCTTACAGGAGAAAGGGCAACCTTGACCATAATCTGCTCACCCTCAGTGGTATGGAAGTCAATGCGGCTGTACGCTCCCATGTTCTCGAACTTGTCGAACGGCTTGCTGAACTGCGCATAGAAGAAAGCCTTCTGGTTCTTCGCCCAGCCTGTAGAATATCTGTAGCCGCGGATTGTCACGCTATCGACAGCCTCTGTCAATGTCTGTGTGGCCTTGTCCCAGCAGCCGCCGTTCTCGAGGTCGAAAACGATTGCAGATGAATCACTTGCAGGGAAAGTATAGCGATGCAGACCAACACGTGAAGTAGCTGTCATCTCTGCCCTGATACCGAAACGTGTGAGCGGAACGCTGTAGTATCCCGGCCTGGTAATCTCTTTGGTCCTGTCGGCATAAGACCAGGGCCCTGTCTTCACGGCAGCCTCGATCTCTTCAGGAGTGGCATCCTGTGCAGGGGCCTCTCCACGTGCATATGTCACGGAACCGATTACCGGCATTACTGTCACGTCGAAAAGGTCGCCGATACCGGTTCCCTCGAGGTGAGTATGTGAAAAGCCGATGACTGTGGTGTCGCTGTCATGATATCCTGAGCACCAGTCCCATGTCTGGGGGATGCTTGTAGGACCCAGCTGGACAAGTCCGAAAGGAACATTGGCACCTACAAACACGTGGCCATGTCCGCCGCTTCCGATTTTGGTGTTCACGAACCGGGTGTAGTCTGTGCTGTCTCCGGTCTTCGCGCATCCGACTATGGCCGCAATCGGCAGAATCAATGCTAAAAGTTTATGTCTCATTATATTATCAATGTTTATGTTTTAGTCTCTTGTCTATTTCGCAGAACGGCACTTGAATACCAGTTCCCCTCCGCGGGTAAGTTCCTCATGGCTCACTCTGTAACCCTTCAGAGCCTTGCGCCCGAGTGTCATTGACGAAATCCTGTCGTATGACTTCCTGTCCGCGGCAGAATCGCGTCCGTTCTCGTTGCTTCCCACCTTGCTGATAACAAGCTCGTTATGGCCGTTGTACCATTTCGGGTCCAGGGTAATGGTGACTTTTTCGAAGGTAGGTGCCGTCAATGTATATGAAGGCTCTCCCGGGCAGTCCGGATAGAAACCCATCATAGAGAAGATCGCCCAGGCTGACATCGTTCCGGTATCATCATTGCCCGGAATGCCGTCAGGAAGCGTAGTGAAGTACTTTCCGATGAGCTCAGGAATCATCTTCTGTGTACGCCATTCTTCACCCTTGAAACGGCTGAACAGGTAGGCGTAAGCGATATCCGGCTCATTTGCAGGGTCATACAGACCTTCATTGAACACCATCTGGAGTTTGTCCACGAAGACTTTCTGTCCGCCCATCAGCTGTGCATATCCTTCCACATCATGAGGAATGAAGAAAGTGTAGTTCCAAGCGCTGCCTTCATGGAAACCCGGAACTTCCTCGAAATTCTCACCCTGACGGGGATTGAATGGAGAAAGGAATGACCCGTCAGCGTTGAGAGGTCTCAGAGTTCCGGACTCCTGACTGTAGTAATGCTTGTAGTTCAATGACCTTTCCCTGAATGCCTTGGCCTCATCCTCATATCCGAGGTCGGCGGCAAGTAGTGAAAGGGCGTTGTCTGCCACGTAGTATTCCAATGCATGTGAAACGGAGTTGTCTCCGGAGAAATCCGCGGCAAAGAATCCGAGAGGAATGAAACCGTCATGGACATAAGGGTCATTGTCCGGTCTCATCCTGTTCTCCGCTCCCGGCAGAGTCGCAGACTTGATGAATGCCTGATATGCAGTATAAATGTCAATGTCTTTGAGTCCTTTCAGCCATGTGTCGGTAATTACCGGAATTGCCGGGTCTCCCTCCATAGTGAAGGTCTCGCGTCCGTAGAGCTCCCACTTCGGCATCCATCCCCACTCGTTGTACATCGATATCATTGACCTTACCATATCGAGCTGGCGCTCAGGGAAGACCAATGTCATGAGCTGGTGCACATTCCTGTAGGTGTCCCACAGGGAGAAGACGGTGTAGCGGTTATGTCCCGGAGCGACTTTTCCTATACCTGGTTTGCCGGTGTCATATCTCGCCGCCTTGGTTTCTGAAGGAAGTTTGCCGTCACCGGTGAATTCCATCACAGGGTATTCGCCGTTCACGTCGTTCAAGACATTCGGATGTATAAGTGCGTGATAAAGAGCGGTATAAAAAACCTCTTTCTGCTTCTTCGAGCCGCCCTCGACCTTGATTCTGGACAGGTCACTGTTCCATGTCGCATTTGCATTGGCATGAACCTTATCGAAATCGAAGCCCTTCTGCTCCGCGTCCAGATTCATTCTGGCATTCTCGCAGCTTACGAACGAGACTCCTACCTGGACCATAATCTGCTCACCTTCAGCGACATTGTCATAGCTGAACCAGAAACCTACATCGTCTCCGGAAATCTCGCGGGCATATCTCGTGTAGAGTTTATACTTGCCCTGGTCAGGGTCCCAGGCAGCCTCTGCTGTCATCGGACGCTGTTTTTTCCAGTAGCCGCAGCTTGAAGGTGCCTTGCTGACACGCATCACGAAGTAAATCGGGAATACCGCCTGCGAATTGTAGCAGAAAGTACCCATGAGTTTGGAGCCTTCGATTTCGGTGTCGCTGACTTTGCGGACCGTGGCGCCTGATTCGTTGGTGAGTCCCTCACCGAGATTCATGAGGATATTCGCCTTCCCGGCCTTGAAAGTGAATCTTTCAATGCTGGTGCGCATTGTCGCCGAGACTTCTGTCCTGATGCCGTAGCGGGTCAATGTATTTGTGTAATATCCTGGAACAGAGTGCTCTCCGGTATATTCTGAGCCATATTTGCGGTAATCCACTTCGAGGTCTCCGGATGTAGGCATCGTGAGAAGTGAACCGAGTTCCGGACATCCCACTCCGCTCAGGTTTACGTGAGAAAAGCCTGTGAAAAATTTGTTCTCGTAGCAGTAAGGAGTTGACCACCAGCGGCTGTCCTTGTCCCAGACGTTCTCGTCGGAGCCCATCACATTGAAAGGGGAGACGCTCATCATTCCGTTCGGACATACGGCTCCGGGGTTGGTCGTGCCGAAGTTGGTCGTGCCGACAAAAGGATTGACATAGTCGGCAGGCTGCGCTTTGGCATTGACCTGAACCGGCTTTTTCGCGGTCGCGATTTCGGTATTTTCGGCACCGGAAGAAAGAACTCCCCATCCCGACATTGCGGCCAGGAAGAGGAGACCTTTGACTAAGTATCTTGCAGTCATTCGTTTACAGGATATTTGTGCGTTTTGTAAACTCGATGATTTCCGGAATGTAACCGAAGGCGAGTCCGGTGACTGTGTCGGCGCATCCGTAGTAGATTGCCACGCGTCCTGTCTCTGGGTCGTGGAGTGCTGCGCATGGGAAGGTTACATCAGGCACGTCTCCTGTCAGTTCGTAAATCTCTCTTGGAGAGATGAGGTACTGGCCGCTTCTTGCGATGACTTTCCATGGCTGCTCGAGGTCGAGGAGCGCTGAACCGAAAGCATAGACATAGCCGTTGCATGAGTGGAGAACTCCGTGATAGAAGAGGAGCCAGCCTTCAGATGTCTCGATAGGAACAGGGCCTGCGCCGATCTTCATGCACTGCCATGCGCTGACCTCGAACGGAGCCGGTGCCATTACGTGGCGGTGGTGTCCCCAGTATTCCATGTCAGGTGACTCTGAATAGAAGATGTCACCGAATGCGGTGTGGCCTGTGTCGCTCGGGCGTGAAAGCAGAGCATACTTGCCGTTGATCTTCTTAGGGAAGAGAACGCCGTTTCTGTTGTATGGGAGGAATGCATTCTCCAGCTGGTGGAATGTCTTGAAGTCTGTGGTCCATGCGACGCCGATGGTAGGGCCGTGATAGCCGTTGCACCATGTCACATAGTATTTGTCTTCGATTTTGGCAACGCGAGGGTCATAGCCATATACCCATTCTCCGATTTCAGGATCCGCGCCTTCGAATTTCACTGTTTCAGGATTGATGTCCCAGTTGAATCCGTCTTTTGAGAAACCTGCATGGAGTGTCATCCTGCGGTTCTTGTCGTCGCAACGGAAAACTCCTGCGAATCCGCCCTCGAAAGGTACTACAGCTGAATTGAAGATGCTGTTGGAATCCGGAAGGAGATCTCTTGGAATTACAGGATTGGCGGAATAGCGCCAGAGAACATCTTTGCATCCTTCAGGACGCTCTTGCCATGGCATGTTTGGGAGATTGTTTCCCTGAATTTTGATTGAACTCATATCTGACCGTGTTTGTAGTAATTGTTTATGCAAAGATACAAAACCTTTCGTATTATGCGGTTAGAGGAATAAGACCTCTATTATTATTTAGACACATGAATTGTTCGATTTGACCCCTTGGACGGCATATTTTATAAAATTTTATATTTTTTGCCATCCTGGAGTGTTGACTTTTGAAAATAATTTCTAATTTTACGGCAGACGGCTGGTTGATGTTGATATGATTGGCTGGACGATTTTGACAAGTCTGGCCATTTTGATCCGGAATTTGCTTGAACGTTGCGACTTAACAACCTTTGAGGTAGTTTGCATCAAGACAAATTCCGGATAGTTATTGCCTAATTGTTTTATATAATACGAAGAGACTATGCGTAAACTATTTTTGACGTGGGCAGCTGCCGTGGCTGCCGTTGCGCTGGTCGGCTGCAAGGAGGATAATCCTGAGCCGGTCCCAGCACCAGTGATTACACTTGAATCAGAATCAACATCTTCATTTTTCGCTGCTGGCGGAAACGGAGAAATAAAATACAGTATTGCCAATCCTGTCGAAGGAGTGACACTTCATGCGGACTGCGAAGCAAATTGGGTGACCGATGTGACCGCAGGTGAGGCCAATGTTACTTTTAATGTCGCTGAAAATGCCGAGGAAGAGGTCAGAAACGCAGAAATCGTCCTCTCCTATGAGGGCGCCGAGCCTGTGAAAGTCAATGTTACTCAGGCTTCTGCCGTCTATAACTCATTCCAGATAACAGTAGATGAACTCCTTCCATCCACAGTAACACTTTCATGTGTTCCTTCAGATGCGGAAGCCACCTATGTGTTCTCCGTAATGAGACAGAGCGAGTTCGACGAGTACGGCAGCGACCAGGCTGTCATTGACTCGGACGTCGCATACGTCAAGGAGAACCCTTCACGCTTGCGCAAGGGCAGCATTGACAAGGAAGAATTCTCACTCATTTATCAGGGAGTTCCTTATGTCGTCTATGCTTTCGGCGTGACCGAGGAAGGTAAAGTTACCTCCAAGGAACTCTTCAAGCAAACTTTCAATGCTCCTGAGCGTCCATCTGTAAGCTTCGGCGAGGTAGCATTGATCCCGGCTGACGGAGGAAAGGTAACTGTCTCATACACAGTGACAAATCCTATCGCAGGCAAGACCATTACCGCAACTGCTGGCTATGGCGTTGACTGGATTCATGACATCAATGTTACCGACACTGAGATTTCATTCGTTGCTGACGCCAATTCGGCTGCAGAGCCAGGGAGCGATCCGCGTACCGGATTCATCAGCGTAAGTTATCCTGAGGCATACAATGCGTCATTGAACTTCAAGCAGGCATCCCCTGAAAAACCGGCTTTCGAGGTATCGATTACCAAACTTTGGTCGAATGTCATTGAATTCCAGGTTGTTCCTGCAGATTTGACTTGCACCTATGTGGCAAAAGTCATGAATGCGTCAAAAGCCGTTGAAATGACAGACGCTCAGATTGTGGCTGATGATGTCGCTGAATTCACGAGGGCAGACTGGCAAGGAAACCCTGGCAAGATCGAGAAGAAGTACAAAGACGAATATGGCTATGAGGAAGGTGACCTTTGGGAAGGAGTGCAGACCATAAGTGATGAAGGAATCAGTGAGTGGGTCAAGAAGTATTACATCATCGTCTATGGAATGGACCTGGAAGGTAATCTGACTACTGACAAGATTATCAGGATTCCTTTCGAGACAGCAGCAAAGCCTGTCATTACGGTCGATGATTTCGGGATGGTGCCTGTTGAAGGCGGAACATATACAGTCGGCTACAGCATTGAGAACGAGAGAAAGGGCGAGCCTGTAAGAGCCTCAGTCGGAGGATGGAGCACAGACTGGATCCATGACTTGGTTCTCGATACGGAAAAACATACCGTAACATTCACTGTCGATAAGAATACTGACAAGAAGGGTTACTCAGATTACCGCAGCGCTTCCGTTTCCATATCTCATGCGGATGCCTCATATACAAACATTATGGTCAAACAGTTATATCCGGAAGAATAATAAAACCAAAATATCTTTAGACAATTATGAAACCACTGCGCTTTATTAAAGCATTTGCTCTGGTCGGCGTTGTATTCGCCGCTGCCACAGGATGCAAGAAGGACTCAGAGCCGGCTCCTGTCCCAGAAATCAAGATCGAAACTCCTGCCATCAGTCTCCCTGAGGAGGCGAGTGAAATCGTCATCAACTATACCGTCTCGAATCCTACGGAAGGTGTACAGCTGAAAGCTTCGTCACAGGCCGAATGGCTTCATTTCGAAGGCGTCGAGAGTGACAAGGTCAAGTTCATTGCTGACGAGAATCCTGTGGAGGAGCCAAGAAACGGCGAGATCGTCCTTTCCTACCAGGGAGCAAAAGACGTTAAAGTACAGGTTTCCCAGGTTGCTAAATATGTGACTCCGAAGACATTGACCTTCGAACTCAAGATTCTCGATGTGAAATCCCGTCAGGTGATTGTGGAGTGTATTCCGTCTGACCCTGAGGCGACATATATCGCTATGGTGACATACAAGTCCAATATGGAGAAATGGCCTGATGACGACGCGCTTATCGCCAACGACATGGAGTATTTCAAGGAGTGGGGCTCAGTCTTCGGAAGTGACTGGACAACGTTACTCCGCCATGGCAATATGGAGAATTATGACATCACCATCGACAAGCCGGATACAGACTATATGTTCTATGCCTACGGCTTGAATGAGGATGGCAGCGTCACCTCACCTCAGGTTTACAGAGTGGAGTTCCATACCCCTCTTCCGGAGGCTCAGGAGTGCACATTCCAGTTCAACTACCGTCCGGGCATCAACTTCGGCCGTGTCAATGTCTATCCGAGCGACATCCACGTCTCATACATCTGGGGCGTAATGGCCAAGAGCGAGTACAATGCCCTTCCAAGCGACAAGGCCCAGGCTATCGTAGATAAGATCAAGGCTGACATGGCATCTCAGGGCGGAACCTGGAGAGATTATGTAGGCTATCACAACAAGTTCAAGAACTACACTGATCTTACAGATGGTGAGGACTATGTGGCTTATGCTTTCGGTGCCGACATTACAGGCGTACCTACCACAGCTGCAATGACTTATGAATTTACGGCCAAGACTCTCAAGAAAGTAGCCTGCTCATTTGCAGTAGGTTTCCAGGATGTCCGCGCCACTACATTTGCGGCCAATATCACTCCGACTGCCGATGTCACATGGGCTGCATACACCCTTCCTTATGAGTATCTCGAGAAGTACAATGGAAGCGCCGAGAACATGACCGAGGTCGTTATCGATACTTTCAATGAAAGTGTGAAGGATTGGTGGAAGGACAAGGATATGGTCCACAATGGTGCCCAGCTGCTTTCTTCATACCAGCTCCAGGCTGCTGCCAGCCTCGAATCAAGCACCAAGCAGATTGTATGCGTGTTCGGTGTGGATGAGAACGGATACCGTATCACTGATGTCTCAGAGGCTGCCGTTACGACTACCGAAAGCGGACTCCCGTCTGACATGACCATCGGCATCAATGTCAATATGAACGCAGGTGTTGCCGAAATCGAGTTCGAACCATCCAAGATGGAGGCTTATTTCTATGACTTGCTGGCATATTCTGAGTATGAAAAGTACGAAACCGATGAGGCATTCTTCGCGGAAGTCATGTACAAGTACAGCTCAATGATGCAGTACAAGATGACTATGGGCAAAGCCAAGATGACCACCGAGTCTCTCCACAAGGGCGAAAAGTATATCGCTTACGCCTTCGGTATGGACGGTGACAAGTCCACTGCGATTTTCAAGAAAGTCTTCACGATGGAATAATATGTAACTCAAGTTTCGCAAGTGCGAAACACCGCTTTTGGAGCCCGCAGGGCGAGGGTAAGTCCCTTCCCCGAGGGGAGGGATTTAGGGTGAGGGTAACGTACACAAAAAAAAGTGCGTGGGCCTTAAGTCTTCGAATGGGAGACAAACCTCCAATTTGCGCAAACATTCAGCAAGTTATCTAACTTGCGAAACTTGAATATGTAACTTGAAAATACTATTTGAGGGTCGGCCGGGATATGATTTTCCGGCCGGCCTTTTTGGTATTTGCCGTGAGTTTCACTATCTTCGCGCCCTGAAAAAAATCTCTCTAAAGGATATCCAATGGAACGGCATACTTATCGGCTTGACGGCGGTTTCTCTTTCGAATCGGGAGGAAGCGTCTCCACCCTTGAGGTGGCTTATCATACATCCCCGGTGGAATATGAGAAGGGGATGAAAGTTATCTGGATCTGTCATGCGCTGACATCCGATTCCAATGCGGAAGACTGGTGGTCTGCACTTGTAGGTCCTGGAAAACTCTTCGATACGGAGAAGTACTTTGTAGTGTGCTGCAATATGGTCGGATCCTGCTACGGGTCCAGCGGACCTTCCAGCATTGACCCGGAAACCGGCAAGCCTTATTATTTCTCATTCCCGAAGGTTACCGTGCGAGATGTCGCCCGGGCATTCGACCTGGTCCGGATACATCTCGGCATTGACAAGATCGACTTGCTTGTGGGCGCCAGCATGGGCGGATTTCAGGCATTGGAGTGGTCGGTTTTGCGTCCGGAGGTGTTCCCCCGTGCGGTCTATATCGCCACAAGCTCTCGCGTAAGTCCTTGGCTTACAGCATTTGAGGAATCCCAGCGAATGGCATTGGAGGCTGACTCTACTTTCCGCGCCTGCGAAAGCCTCAAGGGCGGCAGCAAGGGACTTGAGTGTGCACGTACCATCGCTTTGCTCTCTTACAGGTGCGAGGACGGCTATATCCGTAAGCAGAGTGAGCAGTCAGACGATGTCATGTTCGCCGACAGGGCCGGCTCTTATCTCCGCTATCAGGGAAACAAACTTGCCAACATATTCGACGCCTATTCTTACTGGTATCTGACTTACCTTGTGGACAGCGACAATCTCGGCAGGGGAAGAGGCGGCGAAGTTGCGGCTCTCGGCATGATACGTGCAGAGTCCACCTTCATTTGTTTTGATACGGACCTTCTGTTCCCTCCTCATAAGATGAAATTCATGTCTGAGAATGTGAAAGGTTCTGTATATCATGAGATTAAATCGCATTTCGGGCATGACGGCTTCCTTTTGGAGACCGATGATCTGGACAGGATCATGCGTCCGATAGTCGAAAAGCTATAAATATTGGATTATGAAAGTAGCAGTTGTAGGTGTCACCGGACTTGTCGGCACCAGAATGATGGAAGTCTTGGAAGAAAGGAATTTCCCTGTGACGGAATTTCTTCCGGTAGCTTCAGAGCGCTCCGTAGGGCGTAAAGTTACATTCAATGGTAAGGAATATACGGTCATGAGCGCCGGGGAGGCAATCGCAGCCCGACCTGACCTGGCAATATTCTCCGCAGGCGGCGGCCCGTCCAAAGAATTGGCCCCCAAGTTTGCTGCCGTCGGCTGCCGCGTCGTCGACAACTCTTCATGCTGGAGAATGGACCCGACGAAGAAACTGGTTGTCCCTGAGGTCAATGCCGATGTGCTCACTGAGGATGACTTCATCATCGCGAACCCCAACTGCTCTACCATACAGATGATGCTTCCGCTCGCTCCGCTTCATAAGGCGTACGGAATCAAGAGGGTGGTAGTATCTACGTATCAGAGCGTTACGGGTGCTGGCAACAAGGCCGTGGCTCAGATGGAGGCCGAGCGTGCCGGCGCCGAGTGGGGGACTTACGATGCGAAATTCCCTTACCCTATTGACGAAAACATCATCCCCCATATCGACGATTTTACCGAAAACGGCTACACCAAGGAGGAGATGAAGATGGTCAATGAAACTCATAAGATTCTTGGTGACGATTCCATCGGCGTGTCAGCAACGACTGCCAGAGTCCCCGTCATCGGAGGCCATTCCGAGTCGATAAACTTGGAGTTCGAGAAAGATTTCGAACTGGCTGACGTCCGTAGGATGTGGGAGGAAATGCCAGGTCTGACGGTCCAGGACGACCCTGCCAACAAGATTTATCCTATGTGCCGTTATGCCCTCGGACATGATGACGTTTTCGTGGGCCGTCTGCGCCGCGATTTCTCCGTGAAGTCAGGACTTAATTTCTGGTGCGTTGCCGACAATATCCGCAAGGGTGCTGCCACCAATGCCATCCAGATTGCAGAAGTATTGGTACAGAAGGGTTTCCTTCCGAAAGAATAGTCCGGGTTATGGCTGACAATTATTTGGAAAAGAGGTATGAAGAGGTGTTCGGCAGCGGTGCCAGGAAGGTGACAGTGAAGCACAGCACCCCGTCGCTGAACACACTGCTGGTGAAAAACCGTAGCATCAGACGTTACCGCCAGGACTTCACCGTGACTGAGGAACAGCTTCGCACTATCGTTGAGGTCAATGTCAAATTGGGCTCTGCAATGAACCGCCAGGCGCTCCGCTTCCGGATAGTGGCCGATGACGCGGAGGGAGAGGTCAATGCTGCCTCTACGGACAAGGTCAATGCATTGAGGGGCATCCTGTTCCGTGAACCGGCAAGGTCGGAGTCCGCAAGGGCATATATCATTGTCTATTCGACAATTCCGGAGGAAAGATACATTGACATTGACCTGGGCATTTCTCTCCAGAGCATGGCGCTGAAGGCGGCTGAACTCGGGCTCAACTGTCTGATCAAGGGTAACATTGACAAGGAAGGGCTCAGTTCTTTGTTCGGCACCGGGGATGGTCTCGAGCCTGTGGCTGTGCTATGTGTCGGCAAGGCGGCGGAGAGTGTTTTCCTTAAGCCTATCTCTGCCGATTCTTCAGGAGAGCCGGATCTCAAGCCCTATACGAAGGATGGGGTCCATTACGTTCCCAAACTTCAGATGGATACTATACTGCTTAAATGAAAATCGAGGATGTCTTATTTGACGTCCTCGATTAGTTTATAGTAGAAGTCCCTGAATGCGTTCCAGGAATAGTATGAAGGCGCGACCTCAGCCAGCGGAAGTGAGGCCTCGTGGCCGTTATACAGAACCTTTATCAGGATTTCTGATGATTTCCTGCTCCGGTAGAAGATGAACTGAATGTTGGACGCCATCGGAATCTGGTCGCTGCGCCAATAGTTCTTTACTTCGTGCGGATCGGAAATTACAGCCCCGAAGTTATTGATTCTCATGAAACTGGCCGTCGGAAGCACCGCAGTATCATGGGTGAACCTGAGGTCGAGCCGGACCTTGCCTGAGGCGATATTCCTGTCGGCATTGACCATGATGTCTTTCAGGACGGCTGCATTGTTTGTGACGCTTCTGTTGTCGGCGATAGGGGAGAATCCCCAGATCGTATATCCGTTGAAGTTCCTAAGTTCCCACAGGTTGAACAGCTCTTCCGGCGTGAAAATGTCATCAAACCTGTCCGTTGCCGCATCGTCTCCGATACACTGGATATCCATGATGATGCTCCTCATGTCCGACTCGAATTTCCACATCCCGTAAGAGGATTCGATGAAGTCAATGTCATTGAAGAATCTGGAGCAAAATCCCTCAGGGTCAGCCAGTTCAGCCTGCATTGCAGCCGCTGTCTCGGCGACGGCCTTTGTCCTCGGAACCTTCTCGTAGAACGGATTCTTGGAACCGTTGGGCTCCAGTACCGGCAGGAATTTCCGTCCCGCATCTACACTGTAGGAGAAGTCTCTGTCCAGTACCCTGATTTCGTCAATGAAAGAATGCATGGTCAGAAGAACTCTCGGAACCGGAGTTGAGAGCACAGTCGCCTCAGTCTTTCCTTTGAACACCTCCGGGAAGTCATGGTACATGATGTTGGCTATCTTATGGAGCTGCTCCTGACCTTTGATTGTCAGATCCCCGCCGCGGAATGCCACGTGCGGATAAAATGCCTCGTATCTTCGGTACAACTCCTCTCCCTTGTCGTTCAGCTTGCCCGCTTCATGGGCATTGACAAGTATCGTCCTCACCTTCTCGTAGATATCGTCGCTGATGGCGAATCTGGCCCCGTGTCTTCCCAGATAGCTGATATAGAATGGCTTGTAGCCTTTCGGCGCCGGCGTCATCTCCGGATTGTCGAACGGATACATATAATATTCCGCCCCGGTCCGGTAAAGTTCTTTCATCATGTCGGCCCTTGTATCGTACCTTACGACCGCATCCTTCACTCCGAATTCAGCCTCGATTGCGGCGCGTTTCTCCAGTCCGGTCTGTGCCAGTGCCGTTGGGGTCAATGCCAATGCCGCAACGGCTGCAGTAAGATGGTTTATGATTGATTTATGCATAGTTGATGTCCGTTTCAGACTTTAAGGAACACGTTCTTCTTGTACATGAAGTACAACATCAGCCAGGCGGCGGCAAAGTATCCGATTCTGAGGATGACTGCGCCGAAGACTTCCGGAACAAGTTCTGCCACTCCGCTGAGGAAGAAATCGCCGATCTTCTGAAAGTCAATGAAAGCCTGCGCCAAGTAAATTGTTATCGAGTTCATGCCGACAACCTGGAAGAAAATGACGCCTTTTCTCCAGCCTTTCACGTCAATGATATAGTAGAAAATCGCGAAAACTGCGAGTGAATAAGATGCCGCGGCGAGGACGAAAGTGCTGGTCCACAGGTTCTTGATGACCGGGAACCAGATTGACCATAATGCTGCCGCAACACCAGTTACGACTGCTGCTCCGAGTAATTTCAATGTCTTTTTCTCTCCGCTGTCATCGGATTCTTTCACATATCTTCCCGTGAACATTCCGAGCAGGGCGGTGACGATTGCCGGGATGGTGCTCACCAGGCCTTCCGGATCGCCGTATGGCTTGTATGCGTGATTTCCGAGGATGATTCTGTCAATGTAGTACGAGATGTTGCCCATCTTTGACATCGAATCGGCTCCTGCAGGGGCATCAGGCGCGATGGTGAATTTCAGCAGCAGAAAATAGCCTATGAGGATTCCTGCGGCTATGCCATACTGTGTCTTTCTGCCTGTATAGCAGTATATTATGGCTGCGAGGGCCCATGCGATACCGATTCTTCCCAAAACGCTCATGACTCTCAATGTCGCGAAGTGGAAATGGAAAAATCCCTGATAGACCAGTCCGAGGAAGAACAATATGCAGGCACGTTTCAGGACTTCTTTGGTAATGTCTCCTTTGGACAGGCCCTTTTCAAGTTTCTTTGCCGATGAAAAAGGGAATGTCATACCGGAGATGAACAGGAACAATGCGAATATGGTGTCATGGTGATGGAATCCCTCCCATTTCACATGGCTCATCTGCATTGCCAGCCATGAAGTGTCCCCGTCAGGGAACAGCGAGCAGATGCTTACGATAATTCCGCTAAGACCCATGATGAACATCATGTCGAACCCTCTGAGTGCATCAAGCGACAGCAGGCGTCCGTTACCTGCCAGGTTGTTTTTTGTCATGTTCGTTTTATGATTTTATTTTACGAGTTTAGCCTCAGTCTTGGCCATGAATTTCGTTTCGTCGATAATGAATCTTTCGTGTTCTCCCTCTCCTATGATGCCTGCCTCGTCCGAGCATTCCACGTGAAATACCAGACGTCTCCTGTCGATTTCCTTAAGTTCAGTCCTGCAGGTGATCTTCATGCCCACCGGTGAAGCCGACAGATGTTTGACATTGACAAGAGTTCCGACCGTGCTCTGCCCGTCCTCCAGGAACGGTGCCACGCTCAGCCTCGCCGTTTTTTCCATCAATGCTATCATTGCAGGGGTAGCGAACACCGCCAGCGAACCGCTGCCCAGCGCCTCTGCCGTATTTGTCTCATTGACAACAAGTTCCTCCTGCCCAATAATTCCTGTTTCCATTGTTTTCATCAAATTGTAGTTATGTCTTCTTGCTGAAAAAACAAAATCAGGAACAGCCGGAAGATGCTCCTGCTGTTCCTGTTTCAGAGTTATTTCTTCATTGCCGCCTCGATGTCGTCAGGGAAGATTGGAAGTCTGTGATTTCCGAGTCTGCGGGCGCCGTCCGCAGTTACCAGGACATCATCTTCGAGTCTGATACCTCCGAAATCATAATAAGACTCCAGTTTCTGGTAGTTTACGAAACCGTGGTCAGCACTGGTCGCCTTCCACTGCTCTATCAATGCCGGAATGAAATAGATTCCCGGTTCATCGGTGATGACGTTGCCCGGAACGAGCTTTCTGGCCATTCTGAGGCTGCCGAGGCCGAGCTGGGTAGAGCGCACCTGGTCATCGTCATAGCCGACATAAGTCTCTCCGTAATCTTCCATGTCATGGACATCCATACCCATGTTGTGGCCGAGGCCGTGAGGCATGAACAAACCGGCAACTCCGGCTTCTACCATGCTCTGGACATCACCGCGGACGATATCGAGAGCGCGGAGACGCTCAAGCATGAGGGCCATCGTCTGGATATGCACGTCCCTGTAAGTCGTTCCAGGCTTGGTGAGATTGAATGCCAACTCGTTGCAGTCGCACACAATCTGGTAAATATCCCTCTGCTTTGAGGTGAACTTGCCGCTTGTCGGATATGTACGTGTGAAGTCGGAAGCGTAATGCATATTGTTCTCGGCACCGGCGTCGATTACCATCAGTTTTCCAGGCTCTATAATCTTGTCATGCAGATGGTTATGCAGTGTCTCGCCATGCTGTGTGAGAATTGTGGCAAATGAAACGCCCCAACCCTTCGACAGGGTGACAGCCTCCATCTTGCCGACGACTTCCTGCTCCAGAATACCTGTTCTGATGCTGTCCCTTGCGACAGAATGCATCTCATATCCGAGATCCGCAGCATCGTCGAGAACCGCGATCTCGCAATCCTCCTTCACCAGACGCATGGAAATTATGGCTTTTGTCAATGCCAGTGAAAACTTTCCGGCCACTTCGCCGTCTCCGCATCCGATAAGCGATGCGATCTTCATGGTATTGTAATACCTTGAAGGCTTTATGAAATGCACTGGACGGCCTTCAGCGACAGCCTTTCCGACCACAGCGTCGAGTGCCTTGTAAGGTGCTGATTTCTCGATACCTATGCCTGCTGCGATAGAAGCTACGCTAGGCTGGGGACCCATCCAGATGATATCGCCGATTTCCACATCATCCGCGAAAATCGTCTCTTCTCCGTTGTCCAGGTCAATGACAGCCGCATAGAGCGGAGCATCGATTCCGAAGAAATACAGCCATGTGCTGTCCTGGCGGAACTTGTAGCAGTTGTCCTTATACTGTGCAGGAGCCTCAGTATTGCCGATAAACAGGGCAATACCCGTTCTGCCTTCGGCTGCGCTGTTCTTCATTCTTTCCAACAGCGTCTGACGCCTTTTTACATAAACACTTTTGTCAAACATAGTTAATAAATAGTAATTAGTTGTATAAGTTGTATAATCAGTGGCCTCCGTAGAGATATTTGCTTTGTTCTTCCGAGAGCTTGTCGATATTGATGCCCCAGTCTGCGAGTTTTCGGAATGCGACCTCATTGTCGATTTCCCTTGGCACCGCATTGAGCATCTGACCTTTCTCCCTTACTATAGTCTTCTCATTGTCCACGAGATACTTGGCACTGAGGGCCTGGATTGCGAACGACATGTCCATGATTTCCGCAGGATGTCCGTCACCGGCCGCAAGGTTCACGAGACGGCCTTCGGCGATGATATATACTGTCCTGCCGTTCTCCAATTTGTATGCTTCGATGTTGTTTCTTGCCGGAGCGTGGCTGACCGCCATTTCTTTCAATGCCGCCACTGCAACTTCCACGTCGAAATGTCCTGCGTTGCAGCAGATGGCTCCGTCTTTCATCTTCAGGAAATGCTCTGCAGTGATGACATCATTGCATCCGGTGACAGTCACGAAGATGTCGCCCTCCGCAGCGGCTTCTGACATTGGCATGACCTTGAATCCGTCCATTACGGCTTCCATTGCGCGGATCGGGTCGATTTCTGTGACGATGACATCGGCTCCGAGGCCCTTTGCCCTCATTGCCACTCCCTTGCCGCACCATCCGTAGCCTGCGACAACGACGTTCTTGCCTGCCACGATGAGGTTGGTCGTCCTGTTGATGCCGTCCCATACTGACTGGCCTGTACCGTAACGGTTGTCGAACAGGTGCTTGCAGTCCGCATTGTTCACGAGCATCATCGGGAACTCCAGTTCCTTCTTCTTGTTCATGGCCTCAAGCCTCAGAATACCGGTGGTGGTCTCTTCGCATCCGCCTATCACATTGGGAATCAGCTCCCTGTATTCCGTATGGATCATATTGACAAGGTCTCCGCCGTCATCAATGATAATGTTCGGGCCGACTTCGATCACGCGTCTGATGCCCTGCATGTATTCCTCGTCTGTGGCTCCGTGAACCGCAAATACGTTCAGTCCTTCATGAACGAGCGCCGCAGCAATGTCATCCTGTGTGGAAAGCGGATTGCTGCCTGTGATATACATCTCGGCTCCGCCTTCTGCCAATATCTCGCAGAGATGGGCTGTCTTCGCCTCAAGATGCACTGACAATGCTATTTTCTTGCCTTTGAACGGCTTGGTTTCCTTGAATTCTTTCTCAAGTCCTGCCAGAAGCGGCATATGTCTTCTGACCCATTCGATTTTCAATTCTCCGTCTCTCCAGAGTTCAGGATTTCTTATTTCGCTAGTCATTACTGTTTTGTTTATTAATTCCGACAATTTACGAAAAAATCCCGTAACATCGTCCTGCGTCCGGCATCTATTTCGAAAAATTATGTCTGACTCCGAAAAGAGAAACTGTCCAAGACGGTTTGGGACTACCCGGAAAGGTATGCAAATGCCTCTGGCCTTCTAGCCGTTGTTCACGAAGCCGAGAGTGGCGCAGCTTATCCGGACTTCGGGGCCGAAGAAGGGCTGGAGGACGGACAGGCAGGCTGCCATCGTGGCGCCTGTAGTGAAAACGTCATCGACGAGCAGGACATGCCGGGCATTCGGGACCGGAATATGAGGAGTCAATGTAAACGCTTGATTTACATTGGCTTTCTTCGCTTCTACCCCTAACTTGGTCTGGGTCTTTGTGCTTTTCCGGCGGAGGAGGATGTCTGTCCTGATGCGGACTCCCAATTTTTCAGCAATGGCATTGGCGATGACCTCGGCCTGGTTGTAGCCCCTTTTCCACTGTCTAGCCCAATGCAGCGGGACCGGAATGATAAAGTCAATGTCGCAGAAGTGCTCCGAGTCGTTCATGAATTCGCCGAGCATCCCCGCGTAAAAAGCGCCCTCATCAATGTCAGCCATATATTTCAGCCGTTGGGGAATCTTCTTGTACCTGTTTTCGCCGTGGTAGAAAAACAGGGCTGCCGCATAGGAGTAATGAATGTGCGGCAGAGCTTGTGCCATACTGGTTTTGTCCGGCGTAACATCCTCACCTGCATTGACTTCGGCCTCAATTCTTTTCTGAACGAAGGCATTGACCTTGTCGGCCATCGGATTTTTCTTCCGCTCCCAGAAAAAGGTCAACGGAAGGTCGGACTGGCAATTTATGCAAAGATGCTTCTCGTGCGTGGTCAATGTCTCCCCGCACACTAAGCAAGTCCTCGGAATCAGGATGTCCATTACTGTCCGGGCCTCTTCCATCAGGACGCCGCCCAGTTCTCTCGCAAAAGAATAAGATTTTCCCATATCGTCAATGTCGTTGGTGCCGAATCTGCAAATCTGCCAAAAATTCCGGTGTCAATGCCGGAAAAGTGGCTCAAGTCAATGCAAGTTTTTATGATTTTTAAGTTTTCAGCGTGTTTTTTTAATTCGCAACCCGGTTGCAGGGCACAGTTTGTACATTTGTGACATAAATCGACTAAGAAACTGTTTTGAAATGATTGAATAGTTGTTTGAGGTAAAATTCCTTCATCTTCTTCCCGAGTTTTCGGGTCAGATAGGCCCAGCTATCTTCCCTGAACCCTCGGTTGAATCTGAAGTTTTTTCCACTCAAACCTTCTGTGAATAATTTCAAAACAGTTTCTAAAACGTATCAGAAAAAGTCGTATCTTTGTCCGGATTGAGAATATGAAAAAGATGGTTTCCAAAATACTGATGAGCATGGCGGCATTGATAATGCTGCTTATGTCTGCAGTACCGCACCATCATCATTGCGAAAATTCCGCGACTGCCCATCACATCGACTATATCTGCTTTTCAGGCTGCGACTGTTGTGACTGTCAGGCGGATTGCTGCGGTTCAGACCATCATCACTGCGGAAACGGCACGGAAAACTGCCGCATCCACTCTCTCGTCACTCTTCTTTCCAGAGTTCAGAATGTCCCGTCAGGACATCTGGCACTTGAATATGTCGTTCCTCAGGAGATTCTTCCTGAAATCTCTGTCGAAGTCAAGTCCAAGGAAAAACAGATCCTTGTCCCTGACAAACTTTCATATCAATATCGTGTAAGAACCATAGGGCTCCGTGCCCCTCCTGTAGCCTGAATCATCTGCAAAGTATTTCTTATTGGCCTGCAAGTCGCTGATCAGTAGGCTATTCCGGATTCAGAACATATATTCTTACATACAAACATGAAACATATACCATATTATATCGTGGCCGGCCTTATGATGGCAGTCGGCTGCGGAAACAATAATGACAAGGCAGGATCAGAAGCACATGGCCATGAGCACACAGAAGCTCATGCAGGTCATAACCACGAAGGTCACGATCACGATTGCGACTCTCATGGCCATGAAGGACATAATCATGAGGCAGAAGGCCACTCGCACGACCATGAGGGGCATTCTCATGATGCTCACAATCACAAAGGCCATAGCCACGACTCTCACGACGAACATGCTCATGAGCCGGGCGTAGTGGAATTTACCGAAGAGCGTGCCAAAGCGGCAGGTCTTGAAACAGAAATGGTTAAAGGTGGAGCATTCAGCGCTGTCATAAGGACCAGCGGCGAAATTCTCCCGGCACAGGGAGATGAGACGGCAGTCGTTGCCACAACATCCGGAGTCATTACTTTAGGAGGTAAGGCTGCCGGAAACCAGTCCAGACTTCTTCCCGGCTCCAGAGTGGCTGAAGGACAGGTAATTGCCGTAATCTCTGCCAAGAATATGGCTGACGGCGACCCTGTAGCAAAGTCTGCAGCCGCATACGAAGCCGCGAAAAAGGAATTTGAAAGGGCAGAGAGCCTGATTAAGGTCAATGCCATTTCACAGAAGGCTTACGACCAGGCCAAGAAAGAATATGAGACAGCCAAAGCTGAATACGACGCCTATGCCAGCAAGGCAGGCGCAAAAGGCCTGTCCCTCATGTCTCCTATGACAGGATATGTGAAGGAGGTTCTTGTAAATGAAGGCGACTATGTCACATCAGGCCAGCCGGTAGCGATAGTAAGCCAGAACAGGAGACTTCAGCTCCGTGCCGACCTTCCTGAAAAGTATTGGGCAAGTGCCAACAGAATCATCGGCGCCAATTTCAGACCTTCATATTCAGAGGTAACATACAGCGTAAAAAATCTCGGGGGCCGCATGATTTCTGCCGGCAGGTCAGCCGCACAGGGTTCATTCTATATTCCGGTAATCTTCGAATTCAACAATACCGGAAATTTCATCCCTGGAGCGTTCTGCGAAATGTATCTTATTGAAGGCCAGAAAGATAATATTATCTCCGTGCCTGAAACAGCATTGATAGAAGAACAGGGCGTCTATTCAGTCTATGTGAAAATCTGCAAGACCGAGTACCGCAAGCAGGAAGTGAAGATAGGGGAGAGCGACGGCCTCCGCAGGGAAATCCTGAAGGGCCTGGACGAGGGAGACGAAGTTGTCACCGTCGGCGCATATCAGGTGAAACTCGCTTCAGTGGCAAGCGCCATCCCTGGACACTCACACGAACATTAATAGCAACTGCACTCAAATCATAAAAGCTTATGCTAGATAAAATCATCCGATTCTCATTGCAGAACAGGCTGTTTATTCTGATGGCTGCAGTTTTGCTGATGGCGGGCGGCATCTATACCACGTACCACATGGACGTGGATGTGTTTCCGGACCTCAATGCCCCTACCGTCGTGGTTATGACAGAGGCGACCGGAATGGCTGCGGAAGAAGTGGAAAAACTTGTCACCTTCCCTGTGGAATCAGCAGTCAACGGCGCCACTGATGTCAGACGGGTACGTTCCTCATCTACGACCGGATTCTCCGTGGTCTGGGTCGAATTCGACTGGGGTACAGACATTTACAAAGACAGACAGATTGTCTCCGAGAAACTTGCCGAGGTAAGCGAATCATTGCCGCCGACATGCGGAAAACCGACATTGGGACCGCAGTCGTCCATCCTCGGAGAGGTCTTCATTATCGGTCTCACTTCAGATATGACGTCGATGCAGGACCTCCGCACCATTGCTGACTGGACTATCAGACCACGCCTACTTTCATTGGGCGGTGTGGCACAGGTAACGGTTCTCGGCGGCGATATAAAGGAGTACCAGATTCTGCTTTCTCCTGAGAAAATGCGCCACTATGGCATTACCCTTCAGGAAGTTATGAATGCTGCCCAGGACATGAACAGGAGTTCTGCCGGCGGTGTCCTCTATGAATACGGCAACGAATATATCATCCGTGGAGTTCTCTCCACCAACGATGCCGATGCCATCGGCCGTGCTGTAGTCAAGATGGATGGTGACGCCCCTATAACATTGGCAAGTATCGCTGAAATCAAGGCAGGAGCGAAGGCTCCGAAACTTGGTCTCGCATCGCACAGGGGCAAACCTGCCGTGCTGATGACGGTCACAAAGCAGCCGAACGCGAGCACGATAGAACTTACCGCGAAACTCGACAGGGCAGTCGAGGACCTGAAAACTCAGATTCCTGCTGACATCAATGTTGCAACGGACATTTTCCGTCAGCAGAAATTCATTGACAGCTCCATTGACAATATCAAGAAGTCCCTTTACGAGGGCGCGCTATTCGTCATAATCGTGCTGTTCTTCTTCCTCATGAACGTCCGCACGACATTGATTTCACTCGTCACCATTCCGCTGTCGCTTGTCGTGTCGATTCTGACATTGAAGTTTATGGGATTGACTATCAATACGATGAGTATTGGCGGTATGGCGATTGCGATAGGCTCGCTGGTCGATGACGCGATTGTCGATGTGGAAAATGTCTTCAAGCATCTCAGGCAGAACCGCAAACTCCCCGAGTTGGAGCGCAAGTCCGTTATCGAGGTCGTTTTCAATGCTTCCCGTGAGGTCCGTCTGCCGATTCTGAACTCCACCTTCATCATCGTGGTCAGCTTCGTGCCGCTTTTTTTCCTTACTGGAATGGAAGGCCGTATGCTCAGACCTCTCGGAATCGCCTTTATTACAGCACTTTTCGCCTCTACCTTGGTAGCATTGACATTGACCCCGGTCCTCTGCAGCTATCTTCTCGGCGGCGACAAGAGCGACAAGGCGGGCAAGGATCCGGCAGTTGTGAGATGGCTCCAGAAGGTTTACAATGTGGCGCTCGAATGGGTGATTTCCCACAAGAAAACCACTCTGGGCGCAGTTCTGGCCTTGTTTGCGGTGGCATTGGGAATCTTCTTCAGCCTCGGCAGCAGCTTCCTTCCGGCATTCAACGAGGGTTCGTTCACTATCAATGTCAGCACCCTTCCCGGAGTGTCGCTGGAAGAGTCCGACAATGTGGGCCGCAGGGCTGAGGAACTCCTTCTGACTGTGCCTGAGATAAAGACTGTCGCACGAAAGACCGGCCGCGCCGAACTGGACGAGCATGCGCTTGGTGTCAATGTCTCTGAAATCGAGGCTCCGTTCGAACTCGGCAAACGCTCCAAGAAGGAAGTCGTTGCGGAGGTGAGAGCCAAACTGAATACACTGCCTGGTGTCAATGTCGAGATAGGCCAGCCTATATCGCACCGTATTGACGCCATGCTTTCCGGAACACGGGCAAACATTGCCATCAAGCTTTTCGGTACTGATCTGGACAAGATGTTCCTGCTCGGAAATCAGATCAAGGCCGCGATAGAGGGAATCCCGGGAATCGCGGACCTGAATGTCGAGCAGCAGATAGAACGTCCTCAGCTGCAGATAGTTCCGAATCGTGAAATGATGGCCAAATATGGTATAACTCCGTCTGAATTCAATGATATGGTGGAGGTTTACCTTGCCGGAAAGGTGGTTTCGCAGGTTTATGAGGGAAACAAGGTGTTTGACCTTACTCTCAAGGCTGCGGATGACAGCCGCAACAGCATTGAGGAAATCAGAAACATTTCCGTGGATGCCGTGGGCGGAAAGATTCCGTTCGGACAGATTGCGCAGATCCGCTCTGCAGCCGGCCCTAATACCATCAATAGGGAGAATGTGGCGCGCAAGATTGTCATCTCTGCCAATGTTTCAGATGGCGACCTCCAGGGTGCCGTGACCAAGATCCAGAAGGCCATCAGGGACAATATCGAACTGCCGGAAGGCTATCATGTGGAATATGGCGGCCAGTTCGAGAGCGCCCAGTCGGCCTCCAGGACATTGCTGTTCACGTCATTGATGGCGATAATCGTGATATTCCTCCTTCTCTACGGTCAGTTCAAGGATGTCAGACAGGCTTCTGCCGTGCTCCTGAATCTCCCGCTGGCCCTTATCGGAGGTGTCTTCGCCATCTTCTTCGCGGACAAGATTATCAGTATCCCTGCCATTATCGGTTTCATTTCACTCTTCGGAATCGCCACACGTAACGGTATGCTCCTGATTGACAGGTACAATGAACTCCGCAGTGAGGGCCTGTCTCTCCATGACGCTGTCGTCAAAGGCTCTCTGGACAGACTGAACCCGATACTCATGACGGCATTGACCTCGGCATTGGCACTTGTGCCTCTCGCTCTCGGCGGCGAACTCCCGGGCAACGAAATCCAGAGCCCGATGGCTAAGGTTCTCCTCGGCGGTCTTCTGACCTCGACGATGCTCAACGGCTTCATCATCCCTGTGGTCTATATCCTCATCAGTAGGAAAATTACGAATAAATAGGAATTATATGATTATCAATAAATTAAATATTTCATTCCGGGCAGCATACGTCGCCCTGTCGCTTGTCGCGGCTTCGGCGCTTGCTGTTCCAGCTTCGGCGCAGGAAAAAGTTTCGGATGTCTTGTCAATGATAGAGCAGAACAATACTGAGCTCCAGGCGTTGAGGAAACGTGCCGAGTCAGAGCAGTATGGCTATAAGGCCGAGCGTGCCCTTGATGCACCTGAAATCGGGTTCGATTATCTCTGGAGCAGTCCTGCAGATATCGGTACCAGAAAGGATGTGTCTGTCTCGCAGAGTGTTGACCTTGCGGCATTGACAGGAGCCCGCGGCAAGCTCGCGACTTCCAAGACGGCTCTTTCTGATGCCCAGTACCGCATCGACCGCCAGCGTGTCCTGCTTGAGGCCAAGAGTCTGTATATCAACATTGTATACTGCAATGCCCTGGCTTCCGAACTGTCTGAGAGGATTGCCCGTTCCGAGAAAATCGAGGCGGCTTACCGTGATATGCAGTTGCGCGGAGAGACGGATATGATAGAGGTCAACAAGGCTCATCTGGCCTATGTCGCCCAGAAGAACGCCCTGGCCCGCAATGAAATCGAGAGGACTTCGCTTCTTGCTGACTTGCAGCGTCTTAACGGCGGTGAAGCTGTTGAGGTCAATGCTCTTGTGTATGACGAGAATGTGATGTTGCCTGCCGATTTCCGCATCTGGTATGACGAGATGTCGCAGCGCAGTCCGGAACTCGATTACATGCGCAAGAATGTGGAGGTCAATGCCAGTGAGGCGAGGACTGCCAAGATGTCCAATTATCCGACCCTTACCGCCGGTTATATGGCTGAACTTGTGAAAGGCAGCAATTTCCGTGGCCTAACTCTTGGCCTGTCCATTCCGCTCTGGTCTGTACGCAGCAAGGTCCGTCAGGCAAACTCTTCTTATGAGGCGTCCAAACTGGAGGAACGTGATGCTGCCAGCCAGATGTACAGCAGTCTCAGGGGCTTGTATGAGAAGGCCAAGGGTCTGCAGGAGATTTCCTCGACTTTGTCCGAGTCACTTGCCGTCTCGACTGAGGCCATGGCATTGACCGAGCACAGGCTTCAGGCCGGCGAGATTTCCCTCATTGACAATATCATGGAGTTTTCTCTCTACTATTCCCTTGAAGATGAGGCTCTTGAGGCAGTCCGCGACTATAATCTCTCCCTGGCTGAACTGTATGCTTGGGAGCTGTAGGGTTGCCTTAATATAATTAATGTGATAGGGACGGGGTGCTCTTTGTGCACTCTGTCCCTCATTTATTCCGCGAGCAGGACAATCAGACTGTCGATAAAACGGGTGACGGCAGACGTCTGGGCCGGGATGTTGTTGGTCATGATGGAAAAGATTACCGTGTCCTCGAGCTTTCCCGACGGAGGAAGAATGTAACCGCTATAGCAGACGACACCGTTCATCGACCCGCTCTTCATGTGGACACGATGCCTCAGGGCGTCAGACTGTCCCTTGAGGCGGGACTTCATTCCTTCATTGCCGGCATAATTGATGACAGAAATGAAGGTCTTGCCGGCCCCGGAGGCAGCCATCGCCCTCAGGTAACGGCAGAAAAAGTCCGGGGCAATGTAATTGTGGCGTGCGAGGCCGCTCCCGTCGACCATCCTGATACCGGTTTCCGTACTGATGCCCAGTGAATCCAGTTCCCTGAGAATCACCACCTTGCAGGAATCATAGCAGGCGGAACCGGTCCTGACTCTGGAAAGTTCCCTAATCAATGTCTCGGCATAAAAATTATCACTGCGCTTATTGGTAATGCGGGCTATCTCCTTGACAGAAGGCGACTTGCTCTCTCCTATAACAGTAATGTCCTTCTGGTCCGGAGCCTTACGTAGAGTGTTCAGCCCCGTCTTCTCAAGATGCCCCCACGAAGGCGCGATGCGGATATTTCCGAAATTGTCAATGTCGCCGACACGTGCCACATTGACGCCGCCTCTCTCCAGTGCCTCCGCAAAATACCAGGCGCAGGTCAATGCCCCGTATTTGTTGCTGCATTCTTCTGTCTTTGCCCCCTTGTCCGAGGCCAATGAACCGCGCATCTCAGCCACAGGGTAAAGGTCAGTATTTATAAGGTACAGATTGTCCCCGCTTCCGGCAGGAGCGGCATTGGCGGTAGAATGAAACTCCATCCAAGGCGTGGCCGGGTACGCCACTGCAACATTGACCTTACCCTCCTCCGAAGGAGATACATTGATTTTCTGGATGTTGCGGTGGAAGCAGAGCGCGTTGCCGCCGGTTCCGTAGAACGTGCCGAGGTCATCGTAGGACCAGGACGGATTCTCGATTGGCCCCTCATAAAGCCGGCCGTCCCCGATTACGGCGCCATTGATTTTCCTTATGCCGGCCCTCTTCAGCATCCTGCCCCACTCGGCGAACAGACTGTCCCTGGGTGGCGCGATTTTGTCCCCGCTTGCGATGGTCGGGTCGCCTCCGCCGATGATATAAAGGTCTCCGTGCAAGGTCCCGTCATCGGAAATTCTTCCGCTGTACCCCAGCTTGGTTGTGAACCTGTAATCTGCTCCCAATCCGTTGATAGCCAGCCCCGTAGTGATGAGTTTTGCGGTCGATGCCGGAATAAGTTTCTGGAGGCTGTTGTGCTCGGCAAGCGTGTCCCCGCCGAACGTGACCGCAAGAACTCCCGTCAGCCCGGAATGGAACGGCTCCTCCTTCAGTTTGAGGTCAATGTATTTCTGCGCTGCCGCCTGACGTCCGGTCTGGGCAAAAGCCACGAAACCGGTGACAGACAGCAATATCAATGATATGATAATTCTATTTCGTCTCATAATCCGTAAACTTCCGAAGTCCTTCCTGGACCTGTTCGACATCGGAATCATGGCAAAGTTATGAAGAATATGCAACAAGTGAAGATTTTACAATCCTTTATCAGCATTATTTCTTAAATTTGCAATTCTTTGAGGAATGAAGAATTTAACAACTTGAGTTCCCGCAAGTGCGGAACTTGGATTTAATAAACAATAACTATGAGCAAAAGAGTTCTAGTGTCAGGCGGTGCCGGATTTATCGGCAGCCACGTGACTGTCGAGCTGATTCAGGCCGGCTATGAAGTGGTAGTCGCAGACGATATGTCAAACTGCGACATGACATGTTTCGAAGGAGTCAAGAAAATCACCGGAAGAGAAGACATCCCGTTCATCAAGATGAACTTCTGTGATCTTGATGCGGTTAACAGACTGTTCTCGGAGTACCGTATTGATGCAGTCATCCATTTCGCAGCATTCAAGGCTGTCGGTGAATCAGTCGCAGAACCTGTCAAGTACTACAGCAACAACCTGAGCTCTTTCCTCAATGTCATTGAGGCGGCACGCACACACGGCGGATGCAATGTGCTTTTCTCGTCATCAGCCACAGTCTATGGCGAACCTGAGAAACTCCCTGTAACTGAGGAGTCTCCGCGCCAGCCGGCAACCTCTCCTTATGGAAATACCAAGCAGATTTGCGAGGACATCCTCCGCGATTCAGTTCTGGCTTATGCAAGATACGGCAAGGATGTCATGGCAGGCACTGACAGGGAGGGTTGCATCAAGGGTATCGCCCTCAGATATTTCAACCCTATCGGAGCGCATCCGTCAGCACTGATAGGTGAACTTCCGAGAGGCGTTCCTAACAACCTCGTTCCGTTCATCACACAGACCGCTATCGGAAAACGCGAGTGCCTGAGCATCTTCGGCAACGACTATCCTACCCCTGACGGAACCTGCCAGAGAGACTACATCGACATAGTTGACCTTGCAAAGGCTCACGTGTTCGCAGTCTCCAGAATGCTTGACGGCAAGATGGAAAAGGATTACGAAATCTTCAACATCGGTACCGGACGTCCTGTTTCCGTACTCGAACTTGTCAATGCTTTCGAGAAGGTCAATGGCGTGAAACTCAACTACAAGTTCGCTCCACGTCGTGCGGGTGACGTGACTGCCATCTGGGCGGATCCTACACTCGCAAACCAGAAACTCGGCTGGAAAGCAGAGCGCACTGTAGAGGAAACTCTTGCTTCTGCATGGGCTTGGGAAAAACACCTCGCAGAGCTGAACAAATAGTCAGATATACTTAATATGTATAAGGCCGGCGTCGGGACATGAGTCTCAGTGCCGGCCGTTTTGCTGTCCGGCAATCCGGATGGAGAAATCAAAGATTGTGATTATCTTTGCATAGATATGAGGAGCGTTCCCAAGTGGATGGAGCGCTGCAACCTCTTGACAATCAGAACATAATGAGAACTTACAAATTATTTTTCTTTGTGCCGGCACTGTTAGGAGGGCTGGCTCCCGGAATCCTGTCATTGGCAGGAACTGGAACCGGAGAACTGGCATTGACACAGACCCCTGATACTACGGGCATTTATAAAGACAGGTCAGACAGCCTGGACGCGACGGTTTTTGTGGGTCGTCAGAACGGGAATTACCTTTCACGCGGCAAGGAACTGCGTACGGAGGTGATTTCATCGGCGGGCCTGAAGAAGATGGCCTGCTGCAACCTTGCGGAAAGTTTCGAGAACTCTGCCAGTGTGACGGTCGGATATTCGGATGCCGTCACGGGTGCCAGACAGATACGACTGCTGGGACTCAGCGGAGTCTATACCCAGATGCTGGACGAGAACCGTCCTTCAATGCGCGGACTTGCTGCGCCTTTCGGACTGTCCTATGTCCCGGGCCAATGGCTCGAAAGCATTCAGGTTTCGAAAGGACTTTCATCTGTCAATAACGGTGCGGAATCCATTACCGGTCAGATAAATACGGAGTACAGAAAGCCGACGGACGAGAAACCGCTGTTTCTGAATGCTTCAGTCATGGACGACTCCAAGACGGATTTCAATATCGCTTCTTCCCTCCAGATGGGCGAGAAATGGAGCACCGTCCTGCTCGGACATGTCTCCGGAAATTTCAAGACCGCCGACCACAATCACGACGGCTTCCGCGACGACCCGAAAATGCTTCAGTTCAATGTCGCAAACCGTTGGCTGTATTATAGCCAGAGCGGCGTCCAGGTAAGGTTCGGCGTGCGTGCCCTCCAGGACAAGAGGCAAGGCGGCCAGGACGGATATGATTATCGTGCATATACATTGACCCCTGGTTCTCCGTGGGGCTCGGACATCACCAACAGGCAGTTGAACGCGTATGTAAAAGTAGGTGTGCCGATAAGCGAGGACAATGCCAAGAACATCGCTTTCGTGGCCGACTATACGCTAACCGACATGAATTCCCGGTTCGGCGCATCGAAATATTTCGCCACCCAGAACTCGGCTTTCTTCAATGTCCTTTTCCAGGACGAAATCAATGATTCACACAAGTTTACGATAGCCCTTGGCGGCACTGCCGACAGGTTCAATGAGGACTTCATGCGTAAAGTCGCGGCCCAGACGCTGACCCCCGGCGAGGCCGTAAGGAATTTTGTCAATGCCGGTGTGTCCGGAGAGTACACTTTCCATGCGGGCGACAAGTTCTCGTCCATCATTGGGCTGCGCGGAGACTGGTTCCGCGGCGACGGACTCAAGTTCGTGCCGAGACTGACATTGAAATATACCCCGATCGAGCAGATTGTGCTGAGGGCCAATGGAGGCCGTGGCCTCAGGAGGGCGCTTCCTCTCATTGACAATATCGGTGTCTTCTCTACGGGCAAGTCCTTCACCGGTTCTTTCGACAGGCATCTGCTGGAGGATGCGTGGACCTACGGTGGCAACGCGACTTTCTATCTGCCTTTCGGCAAGACTGAGGATACATACTTGAGCTTCGACTATTTCGGGACCCGTTTCGGCGAGCAGATGATTGTCGATTATGACAATGGTGTCAATGCCATTGTCTTTTATGCCCTGAACGGAAGACGGTCATACACAAACAGTTATCAGGCTGATTTCAATGTCGTGCCGTTCCGCGGGTTTACCGTTACCGCGACGTTCCGCTATACGGATGCCAAGACGGAGTTCGAGGGACGCGGTCTTCGGGAGCGCCCGATGACGAGCCGTTACAAGGGTGTGCTGAATCTGCAGTTCGCGACAAACCTGAACAAGTGGATTTTTGATTTCACCGCATCGGTGAACGGCAAGGCCAGAGTTTATGATTTCATGAAGACCATCAAGGACAGTGACGGCAATCTTCTGTATGCTGACGGATATACGAAGACCTATCCGCTTCTCTATCTGCAGATTACCAAGAGGTTCAAAGGCATTGACCTTTACCTCGGTGCTGAGAATCTTACGAATTTCCGTCAGAAAAATGTCATCATCGGCACGGCTGTTGCGGGGATGGACGGCGGACATGCCGGCATCGACACTTCCCGTCCGGATTTTGACGCGAGTGCGGTCTGGGGTCCTATTATGGGTACGAAGTTTTATCTCGGTGCGAGATTTACACTTTGGAAATAAATTTTTGCAGATATGAATAAGATATTTGTTGCGGCTTCCGTAGCCGCTCTATCATTGACATTGACCTTGCCCGTATCTTCGTATGCGGCCGGTGCTGAATCTGTTGTCGCGCAGGCGCAGAAAAAGGCGGTCAAGACAGTCACTTTCAATGTCGGTATGCATTGCCAGAATTGCGTTAAGAAGGTGAAGGAGAACATTTCTTTCGAGAAGGGTGTCAAGGCTCTGGAGGTGAATCTGGAGAAGAAGACGGTCACCATTACCTATGATCCGGCCAAGACAAATGAGGCGACATTGAAGAAGGCTGTCGAGAAACTTGGATATACCTGTTCTTTGGAGGACGCGAAATAGTTTTCGCGGAGGTTTGTTCGTTTTATAGCCATAAATGGTGATAATCTCTGCCGAAAAGTAAGTTTCAATCCTAAAAAATGACTAAATTTGCAGAAGCGAAAAATAACTCATTATTCTAGAATATGATTTACACACAGGAAGTGCAGCACATGTGCTGCGTAGCTAAAGGCGCGAATCACGCCAATGCTCCTATCCCTGAAGAGGGCAAATGGGTGCATTCAAAAGAAATTAAGGACATTTCCGGCCTTACACACGGTATCGGCTGGTGTGCTCCTCAGCAGGGTGCCTGCAAATTGACACTCAATGTTAAGGATGGCATTATCGAGGAGGCTCTCGTTGAGACTATCGGTTGCTCAGGTATGACTCACTCAGCTGCTATGGCATCTGAAATCCTCCCTGGCAAGACTCTTCTTGAGGCTCTCAATACTGACCTCGTTTGCGATGCTATCAATACCGCTATGCGCGAGCTTTTCCTTCAGATTGTTTACGGACGTACCCAGTCTGCTTTCTCAGAAGGCGGTCTTCCAGTCGGAGGCTCTCTTGAGGATCTCGGAAAGAATCTCCGCAGCCAGGTTGGTACAATGTTCGGTACAAAGGCTAAGGGCAGCCGTTACCTCGAGATGACCGAAGGCTATTGCACCAAGATGGCTCTCGATGAGAACAATGAAGTTATCGGATACGAGTTCGTAAACCTCGGAAAACTTATGGATGCTCTCAAGGGCGGTGCTACAGGCCCTGAGGCTATCGAGAAGGCCAAGGGAACCTACGGCCGTTTCAAGGACGCAGTTAAGTATATTGACCCACGTAAAGAGTAAGAGAACATGGCACTTTTTGAAAGCTACGAGCGTCGTATTGATAAGATCAATGCTACTCTCAATCAATATGGAATCAAAGACATCGAAGAGGCTAAGGCCATCTGCGATGCAAAGGGCATCGACCCATACAAGATGTGCGAAGACACCCAAAAAATCTGCTTCGAGAATGCGAAGTGGGCTTACGTTGTAGGTGCGGCTATCGCCATCAAGAAGGGTGTCAAGTCAGCTGCTGAGGCTGCTGAGGCTATCGGTGAAGGTCTTCAGGCATTCTGCATCCCAGGATCAGTTGCTGATGACCGCAAGGTAGGTCTCGGACACGGTAACCTCGCTGCACGTCTCCTTAGCGAGAACACAGAGTGCTTCGCATTCCTCGCAGGTCACGAGTCTTATGCTGCCGCTGAGGGCGCCATCAAGATTGCTGAAATGGCAAACAAGGTACGTCAGAAACCTCTCCGCGTTATCCTTAACGGTCTCGGAAAGGACGCTGCCAAGATTATTTCCCGTATCAACGGCTTCACATATGTACAGACCCAGTTCGATTACTATACCGGTGAGGTAAAGGTAATTTCTGAGACAAAGTACTCAGAGGGTGTACGTGGCGGCGTACGTTGCTATGGCGCTGACGATGTCCGCGAAGGTGTTGCCATCATGTGGAAGGAGAACGTAGATATCTCCATCACCGGTAACTCTACCAACCCTACACGTTTCCAGCACCCTGTAGCCGGTACATACAAGAAGGAGCGCGTGCTCGCAGGCAAGCCTTACTTCTCAGTTGCATCAGGTGGCGGTACCGGACGTACCCTTCACCCGGACAACATGGCTGCAGGTCCAGCTTCTTACGGTATGACCGATACACTCGGACGTATGCACTCTGACGCTCAGTTCGCAGGTTCATCTTCAGTTCCTGCACACGTTGAGATGATGGGCTTCCTCGGAATGGGTAACAACCCTATGGTAGGCGCTACCGTTGCAGTCGCTGTTGCTGTTGCACAGGCTCTGTAATCGGCATTCGCCAATATAAATGAAAAGGGACTGGCCAAACAAGGCCGGTCCCTTTTTTCTGTAAGCTAATTCTCCGTGCGGAAGGACTAGACGTCTTTGTCTTCCATATAATTCTCTTCGGCAGGCTGGACTTCAAGGCTGTCAGCTGCCGGCATCTCAGTTGTCGGCACCGGAGCCGCCAGCGTATCTGCCTGAACTGGAACCGGTTCCTGAACCGGCTGCTCATCTCCCTTTTCTATCTGGCTGGTCAATGACATTATGCTGATGGTCAATGCGACAGCAATTACCGCAATAAGAACTGAGAACTTGTCAAGATTTTTGGTGGTCATATCTGTAACTGTTTTTTATTGTCTGAATAAACTTCTCACAAGTGACGGAATGTCAGCCACTTTTACGACTTCGATACCTTTGGCTGCGTTGTTGTCCACTGTTGTGAAAGAGGAAATGTATATTTTCCTGAATCCGAGACGGGCCGCTTCCGTAACTCTTCTGTCCGACTGGTTCACAGGGCGGATTTCTCCGCTCAGTCCGACTTCTCCGGCGAAGCAGATGTCGGCAGGAATGGCGAAATCGAAATTCGACGACAGCACAGCGCACACCACCGCAAGGTCACATGCCGGGTCCGTCACGCGCAGGCCACCTGCCATATTCAGGAAGACATCCTTCATGTTGAGCTTGAATCCGGCCCGCTTTTCCAGGACAGCCAAGAGCATGTTAAGTCTGCGTACATCGAAACCTGTCGCTGAGCGCTGAGGAGTTCCGTATGCTGCTGAACTTACCAGTGCCTGTACCTCGAAGAGGAATGGCCTCAGGCCGTCCAGCATTGCGCATATCGCCGTCCCGCTCAGTCCTTCTTCATGCATTGGTATAAGCATTTCAGATGGATTCTTGACTTCTCTCAGTCCTGTTCCGGTCATTTCGAATACGGCCAGTTCGGATGTCGAGCCGAATCTGTTCTTTATGCTGCGCAGAAGTCTGTAGGAGCCCTTGTTGTCACCCTCGAACTGGAGAACCACGTCCACGATGTGCTCCAATATCTTAGGCCCGGCTATGAAACCGTCCTTTGTGATATGTCCTATGAGGATTACAGGGATGCCTGAAAGCTTCGCGAAATGGAGAAGCATTGCGGTGACTTCCTTAATCTGGCTTACCGAGCCTGCGGAAGAGTCAATGTTCGAAGAGAACATCGTTTGCACAGAATCCACGACCATGAGATCCGGCTTCAGCGCCTCTGCCTGGGATATTATGTTGCTGATATCTGTTTCGCTGTAAATGAAGCAGTTGGAATTGTCTCCGCCAAGTCTGTCCGCCCTCATCTTTACCTGTCTGGCGCTCTCTTCTCCGGAGACATAAAGGGTTTTCAGTCCGGGGGAGTGCAGCGGAATCTGAAGGGACAATGTAGATTTGCCGATGCCCGGCTCACCTCCGATAAGGACAAGCGAGCCTTTGACGATGCCTCCTCCAAGAAGGCGGTCGATCTCTTCAAGTCCGAGCGCAATCCTGTTTTCTGCCGAGGAGTCTATCTCCTTGAGATTCATTGGCCTGTGGCCTGGAGACGAGGCTGCGACGGACTGGTTTCTGTTCGCCTTTCCGGTCGCTACCGTCTGTTCTACCATGGTGTTCCACTGCCCGCATGCGGGACATTTCCCCATCCATTTCGGACTCTCGTTTCCGCAATTGGTGCAGAACCACACTGTTTTCTCCTTCGTCGCCATTTTCGTTTCCGTTATATTCCACAAAGATAGCAATCTTTGGTTAAGAGCATAAAAAAAGCAGCATCCTGAGTTGCCTCAAGGTACCGCAATTCATTCGTGCACCACAATCGGGCACACCGGGCTTCCGTCTTGGAAATTACTCAGCTACTTCAGCAGCAGTTGAATCAGCGCAGCAGCATGTTGTGTCTGCAGCAGCAGCGGCAGCAGCGAGGCTGTCAGCAACTCTTACGCTGTCAGCTTTAGCCTGAGCAGCTTCCTCTGCCTTCTTGGCAGCATTGTTTCCACATGAAGCAGCAGCAACCATCATGGCTACAACTGCCAAAGACATAAATACCTTTTTCATGGCTCTAACACTTTAACTAGTTAAACTTAACTTTTTTTAATGGCGCAAAAGTACACTCAATTTTAGAAACGTCAAAGAAAAATTTTAATTATTTTTAGTTTTGCCCGTAAATCTTTCATACTTAACGCGTTTGTAACGTTCTATGTTCCCGGAAGAGCTCCATCCCGAAGATTTTTCCGTCCTCGATATGGACTCTTAGTGCGGTTCTTTCCACCTGCCAGCCCTGCAGTCCGCATGCCCCCGGATTTATGTAAAGAAGATTTCTCGACTCGTCATTCTTCACCATGAGAATGTGCGAATGTCCGCATACGAAGATGTCCGGAGAATACCTGTCCATAAGAGCCCTTGCCTTGTAGTCGTACCTTCCGGGTCTTCCTCCGATATGCATCATCAGCACACGTTTCCCCTCGCACTCGAAACATTGGTATTCCGGGTAGGTGAGCCTCACGTCCTGCCCGTCGCAGTTGCCATAGACTCCTACCAGAGGTTTGAAAGCCGCTATCTCGTCCACGAAATTTATGCTTCCCCCGAAGTCCCCTGCATGCCAAATCTGGTCTGTAGGGGAGAGGAAGTCCTTGAACTCCTGGCTGAAAACGCCGTGAGTGTCTGATATGATACCTATGAACATTCTAAAGCTTTATGATGATGTTCTTCCTGTAAAGCGCCCAAGAACAGATGAAGATGACCAAGGCGAACATCAATGCATACAGGAGCGACATGTATTCGTTGGCTCCGAAATATGCCGAAGACCTGAATCCCAATGCCGGCAGAAGTTTGCCGAGAATGCCGGAAAGCACAAATGCCGCGAGTGCGTTCATACCCATAATCTTGAAAGGCCGGAAAGGTTTTTCCACACCTTTTATGTCAATGACAAACATCAGGAATGCCAATGCCAACATCGCCCAGCCCCCTGCGTAAAGCACGTAAGATGCGGACCAGAGCGGCTTGCTGATAGGAATCCAGATGCTGAGAATCATCGCCAATGCCAATGCCAATGAGCCATATACGAAGATTCTGCTGACAGTGTATGAAGGTGCTGCCGTCAAATCTTCCGGAGCGGCCGCATGTCTCTTGGATGAAGTATAGATGACATGGCCGACGAGATATCCGAGCAGAGCCGTGCATGCTGCCGTCAATCCGCCCAGAATTCCCTCCGGGTCGAATGCGGCGCGCTCGCCTGAGGCGAATGAATAACCGTGATACACGTGATTCTCACCGAGAAGTGCGACATCGATCTTTCTGGAAATCGTGCCCTCAAGTGTGAATGGGCCCGGCTCTTCTCCGAAGATTACCAATATGCCTGTATATAATATGAACAGTCCGCCGATTGCAATCATGATCTTGGACGGCTTCCTCAGCCATAAAGCGACCAGGCCTGCTATCACATAGGCCATTGCGATACGCTGCAGTACGCCGAAGATGCGGATGTGTCCAATCCAGTAAGTCCAGTTCTGCCAGAAAGTCGCGTCAGGGTCATGCGGGTAGAGCGGGAAGAACGGGAAAAGGTTCAGGAGAAGACCTACTCCGAAAAGTCCGATACCTCTCTTGATGATTTTCTTCAGTCCGTCCTTGTCCAGTCCGTTGTACTTTGAGAATGTGAAAGCCATTGCGACACCCATACAGAAGATGAAGAATGGATATACAAGGTCTGTCGGTGTGCAGCCTGCCCACGGAGCGTGTTTGAGCGGAGGGAACATGCATCCCCATGAACCCGGATTGTTCACGATACACATGAACGTGACTGTCAATCCTCTGAGTACATCAAGTGAAATGTAGCGTTTCATATCATGTTGGTTATATGTGTTTGTAATATGTCATGGCCACAGCCGCCAGAGCCGCGGTCTCTGTCCTGAGTCTGGACTCTCCGATGTGTACGGGAAGGTAGCCTGCTTTTATGGCTGCCGCCGCCTCTTCGTGAGAAAAATCGCCCTCAGGACCTATCAGGACGATGACCCGTTTGCCCTCATATCCTTCCAGGGCCTCTTTTATCGAGTGCCTTTCATCTGCATCATCGAAGCAGTAGGCAATCAGTTTCAGAGCATCCTCATCAGCGGTCTCCCCGATGAATTTCTTGACCGTAGTGACTTCTGCCAGTTCCGGAATCTTCGCCTTCAGGGACTGTTTTGTAGCTGAAAGCAGGATTTTTTTCAGGCGTTCCGGCTTCAGGATCTTCCGCTCGGAATGATCTCCAATCACAGGAACAATCTTGTCAATGCCGAATTCCGTCGCCTTTTCAGCGAACCATTCGTACCTGTCAATGTTCTTGGTAGGGCACACCGCCATGGTAAGGTCATAGTCATGGCTTCCCCAGCCATGGTGCTCCTTAACTATCTTGGCGTCAGCGCCTTTCGGAGAATCATTGACAAGTTCGCACTCATACATTGTACCGAATCCGTCGATTACGGAAACGACGTCTCCTGCCCTGTGTCTCAGGACCCTCACGCAGTGCGCTGATTCTTCTTCTCCCAGCCGGCACAATCCTCCGCCGACCTCTTCGGCCCAGAAAATTTCCATGATTATTCGCGGATTATCTTGATTCCTCCGTCCACTTCCACCTTGATTATCTGTGAAGCCTGGCCTGTCGAGCCTTTCTCCAGACGCGGTTCTACGATATAATCGACTGCGGATTTGATTTCCTCCGGGATGTCTGCAAATTTGTGAGGCGTACTCTCGCCTGAAATGTTCGCCGATGTGGATACGATAGGCCTTCCGAGTTTGTAGATTACATTCTTGCAGAAATCCATGTCAGGAATGCGGATACCTACTGTATCATCCTCAGCTACAGCATTATATGCGAGGAAGTGCCTGTCGGCTACAGCCTTTTCGCCCGGCTTCGGGGCCTGTCCGTGTATCGCTCCGGGATAAATGAGAGTCATCGGCCTGTCATTGACCTCTACCAATTGTATTGCGATGTCAGGGATGACTTTCACGTAGCGGCATATCATATCCATGTCTGATGCCAGCAGGACAAGCGCCTTGCTGTCTGAACGACGTTTGATTTCATATATTCTTGCGACTGCCTCAGGATTGGTGGCATCGCAGCCGAGTCCCCAGACCGTGTCGGTAGGGTAGAGGATTACTGCTCCTTCTTTCAGGGCCTTCAGTGTTTCGGCCTTTACTTCTTCGATATCTTTCATCTTATTTTGAAATTATAGCTTCTATCGGATAATGATCCGAATAATTCTTCTTTATTACTTTGTGTGACAATGCGTTGTAGGATTCAGGGAAGAGAATGTAGTCTATTCTCAGGAACGGACTGAACCTCGAGAATGTCGCTCCGGTCCCGTGTCCCGCCTCCACGAATGAGTCCTTTCCTGTCTTCCGGAGTCTCCAGTACGTGTAGGACATCGGATTGTCATTGAAATCACCCGCGATTATCACGTTTTCCGTACAGTTCTCGATGTCTTCCAGCACCTTGCTGACCTGACGTGGCCTGCGCACGATGGACCTCTTCATCTTTATCTCGGTGTCTTTCATCGTCTTCTGGTAATCCTTTTCCAGCGATGTGGCAAGACGGGAAAGTGAGATGTTGTAACTCTCGAAATGACAGTTATATACCCTGAACGGTTCGCCTCCGATTACGTAGTCCGAGTACAATGCCAGATTCGCGCTCTGTTCGAAGTCGATCTTGCCCTTTGCCACGGCGCGGTATTTCGACAGGGTGACATTGCCGTAGCAGCCGTGGTCATTGACATTGACAAAATACTGTATGTCATAGCCTTTCAGCTTTTTCGACAGGTACGACATCACTTTTTTCGAGTTTCGCGTGTAGAATTCCTGGAGGCAGATTATGTCGGCGTCTTCGCCTTTCAGGAAGTTCAGCACCGAGTCTGCGCACGCTTCGACGGATGGCTTCTCGTCTTCTTGCGCGAGCATGAACCTCCCGACATTGTAGGAGACAATCTTTATTCCCTCCCTGTCGTCGGCCGATATTGTCGGCTCGGAGAACCGGATGAAGCGCCCGACGATGAAGACGGACGGGATCAATGCCAGAAGGGGTATGATTATGGCTCGTGACCTGCGGTATGCCGCCCAGCACAGCAGGAAGGCGTTCATGAGCAGCAGCGGCAGGAAAAGGAGTCCGAAGATGGTCATGAACCAGAACTTGGCCGGGTTGCAATACATTGAAAGATAACTCAATACGAGCAGCATCGCGGATATCGTCATCAATGTCCGTGATGTTATGCCGAAAAAGAGGCTTTTCTTTTTTCTTGTCCCGCGTGCCACGACCGGAAATGTTTATTAGTAGTACAGTTTACCGTGTTTTCTCCACCAACGTATCAGCAGCCAGCCGAAGAGCATTCCTCCGAGGTGTGCGAAATGCGCCACGCCATCCTGGATTCCGTTGATGCCGGAGAAAAGTTCGATTGCCGCGAATATGATGACCAGCCATTTGGCTTTCACCGGTATAGGAGGAAATATCAACATCAGTCGAGCTTGCGGATAGAGCATTGCGAATCCGATGAGTACGCCATAAATGGCTCCGGACGCACCGAGTGTCGGGGTCACGAGAAGTCCCTGGTAAGCCTGGGCGGCCCCGTTTGCGATAAATACTCTGGCCTGCATCCATTCCACGCCCGTATGCAGGGCCACTGCTCCCAGTCCGGTCACGAAGTAGAATATGAGGAACTTCTTCGGGCCGAGGCTGCGTTCAAGTATGGAACCGAACATCAGGAGGGAATACATGTTGAAGAATATGTGCCAGAATCCGCCGTGCATGAACATGTGCGTCAATATCTGCCACGGCTTGAAGAATGGCGACGCCGGGTAGAACATGGCGAAATTGGCGACCATGAAGTTTTCATTTATCAGCGTGGCGATGAACATCAGTATGTTGATTGCCACGAGATTCTTTGTCACGGTCGGTATCTGTGAAATGAAATTGTTTCCGTTATCGTAGTAGTAACCCATTTCTTTTAAAATCTTTTTTCAATGTCGTCGATAGTCATGATAGTCATGATCTTTCGTCCGTTGCTTGTGTATTCTGAGTTTGAACATGCGAAGAGCGAGTCCATCAGGCTTTTTGCTGCGGAAATCGTCTCGATAGGCTTTCCTTCGCTTGCTGCCATCTTTGCGAACTTTTCCGCCATGGCGGATTCCATCATCCCCGGAAGTGCCGTATGGTTATCTGACAATGCTATAAGCACCTCAGCCATAGCTTCTTCCACGCTGTTCTGATCTACCTGGAATCCCTCCGGCATACCGTTTACGACTATGGTGTCGTTTCCGAACGGTGCGATGTCGAAGCCCAATGACCTGAGCAGTGCGGAGTGTTCGTCGAAGATAAGTCTGTTTTCCACGCCGACCGGAACCTGGACAGGGAACAGGGCCTGCTGGGTCACATGCTCTCCGCCGCTCAGCGCTTTCAGGAATCTTTCGTACATGATTCGTTCCAATGCCCTGCGTATGTTTATCAGAAGCATGCCTGACTTCACTGTCGTGGCGATATATTTCTTCTGTATGAGGATCAATGACGGCATGGCGGCCATCCTGTCTTCAAACAGTTTGCCGTAGTCGTCCCTTTTGTCGACGTATTTGGATGCGGCTGATTCATAATAGTTTGCGCCGCTTCCGATGTCTTCTGTCATGCCGAAGTTCGGGTCGCTGGCTCCCGTGTAGTCGGGCATCGGGAAATCGACGCTTGTCTTGTGGACGGGCATCTGCAGGCCTGCCGGCATTGACATGTCTCCTCCGGACGCTGCTCCAGGGCTTCCGCCCGGCATTCCTCCTGTCATTCCGCTTGTCATTCCGCTTGTCATTCCTCCTGTCATTCCGCTTGTCATTCCTCCTGTCATTCCTCCTGTCATCCCGCTTGGAATCCAGCCCTGCATGTCATCGGACCCAGTCATTCCGCTCGGGATTCTGTCGTTCCCGTCTGTCGGCATTGGCGAACCGAATCCGGTTTCTGATGGTCCGGGACCGCCTTCAGGGTTGTCGAACGGGTTGTATCCGTTGTCCAGTTGGACTTCCGGCATTGACATTTCCGGCCTGAATTTGTCGAAGTCGTTGCTGAATGCAGGTATTTCTGCCATGTCCTTCGTGTCGAAGTCGATGCTGGCTCCGAATGAGTTCCTGCCCAGCGATTCTTTTACGCAGGCGTAGAGCGTCTGGAAAATCACGCTGTCGTCCTCGAACTTGACTTCTGTCTTGGTCGGGCTTATGTTTACGTCCAGCTTGTGCGGATCTACCTCAAGGTAAATGAAATACGCCGGAGTGGCTCCCTGGGGCAGCATGTTTTCGTAAGCGTTCATGACTGCCTTGTGGAGGTACGGACTTCTGAAATATCTGCCGTTCACGAAGAAATATTGGTTGCCCAATGTCTTCTTTGCCTGGTCCGGCCGTCCGACATATCCTCTGACATTGACGACAGAAGTGTCTGCGCTGATATCCACGACCTGACTCACGACGTAGCTTCCGAGCAGGTCCTGAATCCTGAATTTCAATGATTTGGCAGGTTTCAGCACATAGACGTTCTTTCCGTTGTGGATCAATGTAAATCCGATGTTGGATCTTGTCAATGCCACGTGCACGAATTCTTCCACGACGTGCTTCATCTCGACATTGTCCGATTTCAGGAACTTGCGCCGTGCCGGAATGTTGTAGAACAGATTCCTTACTGCGAAGTTGGATCCTGCCGGTGTGGAAATCTCGTCTGTGGAAATGTGCTTGGAATCGTCATACACGACCTGGCATCCGACTTCATCTTCTGCGCGTCTGGTCTTGAGTGTGACTTCCGCTACCGCCGCGATGGAGGCCAATGCTTCTCCGCGGAATCCGAATGTGGTGATGTCCAGCAAGTCGTCTGCGGTCGCTATTTTGGATGTCGCATGTCTTTCGAAGCACAAAACCGCCTGGTCAGGCGTCATGCCGCACCCATTGTCAATGACTTGGATTAATGTCCTTCCGGCGTCGCTGAGTATCACGGTCACCTGTGTCGCTCCCGCGTCCACTGCGTTTTCGACAAGCTCCTTGACTACCGAGGACGGTCTCTGTACGACCTCTCCGGCAGCAATCATGTTGGCGATGTTGCTTGGTAATATCCTGATGTCCATACCGGTTTACAGCAACGAATAGAACTTGGTGATATAGATCATGACAATGAAGAACAGAATCAATCCTATCAATGTTATGAATTTCTGTGCTTTGTTCGAACCTTTCTTCTTGGGGCCGTCGCGGAATGCTCCTTTCAGATATGAGCCGGGAACATAAGCTCCGTCCTTATGTTCAAGTGAGCCGTCAACTTTACCGAATTTCTGCTTCAGTTCATCTTTCTCTTTATCGAAGTATATGGGCTTGTAATCGAAAACCCTGTGTTCGTTGTCTCCGAACCAACCGAAATATGCCATATCTGTTATTTTCTTATTATTAACCGAGTTTTGCAAATTGTCAAACTTGTTGAGCTTTCGCGAAAAAAGAGGGATGCCACTTGCTTGCAGGCCATAGGCCCCGCGCACTCTGTCAGTCACGTTACCCTCTCCCTAAATCCCTCCCCTCGGGGAAGGGACTTGCCCTCGCCATCGCTGGCTCAAAAAGCGGTGTTTCGCGTTTGCGAAACTTAACTATAACAAGCAAATTTAACAAATTTTCTTTACTTTTGCCATAGAGTCCGCTGCCTATTTGCCGGGCTTTTGTCAATGCTGCTGCGGTTGTTTTCCCAGGCATTGACCTGCATTATTTTAATTAATTGTTTTTTCAATATTTTATAATGGATAACGGTAAGTTGACAGGCTGCCCGATAAGGGTCGGAAACGGTTATGATGTGCATCAGTTGGGCGCGGGCCTTAAGATGTGGCTCGGTGGCGTGAATGTCGAGTCTGATTTCGGTTTTGTCGCCCATTCTGACGGTGACGTGGCGATTCATGCTCTTTGTGATGCTCTTCTGGGCAGTCTTGCCCTTGGTGACATTGGCCGTCATTTCCCGGACAGTTCGGATCAGTGGAAGGGGATAGACAGCAAGATTCTTCTTTCCAAAGTTATGGAACTTGTTCGTGCTGAGGGCTTTGAGCTGGGCAATGCGGATGTTACTATAGCGCTCCAGCGTCCGAAGATCGGCCGTTATGTGCCTCTGATGCGCCAGATTCTCGCTGATGTGATGGGGGTCAATGTGAATTGTGTTTCAGTCAAGGCCACGACGACCGAAAAGCTTGGCTTCGTGGGCCGTTGTGAGGGCTGTGAGGTCTGGGCTACAGTGCTTTGCTATAAGGCGTAGCCGGACGTGCCGTATATGTCCGTGTCTTGGATATTGTTTCGGGGTTGCTGATTTCCCGGTTGTGCCTCGCGGCTGTCCTGCTGTGCTCTCCCGGTGTTTTAGTAATCCTTAAAAAATAACTTGGTAATCTTTGCTCGTCTTTTCGGTCTATATTCCTTTTTTCATCAGTCGTGTACGTCCAGTACACTCCTTCTTCGAAAAGAAATCTATCCTCGAAAATCCTTCTCAAATCTTTACCAACTTATTTTTTCATGCTTACTTAATCAAAATTTTGCATAAAATGTCAAGAAAAATTTGCAGAATAAGAAAAGTGTTGTAAATTTGCAGTCCCGTTTGAAATTAACGGCAGACATTGAGATATGGTGTAATGGTAGCACTACAGATTCTGGCTCTGTCAGTGAGGGTTCGAGTCCTTCTATCTCAACTAAATCTGGTCTCCGACCAGTCATGGCGGGTTAGCTCAGCTGGTTAGAGCGCATGATTCATAATCATGAGGTCCGCAGTTCAATCCTGCGACCCGCTACGAAACTTGAGGCACTTGCGTTTTTCGCGAGTGCTTTTTTCGTATTTGTCCCGCCCTTTTTTTATGGCATGTATGGCAGCCTGACGTGGTCTGCAGACAGGTACGACCCGTCGGGACTGCGCCCAGGAGGACCAGGCCCTCCCACTTCGTGGGTCCCTCCATCTAGTGACGATGGCGTCAAGTCCTCCTGGACTCGTCCCCGACAATTTCACACCTTTTTGTTCTCTACTCTATACTACGGAAGGCAAGTTTCTACCAGTAACACACAGGATTAAGGTCAGGGGGAAAACGCTGTGTTCCGCTGTTACATACTTTTGTTGTAAGTGTATCCGGAGTTGCGTCTTTTGTCGGGACGGCGCCACATTGATTTTTGTAATAGTTTGATTTATAAAGAGCTATAAAATTAGGTGTGGATTGGTGGCCAAAAAATCATTGGAAATCCACGCTTAAAATAAATGATACCTGATTATCAATGTGTTACAGAGGTGATCGTGGCGTCGTCCCGCCTGCCGGAATTCGTCGTGGCCGGATGCTTGAAAACACAGCGGGTAACCACGCGAAATGGCCAGGCAGATGTGCCTGAGGCATATTATTGTTGCAGGACCACCATATGTAAGGCTTCCTCTGACATGTCAAATGACCCTGGAACATTGTCAGTGCCATATAGGCTTGGCCAACTACGGAAATATGTGGCATGGCAATAAATCATTGGCCAGTCACGACATCGTTGTTGTCAGGTGGCACAGTACGGCGGAACTCACTCCGCTGCGCTCCGTTCGGCCCTCCTACCGTTTCCTGCGTCCTCGCTCCCGCGAGAACTTGTCTCCGGCAGGCACCTCCCACTTCCCGAGGCCGTGGGTTGGCCAAGTCCGCCGTACCGCACCACCTGCCAGACGACATGGCGATGAAGAGTAATTTCACCCTTGAAAAATGGTGTAAGAAAACGCCATTATTTACCCCGTTTCAGAAAATTTGAACAAACGGGGTAAAATCAGGCCGTTTTTTACACCGTTTTCCACTCGGCTACGAAAGTGCCAACAGCTAGTTCTGTTTTTCTTGATTTGTAACATTTTCTAAACATTAATTGCTACCTTTACCGGAGTAACATTGACATTGATAACTCTCTAATGAAAATTGCTTATGGTATAGACTAATTATATGCTTGCACCGCTACTGATTATTTCGGTTTGGGCGTGTTTTCCGTTTATTTATGATAAGTAATCCTCCACAAATCTTTACCAACTTATTTTTTAACGCTTACTAAAAATCTTAGAAACATGAAGTTGAATTACTTATATTGTCTGTTGGCCTTCCTGCTTATGCCACTTTGCATTAAAGCTCAGGATGTCAAATACTTAAAATACCAGGGAGAAGTGAACACCTCATTCTCGTTCAGCATTGATGAGGAAACGAGCAATCTTAATCTGGAAGTCATAAATGGCGTACGTTTTTCCCGTTACTTTTTTGCCGGCGCCGGCATAGGTGCGACCGCCAGTTTCTCCGACGAAGCCATCCTCTTTCCGATTTTCGTTGACATCAAGGGATATATGCCGGTCTCGAGAAAAATGGATTTGATGGCGGGTGTGGATGTCGGCACAAAACTGGATTACACCTACGACATGACTGGCGGATTCCTGTTCAGGCCTGAGTTCGGCCTCAATTTCCCGCTGAATCGTAAGGTCGGATTGAAATTGACATTGTTATACGAACTGTATAATTTCAAGACGACAATTCTTGATGCCCAAGTCAATTGCAGGTTAAATGAAATCGGCATCAAGTTCGGCGTTTCATTCTAGCATCTTGACATAGTCTGCCGGCGCCACAGCAATGCCTGTCCGACAGGCATTGTATTATTTCCGTAACTGGCCGCGCCAATTTGGCATTGACCATACTCTGGGGACATTTGATGTAGCAGAGGCGGCCTTCCGGAGGGTGGTGCTGCCACGCAGACTTGCTCGCATATTATAGTAAGTGTCTCCAGAGTTGCGTATTGACGGTCAGGAGGCTCGGCGGATTGCATATTTTGGGAACATTGACCATCAATGAGTTATATCAATGTCATCCGCCGAGCCCCCTAATTTTTACGAGTAGGCAGATTCTGTTTTCAGAACCATTTAACTATCAATGAATTATAAAACATGAATCTGCCGAGCCCTATCTCGCAAGGTAAGCGTCTCCGGAGTTACGTATTGCAACATAAACCCCGAAAGCTATTTGTCTAACTTTCGGGGTCAATGTTATTT